>NZ_JBEUPD010000001.1:0-344487 GCF_040492135.1 Actinomadura sp. NPDC000600
GCGTCAGCGGGGGCGTGTCGCCGACCAGGCGGGGCTGTCCGCCAAGGAACGGGCCGCCAACCTCAAGGGAGCCGTCGAGGTGCGGGCCGATGTCGCCGGGCGCCGCCTCGTGCTGGTGGACGACGTGGTCACGACGGGCGCCTCCCTCGCCGAGGCCGCCCGGGCCCTGCGCGCGGCCGGAGGGGAGGTGACCGCGGCGGCCGCCATCGCGGCGACGCCCCGTCACCGCCCCTGGTGACTCCATGTAGTGAAAGATGTCGGACTGGTGTGGTGTGAGGGGAAAGAGTGGAGTTAATCAAGTCACATTCGGACGTGGAGGAGTAGAGATTTCGCAAACTCACCGCGAGGCCAGTCCCGGCTGACCTGGGCGGGCGTTGGGCCCGTAAGCGGCGCGTACACGGGGGTTCCGCGCCTGTGAGGGGGCCGCGGAGGGGCGGCGGGAGACCCCGCTGAGGCAGTCGGCGATGACGGTCAGTGAGTTTTTCCTAGCCTCACCCCCCTGACATTCGTGGCGTAAGGGGTTAGCGTTCCTGACATGGCACCCGCCCGGGTCCGTGGTTGCGTTGGATCGCAGTGCCCGTCAGGGGCACGGCAGACGATCCGGCTAGCCGATGCCAGGCGCAGGCGAAACGGCCCACGTAAGGCGACTTCTCGTCGACCGATCACGGTGCGCCTTAGAGGTAAGTCCTGCCCCGTCGGGGGATCCGACATCCCCCTAACCGGGAGAAGGGCAGTAGTGGCGAGAGCGCCGCGAGCCCCTCAGCAGGCGGATGTGGGGACGAAGACCAGGTCGGCCGGGCGGGTGCGACCCATCGTCCTGTGGTACCCGTCCGGGGCCGCCAGGGTCCCGGAGCGGGCAAGAATCGCAACCGGGAGAAGGGGGGTCCCCGCGTGAACATCACCGTCAGGGGCCGGCACACCGAGGTCAACGACAGGTTCCGTCGGCACGTCGACACGAAACTGGCCAAGATCGAGCGGCTGGACCAGAAGGTCATCCGCGTGGACGTGGAGGTGTCCGAGGAACGCAACCCGCGGCTCGCCGACCAGCGCGAGCGGGTGGAGCTCACGATCCGCTCCCGCGGCCCGGTGATCCGGGCCGAGGCCGCCGCGGACGACCGGTACGGAGCCCTCGACCTCGCTCTGGACAAGCTGGAGTCGCGGCTGCGCCGCGACTCGGAGCGGCGCAAGGGCCACGGCGGCAAGGGCCGCGCCAAGCTCGCGACGATGGAGACGATCCCCGAGGCGTTCCCCGCCGCTCCCGCGGAGCCCGCCGCACCGGCCGCCGAGGTCGAGGAGGAGGCCGAGCCCGCGGCGATCACGCAGGAGGAGAACCTCGTCCCCATCCCCATGGACGGCGACGGTCCCATCGTCGTCCGCGAGAAGTTCCACAAGGCCGAGCCGATGGGCATCGAGCAGGCCCTCTTCGAGATGGAGCTCGTCGGCCACGACTTCTTCCTGTACCGCGACAAGTCCACTGGGCACCCCTCGGTCGTGTACCGGAGGAGAGGCTGGGACTACGGGGTCATCAGGCTCGTCGAAGAGTGATGCCGTACTCGCGTCACGTGACCGCCTGAACCATGTCATGATCTGAAAAGGCGCATGAGCCGAGCCACGACGCGGCGCGTCCCGGGAACCTCCCGGGGCGCGCGGCGGTTGAACGGGAGACACCCCGGTCCGAAATCCCCCGGGTTCGTCCCCGGACCCCGTAAGTTCCCGAGGACCACCCGTAGGAGAACGACCCTCCGGCAGTTCCATATCGCTGAATAGTGAGAGGGGGAAGCGGCGTCTCCTCCACGCCGCGACTCTGGTGAGCGAGAATCCCGAGCCTCGCGACGCCGCGGCGGTACCCCGCCAGACCGGCGCCGGCACCGCCCCCGCCGGCCGGGAGGCGGCATCGCCGACCGGAGCGGCAGACCCCATCCGCGTGCTCATCGTCGACGACCACGCGCTGTTCCGCCGCGGCCTGGAGATGGTCCTCCAGGGCGAGGACGACATCGAGGTGATCGGTGAGGGCGGCGACGGGCAGCAGGCGGTCGAGATGGCCGGCGACCTGTTGCCGGACGTCGTGCTCATGGACATCCGAATGCCGCGCCGCAGCGGCATCGAGGCGTGCACCGCGATCAAGGACGCGGCGCCCAGCGCGAAGATCGTCATGCTGACCATCAGCGACGAGGAGGAGGACCTCTTCGAGGCGATCAAGGCCGGCGCCAGCGGCTACCTGCTCAAGGAGATCTCCATTGACGAGGTCCCGCAGGCCGTCCGCGCCGTGCACGGCGGCCAGTCGCTGATCAGCCCGTCGATGGCGTCCAAGCTCATCACCGAGTTCGCCGCGCTGGCCAAGCGCAGCGACGAGCGCACCCAGCAGGTCCCCGCGCCCCGCCTCACCGAGCGCGAGATGGAGGTGCTGCGGCTGGTCGCCCGCGGCCTCGGCAACCGGGAGATCGCCCGCGAGCTGTTCATCTCCGAGAACACGGTGAAGAACCACGTCCGCAACATCCTGGAGAAGCTCCAGCTCCACTCCCGGATGGAGGCGGTCGTCTACGCCGTCCGCGAGAAGCTCCTGGAGATCACCTGACCTTCGGCCACCGGCAATCCGGTTTTGTCGGTGTTGTGCCGTAGCATCGCCCGCGTGGTGGAACTCAGCGCGGACGAGGCACGGCGGCTCCAGCTGCGCGCCCAGGGCTTCCTTGGGGCGCGCCCGAAGGGGGGCGTTCCGGCGATGCTGGAACGGCTCGGCGCCGTCCAGCTCGACACGATCTCGGTCCTGGCCCGCTCCCACGAACTGGTGCCCTACGCCCGCCTCGGCCCGGTAGGGCGGAACAGGATCGAGGCCGCCTACTGGGGTGACGGCCGCGCCGCGAAGCCCGGAAGTCCGCCTTCCAAGGTCCGCCCGTCCGGTGCGGAAGACACTGGCCCCTCCGAGGAGACCGGCTCCTCCGGGCCGGCCGCCGATCGGCCGACCGGTGGGCGCCGTTCGGGCGGGTCCGGGGCGTTCGAGTACTGGGCCCACGCCGCGTCCATCCTGCCCATGGCCGACTGGCCGCTGTTCGCGTTCCGGCGCCGCGCGTACCTGCGCCGGGGGTGGCGCTGGCACAAGGTGCCCGAGGGCGTCTGCGACGAGATCCGCGCCCGGCTGGCCGCGGACGGCCCCCTCACCACCAAGGAGCTCGGCGGCGCCAAGGCCAGCGCCGAGTGGTGGGACTGGAGCGACCACAAGATCGGCATCGAGTGGCTGCTGGACATCGGCGAGGTGGTCTGCGTCGAGCGGGTCGGCTGGCGCCGCGTGTACGACCTCGCCGAGCGCGCGGTCCCCGCCGAGCTCATGGCGCGGGACCTGGACGACGACGCCTGCCTGACCGCCCTCGTCGCCCGCGCGGGACGGGCCCTGGGCGTGGCGACCCGCGCCGACCTCGCCGACTACTACCGGGTCAAGCAGGACCAGGTCGACCGCGTGGTGGAGGCGACCGGGCTCGTTCCGGTCGAGGTCGCGGGGTGGCCCCAGCGCGCCTGGGCCGATCCCGAAGCGCTGGCCTCACCGCCCAAGGGCAGGCACGCCACCGCGCTGCTCTCGCCGTTCGACTCCCTCGTGTGGGACCGCGCCCGCGCCTCCCGCGTGTTCGGCTTCGACCACCGCCTTGAGGCGTACGTCCCGAAGGCCAAGCGCGTCCACGGCTACTTCGCGATGCCGCTCCTCGCGGGCGGCCGCCTCCTCGGGCGCGTCGACCCCGCCCGGGAGGGCCGCACGCTGATCGCCCGCCAGGTGTCCATGGAGCCGTGGGCGACCCGCACCGCCGCCCGCACGGAGTCTTCGGCGGCGGCGCTCGCCACCGCCCTGTGGCGCGCCGCGTCGTGGGTCGGCTGCGACGACGTCCGCATAGAGCGCACCACGCTGCCTCCCACCCTCCTCAACGCCGCCCTGGCGACCGCCACCCCCTCCTGATCCCGCACCCCCGTCCAAGCCGCTACAGGCCCCGCACAGGGGCAGTGTGCGGCGCCCGGCAGGCCGGGAAGCTCAAAAGCCGCCCCCGGGGCCGGTGGGGCGCTCGCGGGCGGCGAGGGCGTGCCGGGGGCCGGGGGCGGCTGTCGAAGGGGCCGGGGGCCGGTCAGCCGTGGGGGGCCTGCTGGGTGTCGGTGGCCACGGGGGTGTCGAGGACCTCGCCGGACTTGCCGCCGCGACGCTTGGAGGACTGGGATCCGAACAGCGAGTAGTCGACGATCTCGGGAATGACGCGGGGCGCGTCTACGACGACGTCGGAGAACAGGTGGACGGCCCAGCTGACGAGCAGGCCGAGCACGACGATGCCGCCTCCGGCCCAGAACATGACCCACAGGGGGCCCAGGCAGAGCCCGACGCCGCCGACCACGAAACCGGCGAAGATGACGGCGACGGCGATCCACGAACTGGGCCGGCCGGCGTGCGAACCGTGCGACTCTTCAGACATAGCGGCTCCCTCCTGAGGTGTGGGACATCTTCTCCGAGGCCCCGATTGTCAAACGGGGCGCGCTGTGGATTGCGCTCCGGAGTGACCTAGACCATTCTGGGTCTCGCCTACGATGGGCATCGTACGTGTGGTGTGCGCGCCGCCTGGAGCGGTGACCCACGATCTGCAAGGAGCCTTCGAGAGTGCCGCCAGTCATCGACAAGATCCTTCGTGCGGGCGAGGGAAAAACTCTGCGCAAGCTCAAGAAGCTCGCGGATCAGGTCAACTCGATCGAGGAGGACTTCCTCGAGATGAGCGACGCCGAGTTGCGCGAGCTGACCGACAAGTACCGGGAGCGACTCGCCGACGGCGAGTCCCTGGACGAGCTGCTGCCCGAGGCGTTCGCGACCGCACGCGAAGCCGCCAAGCGCGTCCTCGGCCAGCGGCACTACGACGTCCAGGTCATGGGCGGCGCGGCGTTGCACCTCGGCAACATCGCCGAGATGAAGACGGGTGAGGGCAAGACCCTGACCTGCGTGCTCCCCGCCTACCTCAACGCCCTGTCGGGCGAGGGCGTCCACGTGGTCACGGTGAACGACTACCTGGCCAAGCGCGACGCCGAGTGGATGGGCCGCGTCCACCAGTTCCTCGGCCTCGAGGTCGGCGTCATCCTCCCGCAGATGACCCCGGACGAGCGCCGGGCGGCCTACAGCGCCGACATCACCTACGGGACGAACAACGAGTTCGGGTTCGACTACCTGCGCGACAACATGGCGTGGAGCCTGGAGGAGTGCGTCCAGCGCGGCCACAACTTCGCGATCGTCGACGAGGTCGACTCGATCCTCATCGACGAGGCCCGCACCCCGCTGATCATCTCCGGCCCGGCCGAGCAGAACTCCAAGTGGTACTCGGAGTTCGCCAAGATCGTCCCGCGGCTGAAGCGCGCCGAGCTGATCAGCACGGCCGGGCAGGTCGACGAGTACGGGCCGGGCGACTACGAGGTCAACGAGAAGAAGCGCACGGTCGGCGTCACCGAGTCGGGCGTCGAGAAGGTCGAGGACTGGCTCGGCATCGACAACCTCTACGACTCGGTCAACACGCCGCTGGTGAGCTTCCTCAACAACGCGCTTAAGGCCAAGGAGCTGTACAAGCGCGACAAGGACTACGTCGTCATGAACGGCGAGGTCCTGATCGTCGACGAGTTCACCGGCCGCATCCTCCACGGCCGCCGCTACAACGAGGGCATGCACCAGGCCATCGAGGCCAAGGAGGGCGTGGCGATCAAGGACGAGAACCAGACGCTCGCCACGATCACCCTGCAGAACTACTTCCGCCTCTACAACAAGCTGTCCGGCATGACCGGCACGGCCGAGACCGAGGCGGCGGAGTTCAACAAGACCTACAAGATCGGCGTGGTGCCGATCCCGACGAACAAGCCGATGGTCCGCAAGGACGTCGCCGACGTCGTCTACAAGACCGAGCAGGCCAAGTTCGAGGCCGTGGTCGACGACATCGCCGAGCGGCACGAGAAGGGCCAGCCGGTCCTGGTCGGCACGACGTCGGTGGAGAAGTCCGAGCGGCTGAGCAAGATGCTCAAGCGGCGCGGCATCCCGCACGCGGTGCTGAACGCCAAGCACCACGAGCAGGAGTCGGCGATCGTCGCGGAGGCGGGCCGCAAGGGCGGCGTCACCGTCGCGACGAACATGGCGGGCCGCGGTACCGACATCATGCTCGGCGGCAACCCCGACTTCCGCGCCGACCTGGAGCTGCACCAGCGCGGCCTGTCGCCGCTGGAGACGCCCGAGGAGTACGAGGCGGCCTGGCCCGAGGCGCTGGAGAAGGCCAAGGAGGACGTCAAGGGCGAGCACGAGGAGGTCGTCGACGTCGGCGGCCTGTACGTCCTCGCGACCGAGCGGCACGAGTCGCGGCGCATCGACAACCAGCTGCGCGGCCGCTCCGGCCGCCAGGGCGACCCGGGCGAGTCCCGGTTCTACCTGTCGCTGGAGGACGACCTGATGCGGCTGTTCAACTCGGCCCGCGTCGAGGCGATCATGACCCGGCTGAACATCCCGGACGACGTGCCGATCGAGTCCAAGATCGTCACCAACGCGATCAAGTCGGCGCAGAGCCAGGTCGAGCAGCAGAACTTCGAGATGCGCAAGAACGTCTTGAAGTACGACGAGGTGCTGAACCGCCAGCGCAAGGTCATCTACGCCGAGCGCCGCAAGGTGCTGGAGGGCGAGGACCTGCACGAGCAGGTCCGCCGGATGATCGACGAGGTCGTGGCCGGCTACGTCGCGGGCGCCACCGGCGAGGGCTTCGCCGAGGAGTGGGACCTCGACAAGCTGTGGAAGGCCTTCAAGCAGCTCTACCCGATCTCGATCACGGTGGACGAGCTGGTCGAGGACATCGGCGGCGACATCTCCGCCCTGGACGCCGAGACCCTCGCCGACAAGATCCGCGAGGACGCCCGCGCGGCCTACGACAAGCGCGAGGAGGAGCTCGGCTCGGAGGTCATGCGCGAGCTGGAGCGCCGCGTCGTGCTGTCGGTGCTCGACCGCAAGTGGCGCGAGCACCTCTACGAGATGGACTACCTCCAGGAGGGCATCGGCCTGCGGGCCATGGCGCAGCGCGACCCGCTGGTGGAGTACCAGCGCGAGGGCTACGACATGTTCAACGCGATGCTCGACGGCATCAAGGAGGAGTCGGTCGGCTACCTGTTCAACCTCGAGGTCGAGGTCGAGGAGCAGCCGGAGGCCCCGGTCGTGGGCGCCGAGCCGGTGTCGGTCGCCAAGTCCGCCACCGCGGTGGACATGGAGAAGGCCGGCGAGGCGGAGCCCGAGGAGGCCGAGGAGGCCGTCGCCATCAAGGCGAAGGGCCTCGACGAGCCGAAGCGCCCGAAGAAGCTGGAGTACTCGGCCCCGACCGTCGACGGTGAGGGCGGCGTCGAGCACCACAGCGAGGAGACCGCCGACGAGTACGCGGGCGTGAACCGCAACGACCCGTGCCCCTGCGGCTCGGGCAAGAAGTTCAAGCGCTGCCACGGCGACCCGCGCAACAAGGGCAAGTAGGGCGCCGGAGAGCACGAGCAGGACGCGCGAAGCGGCCTCCCGAGGTTTCGGGAGGCCGCTTCCGCATGTCAGGGGGCGGTCGTCTCCAGCGCCGTGCAGCGCCACCGCCCCCGCGCGTGCTCCAGCCGAAGGGCCAGCGCGTGGACGCGTCCGGCCACGACCACCACGGCGACCGCCTCCGCGACGGCGGGCGACGGCCGCTGCGCCCGCGTTGACAGCACCTTCGGCGGGACGACCCGCCCGCCGCGGGGCACGGGGCCGCACCGCGCGGCGAGCTCCCGGCAGACCGCCGGGACGGCCACGAGGGCCAGCTGCTGCGCTGGCCGTGCCCCCGCCAGGACCTCCACGGCGAGCCGCACGGCGGCCTCGGCGACGGCCTGGACCTCCGCGTCCACCCCGTCCGCCGGCCGGACGAGCCGCAGTCCGGGCCCGCGCGGCGCGGGCCCCGCCGCCGGGCGCAGCGCCAGCGCCCCCTGAACGCCGGGCGCCGGACGGTACCGAAGGAACCGCACCGCGGCGGTTCTGGGCGGACGAACCATGGAACCTCCTGAATCGCTTTTTGAAACAGGAGTCACGAAGCCTGTGGAAAATACGTCCTGACCGCATACGGCCGTTCCCGTAACGCACTTCGTTGCGGGAATGCGGAAGGCGGCGGGACGCGAAGTGCGTCCCGCCGCCTTCGGGAGCGAGTCCCGGGGTGCGAGGACCCGGGACTCGGGAGGAGCCGGGGCGGCGGGTGCGCGCCGCCCCGGCTCGGGGCTCAGGTCGCCGGGGACTCCTGCGGTTCCGCGGTGCCCTTGCGCTTCTTCTTCTTGCCGCCGCCGAGCTCGGGGTCGGCCTCCGCGTCGACGGCGGTCGACTCCTCGTCGTCGGGTTCGCGGCCCGGGGTCGCGATGTTGAACTTCGTGATCAGGAACTTGAAGATGAAGTAGTACAGGAAGAAGTACAGGACGCCCATGCCGAGGATGAGCCACAGTCCCTTGGTGTTGTCCTTCGAGGCGTTCAGCAGCAGGTCGATGCCGCCCGCGGAGAAGCCGAAGCCGAGCTGGGCGCCGGCCGCCTCCAGGACCGCCATCGAGATGCCGGTGAGGACGACGTGCACGCCGTACAGGACGGGCGCGACGAACATGAACGCGAACTCGATCGGCTCGGTGACGCCGGTGACGAACGCGGTGAGCGCGGCGGAGATCATGATGCCGCCGACCGCGGGACGGCGGTGCGGGGGAGCGGCGCGCCAGATGGCGAGGGCCGCGCCGGGCAGGCCGAACATCAGCACGGGGAAGAACCCGGCGAGGAAGCCGCCCGCGTGCGGGTCGCCGGCGAGGTACCGGTTGATCTCGCCGTGGACGGTGCCGTCGGGGCCGTTGTAGGAGCCGAACACGAACCAGACGAGCGAGTTCGGGATGTGGTGCAGGCCGAACGGCAGCAGCAGGCGGTTGATGACGCCGTAGATGCCGGCGCCGGCCGCGCCCGCGCCGGTGATCCAGTTGCCGAAGTCGGTCAGCCAGCTGCCGAACACGGGCCAGATGAAGCCGATCACGACGCCGAGCGCGAGGGCGGCCACCGCCGTGATGATCGGGACGAACCGGCGCCCGCCGAAGAACGCCAGGTAGGTGGGCAGCTTCACCCGGTAGAAGCGCTGGTAGAGCAGCGCGGCGACGACGCCGATGAGGATGCCGCCGAGGACGTCGGTGGGGTTCTTGGCCCCGAAGTCGATGACCTCCTTGGGCGCGCCGTCCACCATCTTGGTGATCAGCACGTTGCCCTTGAGCTCGTCGCTGTGCGAGAACATGATCTTGGAGACCTGGTCGAACACCAGGTACCCGACCACGGCGGCGAGCGCGGTGGAGCCGTCGGACTTGCGGGCGAACCCGATCGCCACACCGACCGCGAACAGCAGCGGCAGGTAGCTGAACAGGGCCTGGCCGGCGCCGCCGACGACCTCGGCGACGCGGTTCCAGCCGAGGCCGTCCTCGCCGAGCATGTCGGGCTGGCCGAACCGGAGCAGCAGCGCGGCGGCGGGCAGCACGGCGATCGGCAGCATAAGGCTGCGGCCGATCCGCTGCAGCACCGCGAGGGCGCTCGACCCTCGGCGCGGCGCGGAGTCCACTGTTGTCGCGGTCATCGCGAGTTCCTCCTCAGGGGATTAGGAGTGCGGCGGGGGATTTCCGAGGGCCGTGTGGATCTGGTAGCGGTCCGCTCTGTAGGTCGACACGCCCAACTCGGCGCACACTCCTCCGGTGTAGGAGCGCCGTTGCAGGAGCAGCACGGCACTGCCCCGGGCGATCTGCAGGTGCCTGGCGTCGGCCGCATCGGCCAGGCTGGCGTCGATGGTCTGGTCGCCCGCGTCGAAGACGAGCCCGTAGACCGCTTCGAGGACGCCGTACAGCGAGCGGTCGGCGAGCCTGCGGTCGAGCAGGTCGGGTGCGAGCGAGGCCAGGATGTGCGCGCGTTCGAGTGCCATCGGCTCGCCGTCGGCGGTGCGCAGCCGCTCGATGACGTGGATCTCGGTGCCCGGCTCGACGTCGAAGATCCTGGCCAGCCGCGCGTCGGCGGGGACCGTGCGCCGGTCCAGGTCGACGGCGCCGGGCCGCAGTCCGCGGGCCAACATGTCCTCGGTGAACGAGACGAGCCGGAGCGGCATCTCGATCTTGGGCCGGGCGACGAAGGTGCCCTTGCCGGGGACGCGGTAGAGCCGCCCCTCGGACACGAGCTGGTCGACGCCCTGCCGGACGGTCATGCGGGACAGCTGGTACCGGACGCACAGCTCGCGCTCCGAGGGGATCGGGGCGTCGACGGGCAGTTCCGCGCTCTCGATGAGGTCGAGCAGGATCGCGCGGAGCTGGAAGTACTTCGGTACCGGGCTGTGCGGGTCGATGGTGGTCACGGGGGTGTCCTCGATGGCCGGTGGCCGGATCGATGGGATGCGCCGGGTCTCGACGGTGGGGTTGGCGGGATCGGGGCTGTGACGGTGCTGCTTCGACGGTGTTCGATTTGGTTCGTACTGGTCTAGGCCGGACTAGACCACAGCATCGAAACGCATGTCAATGCACGAATTCGTAACGGCCCGATCACGCCGCGACGACGTCAAGATCGGCAAAGCCGCAGGTCAGGCCAGGACGTCGGACGGCGCCTCCGGTTCGACACGGCGGGCGGGCCCGTCCCGGACGCCCTTCGTCACGTGCCGGCGCGCGGGCCTCGCGGTGCCGACTCGGGGTCGGCTCGGGGTCGGATGAAGTTGCGTTCCGCATCTTCATCTCGCTCGGATTCGTGGAGTATGGTGCGTACTGGTCTAGTCCGGACTAGACCAGTTGGAATCCGCAGGAAACCATCCGCGATCATCGCGTCACAGAGAGCGCGCCCCCATGGCATCACTGCTGATCACGGCCGACCGCATGATCCTCACCCCGGCGGGCGGTCCGCACCGCGTCGTGTCCCCGGGATACGTCCGCGTGGCGGACGGTGTGATCGCGGAGGCGGGCGAAGGGCGTCCGCAGGGCGCGCCGGACGTCCACCTGCCCGACGGCCTCCTCGCGCCCGGGCTCGTCGACCTCCAGGTGAACGGGTACTTCGGCCACGACATGGTGGACGCGGACGAGGCCGCCTGGCACACCGTGGTGTCCCGCCTCCCCGAGACCGGTGTGACCGCGTTCCTCCCCACCTTCATCACGGCGCCGGTGCGGACGCAGGCCGAGGCGCTCCGCCGCACCCGCGATCTGCTGCCGGGCCTGCCCGCCGGGACGCGCGTGCTCGGCGTCCACCTCGAAGGCCCGTTCCTGTCGGAGAAGCGCAAGGGCGCGCACAACGCCGCGCACCTCACCGACCCCCTGCCCGGCGACATCGAGACCCTGCTGGAGACGGGCCTCGTCAAGCTGGTCACGCTCGCGCCCGAGCGGAACGGCGCGCTGGAGGCGATCCGCACTCTGACCGCGGCCGGCGTGCTGGTCAGCGTCGGGCACAGCGACGCGACCGCCGCGCAGGTCGCCGCCGCGGCCGACGCCGGCGCCCGCAAGGTCACCCACATCTTCAACGCGCAGACCGGCGTCCACCACCGCGACCCGGGCGTGGCCGTGCAGGCCCTCATCGACGAGCGGCTGAGCCCCGGCCTCATCCTCGACCTGCACCACGTCGCGCCCGAGGTGGCGACGCTGGTCTTCCGGGCCGCGGCGGGACGGGTCGTGCTCGTCACCGACGCGGCCTCGGCCGCCGGGATGCCCCCCGGCGCCTACGACCTCGGCGGCGAGCCCATCACCATGCCCGAGCAGGGCCCGCCGCTCCGCGCCGACGGCACCATCGCCGGATCCGGCCTCCGGCTGGACGAGGCGGTCGGCAACGCGATCGCGCTCGGGGTCGGCGCCGCCGCCGCGGTGGACGCCGCGACCCGGATCCCGGCCGACCTCGTCGGCCGGCCGGACCTCGGCCGGATCGCCCCCGGCGCGGCGGCCGACCTGGTCTGGCTGGGGCCGGACCACCGGGCGCATGCGACGTGGGTCAACGGGCAGGAAGTCTTCGGAGGGGGATCATGACAACCCAGATGCGCGCCGAGATCGGCGAGCAGCCGGACGCGCTGCGCCGGACGATCGACGCGCTCCTCCCGCGCACGCCGGACATCGCGGCGCTGGCACGGGAGACCCGGCAGGTGCTGTTCATCGCGCGCGGGTCGTCCGACAACGCCGCGGTGTACGGGCGCTACCTGGCGGAGTCGCACGCCGGGCGGCTGGCCACGCTGGCCGCGCCGTCCATCGCGACCGCCTACCGGCGCCGGCTGGACCTGTCCGGCGTGCTGGCCGTGGCGATCAGCCAGTCCGGCAAGACCGAGGAGATCGTCGAGACCCTCGAGTGGGCGCGCGACTGCGGCGCCCGGACGGTCGCGGTCACCAACGGCGCCGGGTCGCCGCTCGCCGAGGCCGCCGAGGTCGCGCTGGTCACGCGGGCGGGCGCCGAGATCGCCGTCCCGGCCACCAAGACCTACACGACGCAGCTCGCCGCGCTGTCGGTGCTGGGACTCGGGCTCGGCGCGGACGTCGCCGAGGACGACCTGCGCCGCGTCCCCGACGAGGTCGCCCGGATGGTGGAGCTGACCGAGGCGTCGCCCGCCCTGCCGGAGATCGTCGAGGAGCTGGCGAAGGTCCCGGGTACGGTGGTGTCCGGGCGCGGCATCGCGTTCGGCACCGCACTGGAGCTGGCGCTGAAGATCAAGGAGGCGTGCTACCTGCACGCCATGGGCCTGTCGTACGCCGACCTGCTGCACGGCCCGATCGCGGTCGTGGACGCGCAGACCCCGGCGCTGCTGGTCGCCGCCGACTCCGGCCCGACGCTGCCCGGCACCGTCGCGCTGGCCAGGCGGGTGCGCGGCGCCGGTGCCCAGGCGTTCGGCGTCGGCGGCGGCGCGGAGCTGGCGCGGGCGTGCACGGCCGCGCTGCCGGGCCCCGGCCTTCCCGAGTGGGTGGCGCCGCTGGGCCTCATCGTCCCCGGCCAGATCATGGTCGAGAACCTGGCCCGCCGGCTCGGGATCGACCCCGACGTCCCGCGCGGGCTCAACAAGGTGACCCAGACGGACTGAAGTCCGCGACCCCCACCCCGAGAAGACCGAGAAGAGAGTAAGAACATGGACAAGGCCGAGGCCATCGTCGCCGCCCTGGGCGGGGCCGACAACATCGTGGAGATCGAGCCGTGCGCGACCCGGCTGCGCACCGAGGTCTCCGACGCCGGAAAGGTCGACGAGGCGGCGCTGAAGAAGGCGGGCGCGTACGGCGTCATGCGCAGCGGCACCGTCGTGCAGGTCGTCGTGGGCCCGGAGGCCGACACCATCGCCAGCGACATCGAGGACATCCTGGACTGACAGGACCTCCTCGACCGACCAAGGGAACCCCTCTGATGACCCGAGTACTGTCCCCGGTCGCCGGCCGGGTCGTCGGCCTCGCCGGCGTCCCGGACCCGGTGTTCGCCCAGGCCATGGTCGGCCCGGGCACGGCCGTCGACCCCGTGCGCGGCCCCGGCCACGCCATCGCGCCCGTCACCGGGAAGATCGTCAAGCTGCATCCGCACGCGTACGTCGTGGTGGACGCCGAGGGCCACGGCGTCCTCGTCCACCTCGGCATCGACACCGTCAAGCTGAAGGGGCAGGGGTTCGCGCTCCTGGCCGCCGAGGGCGACGAGGTCACGGCCGGGCAGCCGGTCGTCGGCTGGGACCCGGCCGTGATCGAGGCGGGCGGCCGCTCGCCGATCTGCGCGGTCGTCGCCCTGGACGCGGGCGCCGACGCCCTGTCGGACGTGCGCGAGTCCGGCGAGGTGACGGAGGGGGCCGAACTCTTCACATGGAGCTGAGCACATGGCGGTGATCGGTCTCGGCGCGGCCGTCTTCGACCTCGACGGCACGCTCATCGACACCGAGCCGCGCAACCGCGTGATGTGGTCGCGGCTGTTCGACGCGCACCGCGTCCCCTACGACGAGACCCTGATCGGCTCGTTCGCGGGGCGGCGCGGGCACGAGGTGCTGGCCGACCTCGCGCACCTGTTCCCCGGCCGGACCGTCGAGGAGCTCTTCGAGCAGGCGATCTCCTACGAGTCGCTGCCGGGGATGCCGGACGTCGCCCCCGTCCCCGGCGCGGTCGACCTCGTCCGGTCGCTGGCGGACGCGGGCGTGCCGCTGGCGGTCGTGACCTCGGGGCAGCGGCCCTACGCCGAGCGGCTGCTGGACGAACTGGGCGTCCGCTCCCTGCTCGACCTCGTGGTGACGGCGGGGGACGTGGTCACGGGCAAGCCGCATCCGGAGGGGTACCTGGCCGCCGCGCGCGACCTGGACGTCCCGCCGGAGGAGGCGATCGGGTTCGAGGACGCCCCGGCGGGCGTGGCGGCCGTCAAGGCGGCCGGGATGACGTGCGTCGGCGTCATCACCACCCAGTCGGTGGGCGCGCTGGCCAAGGCCGACCACGTGGTGGCCGATTTCATGGAAGTGGACGTCGTGCCGGGCCCCGCGCTGCGGGTGCTCCGGACGGTAACGAGCTGATTGGGAGTGTGTGCGGTGACCGAGCGCAACGTCAAGATCGAGTCCAGGGTGGGGCTGCACGCGCGGCCGGCCGCGCTGTTCGTCCAGACGGCGGCCAAGGCCCCGATGGACGTGACGGTGGCCAAGCGCGGCGGCGCCCCGGTGAACGCCAAGAGCATCCTCGCCGTGCTCGGGCTCGACGCGCGGCACGGCGAGGAGGTCGTCCTGTCCGCCGAGGGCGAGGGGGCCGACGAGCTGCTCGACGACCTGGAGAAGCTGCTGTCCACCCCGGAGCCAGAGGGGGCGTGACGTGGGCCAGGTGATGCAGGGCGCGGGCGTCAGCCCCGGCGTCGGGGTCGGGCCGGTGCGCACGATCGCCGGGGCCGTCCCGGAGCCGCCCGCCGGGTCGCGGCACGGCGGCGACGCCGACGCCGAGCGCGACTCCGCCCTGGCCGCGCTGGAGGCCGTCGCCGCCGACCTGGAGGAGCGCGGGGAACGCGCCGCCGCGGCCGGCAACACCGACGGGCGCGACGTGCTGAACGCGCAGGCGCTGATGGCCCGCGACCCCGGCCTCGCCGACGGCGTCCGTGCCAAGATCGTCGAGGGGACGGCGGCGGCGCGCGCCGTGTTCGAGGCGTTCGGCGTCTACCGGGAGATGCTCGCCGGGGCGGGCGAGTACATGGCCGCGCGGGTCACCGACCTCGACGACATCCGCGACCGCGCGATCGCGCGGCTGCTCGGCCTCCCGGTGCCGGGCGTCCCCGAGTCCGGCGAGCCGTTCGTGCTCGTCGCCCGCGACCTCGCCCCCGCGGACACGGCCGTCCTCGACCCGGCGCAGGTCGTCGCGTTCGTGACGGAGGAGGGCGGCCCGACCAGCCACACCGCGATCCTGGCCCGGACGATGGGCGTCCCCGCGGTGGTCGCGCTCCCCGGCGCGACCGCGCTCTCCGAGGGGACGCGCGTCCTGGTCGACGGCGCGGCGGGGACGGTGCGGCCCGACCCGTCCGAGGCCGAGGTGGCCACGGCGCGGGCCGCTGCCGCCGCCCGCGCGACCGCGCTCCAGGAGTCCACCGGTCCCGGCGCCACCGGCGACGGGCATGCGGTCCCGCTGCTGGCGAACATCGGCGGTCCGAAGGACGTGGAGGCCGCGCTGGCGAACGGCGCCGAGGGCGTCGGCCTGTACCGGACGGAGTTCCTGTTCCTGGACCGGGCGGCGCCGCCGTCCGACGAGGAGCAGGAGGAGGCGTACCGGAAGGTGCTGGAGGCGTTCCCGGAGGGCCGCGTGGTCGTCCGGACGCTCGACGCCGGGGCCGACAAGCCGCTGGCGTTCCTGCCCGCTCCCGGCGACGAGCCGAACCCGGCGCTCGGCGAGCGCGGCCTGCGGATGATGCGCCGGCACCCTGACGTGCTGGCCTCCCAGCTCGCGGCGCTGACCCGCGCCGCCGCCGGTCTCAGCGCCAAGCTGCAGGTCATGGCGCCGATGGTGACGGACGCCGACGAGGCCGCCGCCTTCGCCGCCGCCTGCCGCGAGGCCGGCGTCGCGCATCCCGGCGTCATGATCGAGGTGCCGGCCGCCGCGCTGCGCGCCCGCGACCTCGCGCCCGAGGTGGAGTTCTTCAGCATCGGCACCAACGACCTCACCCAGTACGCGTGCGCGGCGGACCGGCAGGTCGGCGGCCTCGCGCACCTCCAGGACCCGTGGCAGCCCGCCGTCCTCGACCTGGTCGCCCCCGCGGCCGGCGCGGGCGTCCCGTGCGGGGTGTGCGGGGAGGCGGCGGGCGATCCCGCGCTCGCCTGCGTGCTGGTGGGGCTCGGCGTGACGTCGCTGTCGATGAGCGCGCCGTCCCTCCCGCTGGTGCGGGCCGCGCTGGCGCGGCACACCCTGGAGCAGTGCCGCGCGGCGGCGGAGGCGGCCCGCGCCGCCCGGACCGCCGAGCAGGCCAGGGAGGCCGCCCGCGCCCACCTGCCGGGGCTGGCGGACCTCGGGCTCTGAGCCGGGGTCAGCCCGCGACCTGCCAGCGCGCGCCGTTCCTGCGCAGGACGAAGCTCGCGGCGAGCAGGCCGCCGGGGCGGGCGGGTGCGCCCTTCCACCGCAGGTCCTCGAACCGGACGGTGCAGTCCGCGCCGCCCGGGCCCACCTGGCAGGCCGGGACGGTCACGCCGCGCAGCGCCGCGAGGTCCTGCGGGCGCAGCTTCGCGCGGACCCTGCCGAGCCCCGAACGGCAGCGGCCGGGCCCGCCGAACACGCGCCGCTCGTAGGCGGGCGCCAGGTACGCGCACGCTTTGACGTTCCCCACCGCGACCCCGCGCAGGTACTTGTAGAGCGCCATCCGTGCCGGGAGCGTCCGTCGCTGCGGTGCGGCGGAGGCGGACGCGTCGGGGGCGGGACGGGAGTCGCCGGGCTCGGGGGTGAGCGGCGGCATCGTGACCTCGTTCCCGCCCCCGCACCCCGCCAGCAGCGGGAGCAGTGTCAGGGCGGCGACGAACCGGCGGGCGCGCACGAAGACCTCCTGGGGGCGCGAAGGCGGCCCGATCCTCCCAGCCGACCGGCCTTCGCGTCCATGGCACTCCCTACGGGGAGCCGCCTACCGGTAGCCCAACCCGTGCCCGGCGGGTTTTCCGCCCGCGGGCACCGGCAGCCTGCCCGTGGGCTTCACCGCCCCGCTCAGCACCTTGGCCAGGGCGTCCACCGACACCCGGCTGGAGGAGTAGGTGGCGAGCGCCGCCTTCGCGCCGCCCGCCGAGTCGAGGTCGTAGGGGCGGCCGAGCGCGGCGACGACCACCGGTCTGGACCCGAGCGCCCGGATCCGGGACGCGGTCGCCGCCCCCGCGTTCACGGTGGTCAGCACCGTGACGTCGGCCGAGCCGGGCGCCGCCGTCGCGACCCCTTGCCTGCGCAGCGCCGCAAGCAGCCGGCCGCTGTCCGGCCCGGACACGGCGACCTTCCTGCCCTTGAGCGGGAGCAGGCCGCCGTCGTTGCGGACGAGGGTGACCGCGTGCTCGGCGACCCGCCGCGCGGTCGCCTTGTGCGCGGGCGTGCCGACGGCCGCCGCGGCCTTGGCCGGATCGGCGGCCGTCCCCTGGAACAGGCCGCGCCGCTGCTTGAGCCGGAGGATCCGCGTCACCGACTCGTCCAGCCGCTTCTGCGTGATCTTCCCGGTCCGGACGGCCTTCACCACCGCGTCGTAGGCGCGCGGCAGGTCCGGGGGCATGAGCAGCTGGTCGGCGCCCGCGTTGATCGCCCGGACCGGGACGGCGGCGTCGCCGTACTTCTCGCGGACCCCGGCCATCTCCAGCGAGTCGGTGGTGATGACGCCCTGGTAGCCGAGCTTCTCGCGCAGCAGCCCCGTCAGGACCGTCTTGGAGAGCGTGGACGGGTCGCCCGAGCTGTCGAGCTTCGGGACGACGATGTGCGCGGTCATGATGAGGTCGACGCCCGCCGCGACGGCCGCCTTGAACGGGGGCGCGTCCAGCTTCTCCCACGTCCGCGGCGAGTGCCGGATCACCGGCAGGCCGGTGTGGCTGTCGGTGGCGGTGTCGCCGTGGCCGGGGAAGTGCTTGGCCGCCGCCGCGACCCCGGCCGCCTGGAAGCCGCCGATCGCGCCCTGCACCAGCGTGGACGCCAGGGCGGGGTCGGACCCGAACGAGCGCAGCCCGATCACGGGGTTGCGCGGGTTCACGTTGACGTCGGCGTCCGGCGCGTAGTCGAGGTTGATGCCGACCGCGCGCAGCTCGGCGCCGGTGACCTGCGCGGCGGCGCGCGCGTCGGCCGGGCTGCGGGTCGCGCCGAGCGCCATGTTGCCGGGGAACGTCGTGACGAACGGCGTCCGCGACACGATGCCCTGCTCCTCGTCCACGCCGAGCAGCAGCGGGATCTCCGAGGCCTTCTGCAGCGCGTTGGACTGCGCCGCCGTCCGCGCCGGACTCCCGATGTTGCCGGGGAAGTAGATCAGCCCGCCGACGCGGTACTTCCTGATCTTCGCGAGCGCGTCGGCGCGGCTGGAGAAGGTCGGCACGAACAGCTGCCCGACCTTCTCCGGCACGCTCATCTTCGCCACCCGGCCGGGGATCCACGCGTCCGCCGCCGCGCTCGGCGAGGCCGGGGAACCGGGCGCGGCGGAGCGGGCGGACGGCGTCCGCCCGCCCTTCCCGCCCTCGCCGCCGCCGCAGCCCGCGGCCCCGCCTGCCAGCAGGACCGCCGCCGCGAGCGCGAGGGATCGTGAGGCACGCACCCGACCAGGCCCCCCGGGATGGTCTCGGTCACTCGGTCGCATCGGACGCCCGCGACCGTAGCCGCCCCCGGGGGCCGCTGTCGACTCGATCTCTCCCGGCTCGGCGGCGGCGCCCCGGCTCAGGTGCGGCTCTCCCGGCTCAGAAAGCGGTCTCCTCGTTCAGCGTGGACTCTCCCCTGTTCAGCGCGAGGTGGTGGACGGGGCAGGGGTCGCGCCGGCCTTCGCCTTGGCGGCCCTGCGGCGGGCGAGCTCCGGCGGCACGGCGGGGGAGGGCGTGGTGGAAGGGGAACCGCCGTCCCACCCGCCGGGCTTCGGCTCCCCGGGGGTCTGCCCGGACCGGTTCTGCTTCGCCGGGTCGGCGTCGACCCAGTTCGCGGCCGCGCCGGAGAACGCGGGCTCGGGGAACGGCAGGGCCGGCAGGTCGCGGGAGGCCTTGTCCATGAAGGACCGCCAGATCGTCGCCGGCAGGTTCTCCCCGGCGACCGTCCCGGCGAATCCGGGCAGATCCCGCAGCGGGGCGGCCTTCGCGTTGCCGATCACCACGGCCGTCGAGACTTGGGGGACGAAGCCGACGAACCAGGCGGCGCGGTTGTGTTCGGTGGTGCCCGTCTTCCCGGCGGTCTCACGATCCGGCAGCGCCGCGCGCGTACCCGTCCCGCTCCTGACGGTGGCCCGCAGCGCGTAGGCGGCCTGCGCCGCCTGCTCGGGGTCCAGCACCCGGCGCCCCGGCCGGTCCCAGGGCAGCGGGACCCGCCGGCCGTGCGCGTCGACGACCCTGGTGACGAGGTGGGGCACGACGGCCGTCCCGCCGTTGGCGAACGCCGCGTACCCGGCGGCCTGGGTGACGGCCGCGACGTCGGGCGTGCCTAGCGCGACCCCGGCCTGCCCCTTGAACGGCGCGAGCGCCGAGGCGGGCACCCCGAGCAGCCGCGCGGTCTCCAGGACGTCCGGGATGCCCGTCTTCAGCGCGGCCTTCACGTATCCGGTGTTGACCGACAGGGCCGTCGCCTTGACCAGGTCCATCGCGCCGAGCGAGCCGATCTCCTCGTCGTTCTCGACCTTGTAGCCCGGCGCGGTCATCGGCGTGACGTCGCCGTTCGGCGCGAACTTCTGCGGGGAGCGGCCGCTCACCCTCGTCCGGACGCTGAGCCTCTTGCGCAGCGCGGCGGCCAGCACGTACGGCTTGAACGTGGAGCCCGCCTGCGCGACCGGCGCGAACACCGAGTCGATCTGGCTGCGCTTCGGGTCGCCGCCGTAGAGGGCCCTGACCGCGCCGGTCCGGGAGTCGACGGCGACGAGCCCGGCGTGCACGGTCCCGGGCCACCGCGGCTCGTCCGCCGCGCGCATGGCCTGCTCGGCCTGCCGCATCCAGCGCTGGTCGAGCCCGGTGTAGATCTTCAGGCGGCCGTTGACGACGCCGTCCATCGGGATGCCGACGCTCGCGAGCTCCTCCTCGACCCGGTGCCGGACGAGGAGGTCCTGGCCGGACAGGCCGACGCCGGTCCACTCGTCCTGGGTGCGGGGGAAGCGCTGCCGGTCGGCCTCGGCCCGGCTGAGCCTGCCCATCGAGACCATCCCGTCCAGGACGTACTTCCAGCGGGCGCGCAGCGCGCGGGCCGCGGGGCCGTCGCCCTGCGTCCGGAAGTACGCCGGGCGCTGGATCATCGCACCGAGCAGGGCGCACTCGGCGGTGTCGAGCTGCCAGACGTCCTTGTCGAAGTAGGCGCGGGCCGCCGCCTGCGCCCCGGACGTCTGCCGGCCGAAGTAGATCGTGTTGAGGTAGAGGTCGAGGATCTCGTCCTTGCCGCGGTTCCGGTCGAGCTTCATCGCGATGAAGATCTCCTTGACCTTGCGGTGCATCGTCCGGTCGCGGCTGAGCCCCTTGAAGTAGTTGCGGGCGAGCTGCTGGGTGATGGTCGAGCCGCCCTGCGTGTCGCCGCCGGACGCGTTGTTCCACAGGGCGCGGAACGTCCCGCTGGGGGAGACGCCGTGGCCGCCGTAGAAGCCGCGGTCCTCGGCGGAGAGCACCGCCCAGCGCAGCCGGTCGGGGATCTGGTCGTGCCGGACGTTCTCCCGGTTGGCACCGAGGCGGAACAGCGGCGTGCGGCCGTCGGCGTAGTAGACCGCGGAGCCCTGGTCGGTGACGCCGTCCTGCGGCTGCGTCGGCACCGGCGTCCGGATGTAGGCGACGACGACGGTGGCGGCGGCCAGGACGACCGTTGTGGTGATCATCACGATCGCGGTGCGGCCCGGCCGCAGCCGGGTGCGGACGGCGCGAGGCAGGCGGGTGAGGGCGGGCCGGAGACGGCGCGCCCTGGGCAGGGAGTGCATGGGACCTCGTTCGACGTGGAGTACGGAGTCGGCCGTCGTCCGGGCCAGGGAGCACAGGGGCGGGCATGCGTGGGCATGCGCCCGGGCAGGGGGCGCATGCGGGTCGTGGAGCATCCCGCGCGGACGACGCTGCTGAGTGGTTGCAGCCGAATCTGTAGAGCCACGTCTGTGGCCGGTGGTCCCGCGGGACACGGCCCCATCGGGACCGCTCCCACGGCTCTGTCACCACCGTGGTAACAGCTTAATCACGATGGACCCCTGGATCGCAGGTGTTTGCGGATCTTCAGCGGGGTCCATCGCGATGAACCTGGCGGCCGGGCCGGGCCGGGCCGGGTCGGGACGGCCGGGCCGGAGGCGGGCGGGCCCTCCGCCGCGGCGGCGGGGACGGCTCAGCCGGGCAGCGGGTGGCCGAGGCGGCGCAACGCCATCCCGGCCGCGCCGACGGCCCCGTCGCCGGCGCTGCGCGGCGGCTCGGCGAAGCGGGCGCGCAGTCCGGAGCGGACGGCCTCGGCGACGGGGCCTTCACGGAGCACCGAGCCGTGCATGACGACCGGTGCGCAGGGATCGGACAGGGCCGGGCGCACCGCGTCGACGTCGGCCAGCAGCCACTGCGCGGCCTCGTCGGTGATGCGCCTGGCCACGGGATCGCCGGCGGCCGCGGCGGCGGCCACCACCGGGCCGAGCCGGCCCAGCGCCGCCGGCGGGCGGCCGTAGACCTCCTTGATGATCGCTTGGGCGAGCCGGGGATTGGGCGGGGTCCCGGGCGTCTCCGGATGGCAGGGCGCCCCGCCCCCCGGGGCGGGATAGCGGGCGGACGGCGGATAGGCGGACTCGGGCGACAGGACGGCGGTGCCCGAGGCGCGCCCGCCGGAGGAGCCTCCTCCGGCGGAGAGCGCCGCGGCCTGCGGCACCACGGAGCCCGGTGACGGCGAAGGGGCGCCGGCCATGGCCAGCGCCCTTGGGTGGCGGGGTCTTCGCCGTTCCGAGTCGATCTCCGCGACCACGGTGGCGCCGAGCAGCGCCCGGGGGACCGAGTCGGTGAGCAGCGTCGGGGAGCCGCGGCCGTCGTACGCGGCGAGCGCGGCCCGGACGGCCTCCTTCCCGAGCCACACCGCCGAACCCTCGTCCCCGACGAGCCAGCCGTAGCCGTCCGCGCGCTGCACGATCGCGCCGTCGTTGATGACCGCCGCGCCGGCGCCCGTGCCGGAGAACACCACGATGCCCTTGGGCTCGCTGGTTCCGGCGGCGAACGCCACCGCGATGTCGGTCACCACCGCGGGCGAGCCGCGCAGCCCGACGGACTGCCAGGCCCGCCGGGCCGCCGCGACGGCGGCGGGCCGGCCGGCCGAGCCGGCGCCGGCGATGCCGAACACGCCGGTGAGGATGTGGGTACGGTCGAGGTCTCCGAGCGCCTCCCGCAGGGCGGTGGTCAGCGCCCCCGCGGTGTCGCCTCCTGAGTTGGGGTTGGCCCCTGGGCCGGTGCCGGAACCGGCCAGGGCTCCCCCGAGCGTCAGCACGACGCAGCGGGTCTTCGTGCCACCCGCGTCGATACCGACCACGTAAGGACCGGCCAAATGGGTCAACACATGGCGACCGTAGCCTTTCCTAACGTTGACGTGACATCCTGCGCGTAAGAAAATTTCCTCCATGAGGAAACCCATCGGCCCCGGTCGGGGCCCCGAGCGGGGGATCACGGGGGAGCCCGCTGCGCCACGGGACGACGCGGCGGGCAAGGACAAGGACGCCACGCCGCTGAGCACCGTGGTGCGGGTCCGTTCGCTGCTTCCCTCGCTGCCCCCCGCCGAGCGAAGAGTCGCTCAACGCGTCATCGACGACCCCGAAGGGGTCGCCAACTCGACCATCACCGAGCTCGCCCAGAACTGCGGCACCTCCGAGACGACCGTCATCAGGTTCTGCAGGGCGATCGGGTTCCATGGTTACCCAGAGCTGCGGCTGACCCTCGCCACCGAGGCGGGACGGGCCCAGAGCGCCACCGGCGGCCGGGTCATCGGCAGCGACATCAGCCCAGACGACTCGCTAGAGCAGATCGTGGAGAAGGTCACCTTCGCCGACGCGCGGGCCGTCGAGGAGACCGCCGCCCAGCTCGACATCAAGATGCTGGAGCAGGTCGTGGACGCGGTCGTCGCCGCCGACCGGGTCGACGTCTACGGCGTCGGCGCGAGCGCGTTCGTCGCGGCCGACTTCCAGCAGAAACTGCACCGCATCGGCCGGGTCTGCTCCGCCTGGGCGGACGCCCACATCATGCTGACCAGCGCCGCCGTGCTGAACGCCGGCGACGTGGCGATCGGCATCTCGCACACCGGCGCCACCGTGGAGACCATCGACGCGCTGGAGGTCGCCAAGACCAGGGGCGCCAAGACCGTCGCGCTCACCAACTTCCCGAAATCCCCCATCGCGGAGGTCGCGGACCTGATCCTGACGACCGCCGCGCGGGAGACGACGTTCCGCTCGGGCGCCACCGCCAGCCGGCTGGCGCAGCTCACGGTGGTGGACTGTCTCTTCGTCGGAGTTGCGCAGCGCACCTACGGGTCTACCCGCAAGGCCCTCGAAGCCACGTACGAGGCGGTCCGCGGACGGACCGTGCGACCCGACCGGAGGCGTCGGTGATCGATTGCGAGCTCCCCACGGAGGGACGGAACCCCCGGACCCTCGACGTCGACACGCTGCCGACCATGGAGGTGCTACGCCTGATCAACTCTGAGGACGCGACCGTGCCGAGGGTCGTCGCCTCCGTCCTGCCCGAGGTCGCCCGGCTGGTCGACCTCGCCGTGGAGTCGCTGCGCGCGGGCGGCCGCGTGCACTACTTCGGCGCCGGGACCTCCGGCCGGCTCGCGGTGCTCGACGCCGCCGAACTCCCCCCGACGTTCGGCATCTGGGGCCGGGTCGTGGCGCACCACGCCGGCGGCCCCGGCGCGCTGTCGCAGGCCGTCTCCGACGTGGAGGACGACGTCGAGCTCGGCCGCCGGGACGCCCGCGACGTCGCGCCGGGCGACGTCGCGATCGGCATCGCGGCGAGCGGCCGCACCCCGTACGTGGTGGGGGCGCTGCGCGCCGCCGCCGCGGTCGGGGCGCGCACCGCGCTGATCAGCTGCAACCCGCACACGCCGTACGGGGCCGAGGTGGAGGTGCACATCGGGCTCGCCACCGGACCCGAGGTGATCAGCGGGTCCACCCGGATGAAGGCGGGCACCGCGACCAAGCTGGTGCTCAACTCCTTCTCCACCACCCTGATGATCAGGATGGGGCGCACCTACTCCAACCTGATGGTCAGCGTGAACGCGCTGAACGCCAAGCTGCGGGCCCGGCTGGTGCGCATCCTCACCGAGGCGACCGGGATGGACGCCCGCACCTGCGAGAACGCGCTGTCCGAAGCGGGCGGCAACACCCGCGTCGCGCTGGTCTCCCTGCTAGGCGAGGTCCCCGCGTCCCGCGCCACGATGGTCCTGGAGGAAACCGACGGCGGCGTCCGCGAAGCCCTGCAGAGGCTTAGATCGGCGTAGCAGTGCCTACTGCATCCCCCTCCTCCTTCGGGCCTGGCGGCCCTCCATCGTCGGGAAACGCGGGGCGATCGCTGCATCGCTCCGTCTCGCCTTGGCGGCTCGCTGCGCGATCAGGTTCTCGCTCCGCTCGAACCTGCCTTCGGACGCGATCGCAACCGTTGGGGTCGTCGCGGGGTTGCGGCGGATGGCTGATGTGGTCGGGACACGAGTCGGTGAAGGAGGTGGGCTGCCGGGGTTGTGCGCAGTGCCCGCCGGCGGCGGGCACTGCGGCGGTCGGGTCAGGTTTCGTGGCGGCGTAGTTCCTGGCGGGCGACGGTGCGGACGTGGACCTCGTCGGGGCCGTCGAAGATGCGCATGGCGCGGACCCAGGAGTACATCGCGGCCAGCGGGGTGTCGTCGGAGACGCCGGCGGCGCCGTGCACCTGGATCGCCCGGTCGAGCACCTCGTGCGTGATGCGGGGCACGACCACCTTGATCGCGGCGATCTCCGTCCGTGCGCCCTTGGCGCCGTGCCGGTCGATCAGCCAGGCGGTCTTGAGGGTCAGCAGCCGGGCCTGCTCGATCGCCATCCGCGACTCGGCGATCTGCTCCCGGACGACGCCCTGCCTGGCCAGCGGCCCGCCGAACGCCTCGCGGGAGAGGGCGCGGCGGCACATGAGCTCCAGCGCCCGCTCCGCCATGCCGAGCGCCCGCATGCAGTGGTGGATGCGGCCGGGCCCGAGCCGGGCCTGCGCGATCATGAACCCGTCGCCCTCGGCCGCGAGGAGGTTGGACGCGGGCACCCGGACGTCCTCGAAGAGGATCTCCGAGTGGCCGTGCTGGTCCTGGTAGCCGAACACGGGCAGGTGCCGGACGACCGTCACGCCCGGGGTGTCGCGCGGCACGAGCACCTGCGACTGCCGCCGGTGCGCCGGCCCCTCCGGGTCGGTCTTGCCCATCACGATGAAGATCTTGCAGCGCTCGTCGGCGGCGCCGGTGATGAACCACTTGCGGCCGTTGACCACGTACTCGTCGCCGTCCCGGACGATCGAGGTGGTGATGTTGGTGGCGTCGGAGGAGGCGACCTCGGGCTCGGTCATCGCGAACGCGCTGCGGATCTCCCCGTCCAGCAGCGGCCTGAGCCAGCGCTCCTTCTGCTCGTCCGTCCCGAACATGTGCAGGACTTCCATGTTCCCCGTGTCGGGCGCCGCGCAGTTGACCGCCTCCGGGGCGAGGTCCGGCGAGCGCCCGGTCAGCTCGGCGAGCGTCGCGTACTCCAGGTTCGACAGCCCGGACACGTCCGGCAGGAACAGGTTCCACAGGCCGCGCCGGCGCGCCTCGGCCTTCAGCTCCTCGACGACCGGCGGCAGCGCGTGCGGGTCGTTCTCCGCCCGCCAGGCGGCGTAGACGGGCTCGGCCGGGTACACGTGCGCGTCCATGAACTCCTGGAGGCGGTCCCGGTAGTCGCGTGCCTTCGGGCTGAGTTCGAAGTCCATGGGCGGCATTCTGACAGAACGGGATTCGGTCGATTCGCCGGGGATCGCCTACCATCGGCGCGTGAGCGTCAAAGCTGTGATCATCGACTGGGGCGGCGTCCTCACCTCCCCCTTGGCCGACGCAATCCAGGTCTGGCTCGCCGCAGACCGCATCGACGTCGAGCGCTACAAGACCGTCATGCGCGCCTGGGTGAAGCAGGCCTACGACGGTGCCGGGACGAACCCCATCCACGGCCTGGAGGACGGCTCCCTGCCCACCGCCGAGTTTGAGCGGCTCCTCGCGGCCGAGCTGCTCACCGTCGACGGCGACCCGGTGGAGGCCGCCGGGCTCATCACCCGCATGTTCGGCGCGTTCGCCCCGGTCGAGCCCATGTACGACGCGCTGCGCGCGGTCCGCTCCACCGGCGCCCGCACCGCCCTGCTGTCGAACTCCTGGGGCAACGAGTACCCCCGCGACCTGTTCGCCGAGCTCTTCGACGCGGTCGTCATCTCCTGCGAGGTCGGGATGCGCAAGCCCGACGAGCGGATCTTCCGGCACGCCCTGGACCTGCTCGGCCTGGCCGCCGCCGAGTGCGTCTTCATCGACGACATCGAGCACAACGTCCGCGCCGCCGAGTCGCTCGGCATCCGCGGCATCCTGCACACCGCCCCCGACACCACGATCGCCGAACTGCGCGGAATGGACCTGCTGCCCTGACCGTCTGGCAGACTTGCTGACCGTCATGCGCGTCTACCTGCCGTCCACGCTCACGCTGCTCGCCGGCGTCCACACCGCCCGGGAGATCGGCCCCGCGCCGCTCGCCGCCCACGCGGTCACGCCCGCGCTGCGCGAGTGGTACGCGGGCGGCGACCTGGAGGAGCTGGAGTACGCGGCGATGTCCGCCGCCGCCCGCGCCTCGCTGCGCCTGCTCGCCGCCGACCCGTCCGCCCCGCGCCGCCGCGTCGTGCTCGCCGCCGAGGTCCCCGACGACCAGGTCGCCTGGGCGCGCGGCGACGCGGCCCTCGGCAACGGGGAGCGGGCCCTCGTCGAGCTCGCCGCCCCCGTCCCGTGGAAGCGGATCGCCTCCGGCCATGTGGACGACCCGGACGCCGTCCCCGACATCGCCGCCGCCGTGCAGGCCCTCGCGGCCGCCGACGCCGGCGACGACGACGCCCGCTTCACCGTGGACGGCGCCGAGGGCCACGAGCTCCTCTGGTACGCCACCCAGGAACTCGCCCACCTGCTCGACTAGCGGCCCCGGCGCGGGGTAGGTCCCTCGGCACGTCGGACTATGCCGTCGGATCGCAGGGAGACGTCAGATGGCCGCCGTCACCACCGTGCCGGTTCCGATGAACGAACCGGTCAGGACGTACGCGCCGGGAAGCCCCGAGCGGGCCGCGCTGGAAGCCAGGATCAAGGAGCTGGGCGGCGCGCAGACCGAGCTGACCATGGCGATCGGGGACGAGCGGCGGATGGGGGCGGGCACCCCCGTCGACGTCGTGGAGCCGCACGACCACGGGCACGTCCTCGGCCGGATGGGCGAGGCCACCGAGGCGGACGTCACCGAGGCCATCGCCGCCGCGCGGGAGGCGGCGCCCGCCTGGCGGGCCATGTCCTTCGACGACCGCGCCGCGATCTTCCTGCGCGCCGCCGAGCTGCTCGCCGGGCCGTGGCGGGCCACGCTGAACGCCGCGACGATCCTCGGCCAGTCCAAGTCGGTGCAGCAGGCCGAGATCGACGCCGCCTGCGAGCTGATCGACTTCTGGCGGTTCAACGTCCGGTACGCCCAGCAGGTCCACGAGCAGCAGCCGCTGTCGTCGCCGGGGGTGTGGAACAGGCTGGAGTACCGGCCGCTGGAGGGCTTCGTCCTCGCGATCACCCCGTTCAACTTCACGGCGATCGCCGGAAACCTCCCGACCGCGCCCGCCATCATGGGCAACGTCGTGGTGTGGAAGCCGTCCCCGACGCAGCAGCTCGCCGCCCACCACACGATGCGCCTGCTGGAGGCCGCCGGCCTCCCGCCCGGCGTGATCAACATGGTCACCGGGAACGGCCGCGCCGTCTCCGCGGTGGCGCTGCGCCACCCCGAGCTCGCCGGCCTGCACTTCACCGGCTCGGTCGCCACCTTTCAGCAGCTGTGGCGGACGGTCGGCGAGAACATCGCCGGCTACCGCGGCTACCCCCGGATCGTCGGCGAGACCGGCGGCAAGGACTTCGTCGTCGCGCACCCGTCCGCCGACCCCGCCGTGCTGAAGACGGCGCTCGTCCGCGGCGCCTTCGAGTACCAGGGCCAGAAGTGCTCCGCCGCGTCCCGCGCCTACATCCCGCGCTCCATCTGGGACGGCATGCGCGACGACTTCTGCGCCGAGGTCGACGCCCTCACCATGGGCGACGTCGCCGACCTGTCCAACTTCATGGGCGCCGTCATCGACGACCGCGCCTTCGCCAAGCACCGCCGCGCCATCGAGCGCGCCCGCGGGATCGACACCATGCGGATACTCGCCGGCGGCCAGACGGACGACTCGCGCGGCTACTTCGTGCGCCCCACCGTCCTGGAGTCGTCCGACCCCACCGACGAGATCTTCACCACCGAGTACTTCGGTCCGATCCTCGGCGTCCACGTCTACGACGACGTCGACTACGACAGCGTCCTCACCCAGATGGAGGGCGTCTCGGACTACGGCCTGACCGGCGCCGTCGTCGCCGACGACCGCGCCGCCGTCGCCGAGGCCACCGAGCGCCTCCGCTTCGCCGCCGGGAACTTCTACATCAACGACAAGCCGACCGGCTCGATCGTCGGGCAGCAGCCGTTCGGCGGCGCCCGCGCGTCCGGCACCAACGACAAGGCCGGCTCGATCTTCAACCTCACCCGCTGGACGAGCGTCCGCTCCATCAAGGAGACCTTCGTCCCGCCCACCGACCACCGCTACCCCCATATGGGCTGAGCTCCCCGCCCCTTCACGACCGGTCGAAGCGGTGAGAGGCTTGACGATAGGCTCGCCTCGCCGTCCGAGGGGCGGCGTCTGTGCACACCCCCTGGAGCCGTCATGGGAACGGGATGTCGACGCTGAACCGTCTCGTGCTGTGGAACATCGACCACACCCTGGTCGACGTCGGACGGATCACCCGGGACGCCTATGCCGAGGCGTTCCAACGGATCATCGGGCGGCCGCTGCTGCGCCTTGCGCCCACGCCCGGCCGCACCGAATCCGAGATCATCTTCGAGACCCTCGCGTTCAACGACGTCGTCACCACCGACGACCACCTCCCCGCCTTCTTCGACGCGCTGGCCGAGGCGTTCGCGAGCCGCCGCGCCGACCTGCGCGCGCACGGCCGCGTCCTCGCCGGCGCCCGCGAGGCCGTCGAGGCGCTCGCGCACGTGCCCGGCGTCGTCCAGTCGGTGCTGACCGGATCGCTCCAGCCGAACGCCGTGCTCAAGGTGACCGAGCTGGGCCTCGCCGGCCGCCTCGACCTCGAAGCCGGCGGCTACGAGAACGGCGTCTACAGCAAGGCCGCCCTCCTGGAGCTCGCCCGCACCCGCGCCGGGGAGCGGCACGGCGCCCGCTACCCCGAGTCCGCGACCGTCTACATCGCCGACTCGCCCCGCGACGTCCAGGCCGCGCACATCGCCCGCTCGCCGGTCATCGCCGTCGCCACCGGCAGCGCCACCGAGGCCGAGCTGCGCTCCGCCGGCGCGGACCGGGTCCTGGCGACGCTCGCCGACACGAACGCGGTGGTGAGCGCGGTCGCCGAGCTGACCCGGATGTGAGGCGCCGCGAGAAGACCCCCGGACGGGACGAAGATGTCACCTCGGGAGGGCAGCACGACGGGCACGCCGTCGATAACTTCGGGTAATCACTTGACAACGAGGAGTGATTATCGTGACATGCCGTGCGCTCGCCGTGTCCACCGTCCTCGCCGCGGTCCTCGGCGCCTCCGCGCTCATCCTGACCACGCCCCCGGCCGACCCCGTCCAGGCCGGCGCCGAACGCGCCGGAGAGATCTCCGTGTGCGAGCAGGTGGAGCCGCGGATCCCCCAGGTCCAGGGACGGAACTGCAACCCCGGCCAGTGGGGTCCGGTCTTGGACGTCACCATCGTCGACCGCCGCAACAACGACACCTACCGCTGCCCGACCGGCGCGGCCGAGGGGTCCCTGTGGGTCAGCGGTGAGAACTGCCGCTTCCTGAGGGGCTGATCCCCTCCCTGTGAAACGGCGCTGCGAGGGCGCGTCCACCCCGCGGACCTACATATCGCCGCGCATGGCGGTGTGCCCCGTTCGACCTGCCCGTTCTCCAGGGTGTGTGGGAGAAGAGGATGTGCGGGGCGTTGTCTGTGTGGGAGCGCGGGGTTGCCCGAAGATGCGTTTTGACCTGCGATAGGAGGGGTTGCCGGGCTTGACGGCGGGCACGGCGGGCAAGTTGCACGGTGTGCCGGGCGGGGCCGATATTGGGACGGTCGCGCAGCGTGGCGCGGCGGGGAGGGAGAGGTATGGCCCGGGAGGTATCCGAGGGTTCGGCGCTGTGGGAGCCGTCGGAGGAGGTGGTCGCGAACGCGCGGGTGACGCGGTTCGCCCACTGGCTGGGGGACCGGGGCGTCCTCGCGGAGTCCTACGACGAGCTCTGGCGCTGGTCGGTCACGGAGGTCGACGCGTTCTGGGACGCGATCTGGTCGTACTTCCAGGTCGTGGGCGAGCGCGGCGACGGCCCGGTCCGGACGGGCGGCCCCATGCCGGTCGACGGGCTGAAGTGGTTTCCCGGCGCGACCCTCAACTACGCGGCGAACGCCCTGCGCCGGGCCGAGGGGTCGCCCGACGAGACGGCGGTCGTCTTCCGCTCGGAGGCGGGCGGGCACCGGGTGCTGTCGTACCGCGAGCTGGCACTGCACGTCGCGGAGGTGCGCGCGGGCCTGGCCGGGCTGGGCGTGGGCAAGGGCGACCGGGTCGCCGCCTACATCCCGAACATCCCCGAGGCGCTGATCTGCTTCCTGGCCACGGCGTCGCTCGGGGCGGTGTGGTCGTCGTGCTCGCCCGACTTCGGGTCCTCCTCGGTGATCGACCGGTTCGCGCAGATCGAGCCCAAGGTCCTGATCGCCGTGGACGGCTACGCCTACAACGGCAAGCGGTTCGACCGGCGGGAGGTCGTCGGCGAGATCGAGGCCGCGCTGCCGAGCCTGGCCGCCACCGTCCTCGTCCCGTACCTGGACCCGGCCGCCACCCCCGAGGGCCTGCGCGTCGGCATGCACTACGGCGACCTGCCCCGGGCGGGCCACGACACCCTGGAGTTCGAGGACGTCCCGTTCGACCATCCGCTGTGGGTCGTCTACTCCTCCGGGACGACCGGGCTGCCGAAGCCGATCGTCCACGGCCACGGCGGCGTCGTCCTGGAGCACCTCAAGGCGCTGTCCTTCCACCAGGACCTCGGCCCCGAGGACGTGTTCTTCTGGTACACCACCACCGGCTGGATGATGTGGAACTACCTCATCGGCGGCCTGCTGGTGGGGTCCACCATCGTCATGTACGACGGCGCCCCCCTCGACCTCTGGACGCTCGCCGCGGACACCGGCGTCACCTACATGGGGGTCGGCGCGCCCTACATCACGGCGTCGGCGAAGGAGGGCCGCCGCCCCGGCGAGGAGCTCGACCTGTCCCGGCTGCGCGGCATCGGCTCCACCGGGTCGCCGCTCCCGCCCGAGGGCTTCGCCTGGGTGTACGAGGCGGTCGGCAGCGACCTGCTGCTCGGCTCCTTCTCCGGCGGAACCGACCTGTGCACCGGCTTCGTCGGCCCGTCGCCGCTCCTGCCGCTGCGCGCCGGCGTCATCCAGTGCCGCGGCCTCGGCGCCAAGGTGGAGGCCTACACCGAGGACGGCAAGCCGGTGGTCGACGAGGTGGGCGAGCTGGTCATCACCGAGCCCATGCCGTCCATGCCCGTCTTCTTCTGGAACGACGAGGACGGCGAGCGCTACCGCGGCTCCTACTTCGACATGTTCCCGGGCGTGTGGCGGCACGGCGACTGGATCAAGGTCCTGCCGGACGGCGGCTGCGTGATCTACGGGCGGTCCGACTCCACGCTCAACCGCGGCGGCGTCCGCATGGGCACGTCCGACTTCTACCGCGTCGTCGAGGCGTTCGACGAGATCACCGACAGCCTCGTCATCGACACCGGGCGCCTCGGCCAGGAGGGCCGGCTGCTGCTGTACGTCCAGCTCGCGGAGGGCGCCTCGCTCACCGACGAGCTGGTGGCGGAGCTGCGCAGGCGGATCCGGTCCGCGCTGTCGCCCCGGCACGTCCCGGACGAGATCACCGCCGTGCCCGGCATCCCGCGCACGCTGTCCGGCAAGAAGCTGGAGGTCCCCGTCCGCAAGATCCTCCAGGGGACCCCGGTCGACAAGGCCGCCAACCGCGACTCCATGGCGAACCCCGAGGTCCTGACCCACTTCACCCCGTAGCCCGGCTTCACCCCTTGGCCGCGGCGTAGGCGAGGACGTCGCGCCGCCGGTAGAGCCGGCGGACGCGGCCTCCTCCCAGCGGCTCCACCCTGGCGGGCTCCGGCCAGCCGGCGGGCGGGCGCCTGGCGTAGACGGTGACGCTCGTCTGCGCCAGGCCGAGGATGCGGGCGGCCTCCGCCAGGGTGACGAGGTCGTCGGGCCCCTCCTCGGCCGGGCGCTCGACGAGGGCGCGGTACCAGGCGGTCCAGGCGGCCTCGTCCCAGTACAGGGCCTTGCCGGCGCGGTGCGCCGGTTCGGGGTGGCCGTTGGACGCGCGGTCCGCCCAGAGCTGCTTGAGGCGGTGGCGGCTGAGGCCGTGGCGCGCCGCCAGCTCGTCGCGGGTGGCGAGGCCGGCCGGGACGTCCCGGGAGCGGTGCGCCTCGTACCAGCGGTCCCACTCGTCGGCGTCCCACGCGAGCTGGGAACCGACCGTCCCCACCGCCTCGGGATGGCCGTTGGCGGCGCGCTCGCGGTACCACTTCTCCAGGGTGCTGCGGCCGAGCCCGTGCTCGTCCATGAGTTCGGCGCGCGTGCGGACGCGGCGGCCGTCGAGTGTCGCCATGTGCCCAGTGTCCCGCGCGTGGCGCCGTTTCCGCTGTGCGCCTCCGCCGCCGGTGCGACACTGCTCTGCAACGACGACACTGCTCTGTAACGACACCGCTCCGGAGTGACACTTCCTTCCGGAGAGACGCTGCTATCGATAGTGACGCTGCTTTCTGTAGTGGCACGAGCTTCCGCAGTGACACGACGGCTGTAGTCCCCCGGCTACCCATGGTGAGTCGGGCTTCCGGAGTGACATCTGGCGCGTCCTGGGCACAGGTGGATGTGACGCCATTAGGGTGGTAGCCGACCCAAAGCTGGCCACCGGGGGCGATGGACCAGTTCGCTCCGAATGGTCGCGGGATCGGGTGAACTTGCCTCGTGTCTCGCGCGTCACACAGTCGGAGGGGTGATCCGGGTCGGGGCTCGCTCGATCTGTCGATCAAGGAGAGGGACGGTTCCACGCATGGAGGTTGGGGCGCTGCGGTCCGGAGACCCGGACCGGCTGGGGACGTACGCCCTGATCGGCCGAGTGGGCGAGGGCGGCCAGGGCACGGTGTTCCTCGGCGTGGCCGAGGACGGCCGGCAGGTCGCGATCAAGCTGCTGCACGCCGAACTGACGTCCGACGACAAGGCGCTCGCCCGGTTCCTGCGCGAGCTGGAGGTCGCCAAGCAGGTGGCGCCGTTCTGCACGGCGCAGGTGATCGACGCCGACGCGACCGGTGACCGCCCCTACATCGTCAGCGAGTACGTGCCGGGCCCGTCGCTGAACCAGCAGGTCCTGGCCGACGGTCCGCTCCACGGCGCCGGGCTCGACCGGCTCGCCGTCGGCACCGCGACCGCCCTCGCCGCGATCCACCAGGCGAACATCGTCCACCGCGACTTCAAGCCGCACAACGTGCTGATCGGCCCGGACGGCCCGCGCGTCATCGACTTCGGCGTCGCCCGCGCGCTCAGCGGCGGCACCACCCTCACCAGCCGGGTCATCGGCACCCCGTCCTACATGGCGCCCGAGCAGATCAGCGGCGACGAGGTCGGGACGCCCGCGGACGTGTTCTGCTGGGCGGCCACGCTGGCCTTCGCCGCCACCGGGGCGCCGCCGTTCGGGCAGGACACCATCCCCGCCGTGATCAACCGGATCCTGCACGAGGAGCCCGAGCTCGGCGGCCTGGACGGGCCGCTGCGCGACCTGGTGCTCGACTGCCTGGAGAAGGACCCGTCCCGGCGTCCGGGCGCCCGGCAGGTGCTGATGCGGCTGCTCGGGCACGAGGAGGCGGCGCGTCCCGCCGCCCGCCCCTCCGGCGACACCGACGAGACCGCGATGCTGGCCGCCGGGTCCGTCCTGGCGGCGGAGGGCGGCGACGAGGACGAGGTGTTCGAGCCCGACCCCGTGTTCGCCGACACCCCGGTGTTCGACGACGACCCGGTGTTCGACCGGACCCCGGACTTCGACGACTCCTTCGACGACGCCGCGTTCGGGGCGCCGGGCGCCGGCGGAGACGCGGCGCGGGAGGCCGAGCCGCTGCTCGCCCCCGCCGCGTGGGCCGCCGACGAGACCCTGCCCGGCGACGCCGCCGGCGGGAAGGGCGGCGGGCTGCGGCGCTCGCTCACCGGTTCGGGGCGCTCCGCGGCGCTCGCCGGGGCCGCCGCGCTGCTCGTCGCGGTCATCGTCGTCTCCTCCGTCCTGCTGCTCGGCTCCGACGGCGGCGGCAAGGCGGGCCGCAAGGTCAGCGACCCGAGCGGGCCGCCCACGTCGAGCGACGTCGTGCCGACCACGGAGGCGCCCACCAGCCGGCAGCCCGTACAGGAGGGGCCGCCGACGTCCTACGACCCGACGCCCACCGGCGACCCCACCCCCACCGGCAGCCCGACCCGGAGCGGCACCCCGACCCCGTCCGACTCGCCGACCACGACGCCGCCGACCGACACGCCCACCGACCCGACCGACCCGTCCACCGGCCCCACCGAGACGCCGACCGACACTCCCACCGACCCCGGAGGCGGCGGCACCGACCCCGGGGGCGGCGGCACCGGTACCGGCAGCGGCGCGGGCACCACCGGCCAGGCCGCGGGCTGACGCTCCCTCCGGCACCGAATCACATGATCGGCCCGAGTCGCTTCGGGCACCCTGACAGGGTGGGATAGGCCACGTCGGCCATGCACGGGACCAGGTCGGCTTTGCGGCGATTCCTGGCTACGCTCGTGCAGTGAGCGGCGCCACAACGAGGTGGCGATGGGTCTCAAGGGGAGATTGTCGATGAGCGGCATGCTCGATCAAGCGAAGGACGACCTGCTCCGGCGGGCCGCCGAGACGTGCGCGAGGCGTCCGGAGGCGCGCGGGGACGTGGAGGAGGCCTTCGCCTTCCTCCGCCTCTACTACCGCCAGGTCGCCCGCGAGGACCTGCTGGAGCGGGATCCGGCCGACATCTGCGGGCCCGCGATGGCGCACCGCGCGCTCGGCGAGGAGCGGCCGCAGGGGCGCGCGAAGGTGCGCGTCTTCACGCCGACGCTCCAGGAGGACGGCTGGGACCCGGGCCGCACCGTCGTCCAGGTTGTCACCGACGACATGCCGTTCCTCGTCGACTCGGTCACGATGGAGCTGACCCGCCACCACCTGGCGACCTACATGATCGTCCACCCGCTGCTGGGCGTGGACCGCGACGTCGCGGGCCACCTCAGGGCCTTCCGCGGCAACCACGACAGCGACGCCGACGTCGACGAGTCGTGGATGCACATCGAGGTCGACCGCACCACCGACCAGGTCGTCCTGGACACGCTGGAGAAGGACCTGATCCGCGTCCTGCAGGACGTCCGGGTCGCCGTCGAGGACGAGCCCAAGATGCGCGCCCGCGCCCACGAGGTCGCGACCGCGGTCCAGGAGGTGCCGCCGCCGCTGCCGGCCAAGGAGCTCGCCGAAGGCGTCGAGCTGCTCGACTGGCTGGCCGACGGCCACTTCACGTTCCTCGGGTACCGCGACTACACGCTCACCGGCGACGGGACGGCGCTGCGCCCCGAGCCGGGCACCGGCCTCGGGATCCTGCGCAACGACAAGCGCGAGTCCGACAGCTTCGCCGCGCTGCCGCCGGAGGTCCGCGAGAAGGCGACGGAGAAGCGCCTGCTCGTCCTCACCAAGGCGAACTCCCGCTCCACCGTCCACCGCCCCCTGTACCTGGACTACATCGGGGTGAAGAAGTTCGACGAGTCCGGCGAGGTGATCGGGGAGCGCCGGTTCCTCGGGCTGTTCAGCCACGTCGCCTACAGCGAGTCGATCGCGCACGTCCCCGTGCTGCGGCCCAAGCTCGACGAGGTGCTGGAGCGCGCCGGGTTCGCCCCCGACAGCTACGACGGCCAGGACCTCATCGAGATACTGGAGAGCTACCCGCGCGACGAGCTCTTCCAGATCTCGGTCGACGACCTGCTGAAGATCTCCCTCGGCGTGCTGCGGCTGCGCGAGCGCCGCCAGCTGAAGCTGTTCCTGCGCAAGGACCTGTACGGCCGCTTCATGTCCTGCATGGTCTACCTGCCGCGCGACCGCTACACCACCAAGGTCCGGCTGCGCATCCAGGACCTGCTCAGGGAGGCGTTCGACGGCGTCAGCGTCGACTACAGCGCGAACGTCACCGAGTCGATCCTGGCCCGGCTGCACGTCGTGGTCCGCGGCGAGCGCGGCCGCCCGCTGCCGGACGTCGACGTCGCGGAGCTGGAGGAGCGGCTCGCCCAGGCCACCCGCTCGTGGGAGGACGACCTCGCCGACGCGATCGCCGAGCAGTCCGGGGAGGAACGTTCCGGAACGCTCGGCCGCACCTTCGGGGAGGCGTTCCCCGAGGGCTACAAGGCCGACTTCCCGGCCCGTACCGCCGTCGCCGACCTGCGCCGCCTCGCCGCGCTCGACGAGAGCACCGACACCTCGATCGACCTGTACGCGCCGGACGGCGCCGGGCCCGGCGAGCGGCGGCTGAAGATCTACCGGCTGGGCGAGCCGATCTCGCTGTCGCGGGTGCTGCCGCTGCTGCAGAACATGGGCGTCGAGGTGATCGACGAGCGGCCGTACGAGATCAACCCCTCCGACGGCCGCCGGTTCTGGATCTACGACCTCGGGCTGCGGTACGTGCCGCCCGCGGACGTCCCGGCGGAGGCCGTCAAGGACCTGTTCCAGGACGCCTTCACGATGCTGTGGCGCGGCGGCATCGAGAACGACGGCTTCAACGCGCTCGTCCTGCACGTCGGGCTGACCTGGTGGCAGGCGATGATCCTGCGCGCCTACGCCCTGTACCTGCGGCAGGCGGGCACCACGTTCTCCAAGCGCTACATCGAGCAGGTGCTGCTGCGCAACGCCTCGATCACCCGGCTGATCATCCGGCTGTGGGAGAGCCGGCTCGACCCCTCGCTGCGGGGCGGCGAGGAGGAGCGCAGCGCCGGCATCACCGAGGAGGTCCGCGGCAAGCTGGACGACGTCGCGAGCCTCGACGAGGACCGCATCCTGCGCGCCTACCTGGCGCTCGTCCAGGCGACCCTGCGCACGAACCACTACCAGAACAAGCCGTACCTGGCGATGAAGTTCGACCCGGAGGGCATCCCGGACCTGCCGCAGCCCCGCCCCATGTACGAGATCTTCGTGTACTCGCCGAAGGTCGAGGGCGTGCACCTGCGGTTCGGGTCGGTCGCCCGCGGCGGGCTGCGCTGGTCGGACCGGCGCGAGGACTTCCGCACCGAGATCCTCGGCCTGGCCAAGGCGCAGGCGGTGAAGAACACCGTCATCGTCCCGGCGGGCGCGAAGGGCGGCTTCGTCGGCAAGCAGCTGCCCGACCCGTCCGTCGACCGGGAGGCGTGGCAGAAGGCCGGCATCGCCTGCTACAAGGACTTCATCTCCGGCCTGCTCGACCTGACCGACAACCTCGTCGACGGCAAGGTCGTGCCGCCGCCGAACGTGGTCCGCCACGACGGCGACGACACCTACATGGTCGTCGCCGCCGACAAGGGCACCGCGACGTTCTCCGACATCGCCAACGGCGTCGCCGCCGAGTACGGCTACTGGCTCGGCGACGCGTTCGCCTCCGGCGGCTCGGTCGGCTACGACCACAAGGGCATGGGCATCACCGCCCGCGGCGCCTGGGAGTCGGTGAAGTACCACTTCCGGGCCCTCGGCAAGGACATCCAGAACGAGGACTTCACCGTCGTCGGCATCGGCGACATGTCCGGGGACGTGTTCGGGAACGGGATGCTGCTTTCGGAGCACATCCGGCTCGTCGCCGCGTTCGACCACCGGCACATCTTCCTCGACCCCGACCCGGACGCCGCCGCCTCGTTCGCCGAGCGGCGCCGGCTGTTCGAGCTGCCGCGCAGCAGCTGGGGCGACTACGACACCTCGCTGATCTCCAAGGGCGGCGGCGTGTACCCCCGCAGCGTGAAGTCGATCCAGATCACCCCGCAGGTGCGGGCGGCGCTCGGGCTCGGCGACGGGGTGAAGACCCTGCCGCCCTTCGAGCTGATCCGGGCCATCCTGCGGGCGCCGGTCGACCTGCTGTGGAACGGCGGGATCGGCACCTACGTCAAGTCGTCGCTGGAGAGCAACGCCGATGTCGGCGACAAGGCCAACGACCCCGTCCGCGTGGACGGCGCCGAACTGCACTGCAAGGTCGTCGGCGAGGGAGGCAACCTCGGCGTCACGCAGCTCGGCCGGATCGAGTTCGCCCGCGGCGGCGGCCTGATCAACACCGACTTCATCGACAACTCCGCGGGCGTCGACACCTCCGACCACGAGGTCAACATCAAGATCCTGCTCGACCAGGCGGTGCGGGACGGGGAGTTGGAGGGCAAGCAGCGCGACGGCCTGCTGTACGAGATGACCGACGAGGTGGGGCGGCTCGTCCTGCGCGACAACTACGCGCAGAACGTGGTGCTCGCCGCGTCCCGCGCGCAGGCGTCCGCGATGCTGCACGTCCACGCCCGGTACATGCGCAAGCTGGAGCGCGACGGCCGCCTCAAACGGCGCCTGGAGGCCCTGCCCGACGACAAGGCCCTCGCCGAGCGGCGCCACTCCGGGCACGGCCTGACCAGCCCCGAGTTCTCGGTGCTGGTCGCCTACGCCAAGCTCGCGCTGGACGCCGACCTCGTCGCCTCCGACCTCGCCGACGACCCCTACCTGGAGTCGTGGCTGGTCGACTACTTCCCGACGCCGCTGCGCGAGCGGTTCCGGCCCTTCATGGACCGGCACCCGCTGCGCCGCGAGATCATCACCACCGCCGTGGTGAACGACGTGGTCAACGCGAGCGGCTCCACGTTCGTGTTCCGGATGAACGAGGAGACGGGCGCGTCCTCCTCCGACATCGCCCGCGCCTACCTCGTCGCCCGCGACGTGTTCCAGATGCCGCGCTTCTGGAAGTCGGTCGAGAACCTGTCGCACCAGGTCGAGGAGTCGACGCAGATCGCGATGCTGCTGGAGGCGCGCAAGCTGACCGAGCGTGGCGCCCGCTGGCTGCTGCACAACCGGCGGCCCCCGTTCGACATCCAGGAGACGATCGACTTCTTCACCGGCGGCGCGGCCACCCTGAGCGCGCACCTGTCGAAGCTCCTGGTCGGGCTCGACCTCGCCGCGTTCGAGCAGCGCCGCGACGGCTTCGCCGAGCTGGGCGTCCCGGACGAGCTGGCCGAGCAGTGCGCCACGTTCGTCCCCGCCTACTCCACCTTCGACGTGGTCGGCATCGCGCACGACACGGGACGTCCGGTGGAGGAGGTCGCCGAGATCTACTTCGACCTCGCGGACCGGCTCCAGTTGTCCCGCCTGCGCGAGCGCATCATCGCCCTGCCGCGCGACGACAAGTGGCGCTCGATGGCCCGCTCCGCCCTCCGCGACGACCTGTACGCCGCGCACTCCGCCCTCACCCGGGACGTCCTCATCACCAGCAAGCCGGGCGGCAACCCCGAGGAGCGGATGATCCACTGGGCGGAGAAGAACAGGCCCGCCGTCCAGCGCGCCCAGCAGACCCTCAGCGAGATCTGGGAGAGCGACAGCTTCGACCTCGCGACCCTCTCAGTGGCCCTAGGCGCCATCCGCACCCTCGTCACCTCCAGTTCTCTCCCCTCGGAGTGACCTAGGGGCGAACCGCCGCGTGGCCCGGCCACCCGGACCACGCGGCGGCGAGCCCAGCAGACCAAGCCACCGCAACCGGCTCGCCTGAGAAGACCACCCGGACGCGCTGACCCCAGCCCCCGCCGCAACCACCCGGCGACCTCAAGGGCCGCGATCGCGTCCGAAGGCAGGTTCGAGCCTGCGAGAACCTGATCGCGCAGCGAGCCGCAAGGCGAGACGAAGCGATGCCAGCGATCGCCCGCTTTTATCGACGATGGAGGGCCGCCAAGGCCCGAAGGAGGAGAAAAAAGCAATAAGTACCGTCGGATGCCGGACCGGTTCCGCCGCAGCGGTCAGGAGGGGCGGGACCGGCCGGCACCCGACGGAGTTCAGGAGCCCTGGGCGGTGACGGCCTTGCGGTGCATGCCGCTGATCGTGGCGCGGCCCTTGGGCGGAACGCTGGCCAGGTACTGCACGAGGACGATCGTGTCCAGGCGCGTCCGGGCGCTGGCGGGCGGGGCGAGGCCGACGAGGTCTCCGCTGACGGTCATGCGGCCCCGCCGGGCCGCCGAGTACGCCTCGTTCTGCTTCAGGACGTACCAGACGACGGCTCCGCGGTCCTTGGTGCGCAGCCCGTAGACTTTGTACTGCGAGGGGGAGAAGCGGGACGAGAGCGTGACCCCGCGTGCGGCGAGGCTCTTCTCGCCCTCCTTGAGCGCCTTGTAGGTCTCGGTGGTCCTGGCCCCTTCCGCGAGGAGGGCCGCTCCGGGGGCGCCGGGCCCGTCCGTGAGGAGCGCGGCGTGCGCCTGGGCGAGCTTCGCGGGCTGGACGGCGAGGTCCTTGACGTCAGGGGCCACCGGGGTGGCGTACCCCTGGGGGTCGAGCGCGACGCGGCCGAGGGCGAGTTCGGACGGGTAGGGGTCGGCGGTCAGCAGCCACGGCGCGCCCTGCCCGGCCTGGGTGAACAGCAGCGCGTGGCGCAGCGCCCGCTTGCCCTGCCCGGTGACGGCGTCGGCCGCGAACCAGTGCGGGTAGCCGGTCAGCCGCGGGATGTAGAACGTCGGGCGGGTGAAGGCCACCTTCGGCGGACGCTGCCGGACGGCGCGCCGGAGCTTGAGCGCGGCGACGTCCATGGAGAGCTGCGGGTCGGCCTCGACCGTGCGCAGCGTCCGGCCGCTGAACCTGTGCCCCGCCCTGTTCATCCCGGCGGTGAAGGACGCGAGGACCTGCTGCGCCTGCTCCTTGGTGAGCGCGGGCGCCCCCTGCGGCTTCCCCGGGGCCGCGGAGGAGGAGGTGCTGCCGGAGCAGCCGGTGCTCACGGCGGCGGCCAGCAGGCCGGGTATGAGCATGGAGACGAAAGTGCGTGCGGCCATGAGGCCCCCCCGAATGGCGACATTGATCGAACCACCCGGCATCCTCGCAGAGTGACCGCACAGTCACTCTATGAACACGAAAGTCGGCCGAAAAAGGTGCCGCCGCTCGCGGGGCGGGCCTGGGGTCAGGCGATCTCCTGCTGGCGCAGCCAGCGGATCTCGGCCTCGATGAACTCGTCGATGTCGCCGTCCAGGACCGCGGTGGGGTTGCCGACCTCGACGCCGGTGCGCAGGTCCTTCACGATCTGGTACGGGTGCAGGACGTAGTTGCGGATCTGCGTGCCCCAGCTCGTGGTGCCCTCGCCGCGCAGCTCGGAGAGCTTCTCCGCCTCCTCGTGGCGCTTGCGCTCCAGCAGCTTGGCCTGCAGGACGTTCATGGCCGTGGCCTTGTTCTGCAGCTGGCTTCGCTCGTTCTGGCAGGAGACGACGATGCCGGTGGGGATGTGGGTGATCCGCACGGCCGAGTCGGTGGTGTTGACGCCCTGGCCGCCGGGCCCCGACGACCGGTACACGTCGATCCGCAGCTCGGTCTCGTCGATGTCGACGTGGTCGCTCTGCTCCACCACGGGGACGACGTCCAGGCCCGCGAACGACGTCTGCCGCCGGCCCTGGTTGTCGAAGGGGGAGATCCGGACGAGCCGGTGGGTGCCGTGCTCGCCGCGCAGCGTCCCGTAGGCGTAGGGGGCCTTCACGGTGAACGTGGTCGACTTGATCCCGGCCTCTTCGGCGTAGGACGTCTCGTAGACCTCCGTCGGGTAGCCGTGCCGCTCGGCCCAGCGCAGGTACATCCGCTGGAGCTGCTCGGCCCAGTCGGCCGCGTCCACCCCGCCGGCCTGCGCGTTGATGGTGACCAGCGCCTCGCGGGCGTCGTACTCGCCCGACATGAGGGTGCGCACTTCGAGCTGCTGGACGGCCTTGTTCAGGGCGGCCAGCTCCTCGTCGGCCTCCGTGCGCGTGTCGGCGTCGTCCATCTCCCGGGCCATCTCGTACAGCGTGGCGGTGTCGTCGAGCCGCTGCCGCAGGCCCTCGACGCGGTTCAGCTCGCTCTCCAGGTACGACAGGCGGCGCGTCACCGACTGGGCGCGCTCCTGGTCGCTCCACAGGTCGGGGTCGGCCGACTGCTCGCGCAGCTCCGCGATGTCGCGGCGCATGCCGTCGAGGTCCAGCACCTGCTCGATGCTGGACAGGGTCGAGCCGAGCTCCTTGAGCTGCTCTTCGGGTTCGATGCCTGCCACGGTCCGAGCTTATCGCCGTCCCGGCATGCTTATCGCCCCATGGCGGACGACCGGACGTCCCTCCAATATCATGCGGGTGGCAGAATCACGGGCCGAGGAGGTCGGCCGAGGGCGGTCGGCCCTGGAATCTCGGTCCGGGGGACGGGTCTTTGCACAGCTTCCTGCGGGTGGTCGCGGCCGGGGTGCTGCTCGCCCTGCTCACCGCCGCGGGCTGCGCCGAGGGCAAGACGGAGGCGCGGCCCACCGTCACCATGCCGAAGACGTCCCCGCCCGCGCCGGTGGCGCTGACCCCGCAGGTCGCGGAGCAGGCGTTCCGCTCCTACGTCACCGACGAGGACGTGGCCAGGGCCGCCGGCGACGAGCGCCTCGCGCTGACGTGGACGTCCGACGGACAGTCCCAGCTCACCGCGGCCGAGTTCCGCAAGGCCGCCTACGACGGCGACCCGGTGCCGCGCTTCGGCTACGGCAAGCCCAGGCTGTACGTGCCGAAGCTGAAGGACGCCGCCTACCCGCAGTGGTTCGTGGTGTCGGTCGACCGCTCCGTCATGGGCCGGCCCAAGAGCAAGCGCAGGGTGCTGATGGGCTTCATCCTGCGCGGGCCGTCCGACCACTGGAAGCTCACGGTCGCGACCGTCCTGCAGGAGAAGGCCAAGGAGCCGAAGGTGGCGATCGACGCCGCCGGCTACGCGACGGCCCTCAGCGCGGGCGACGCGTCCCTGCTGATCCGCCCCCGCGACGTCGGCGGGATCCAGGCGACGATCGCCGCCGAGGGGCCGCGCAGCGTCGCCGCGAAGGTGATGAAGTCCAACCCCGTCACCACCGGCTTCTACCAGGACGCCAAGCGCGCCAGGAAGAAGGCCAAGAAGGACGACATCACCTACACGGTCGTCTACACGGCGACGCCGTTCCCCTACTTCGGGCTGCGGACCGAGCACGGCGGCGGGCTGGTCATCTACTCGCTGTTCCGCAACACCTCGCTGGTCGCCAAGGACCCGCGCACCCCGAAGCCGGAGATCCCGCAGGAGGCCGAGCACCTCCTCGACGGGGCCGTCGAGGGCAACGAGGTCGACACCACGGCGACGCTGCACTTCGCCGCGTTCGACCCGCCGAAGGCCAAGAAGCGCGCCGCCCAGGCGAAGGCGCACATGCTCGCCGACGACGGCGCCGTGACCAAGGCGGCCACACCGCCGATCAAGAAGCCCTAGGGCCGATCAAGAAGCCCTGGGGCACCGCGTCAGCCGTAGACGCGCTGGAGGACGAGCGCCGCGAACAGCAGCGCGACGAGGATCGCCAGGACCACGGCGGGCGGCACGGACGGGCCGTGGTCGTGAAGCTCCGAGCGGGCCTCCCGGCAGGTGGGGCAGCGGCCCTCCACCACCGGGTTCGAGCACCGAGCACAGATGAGATGTTCGCAGCTCATGTCGTGGGCCCCAATCTCCGACAACGGCACGCGGTCCGTGCGGGAAGCGTCGGCCTGTCTGGTCGTTCGTCCATCTATTAGGTATCTTTCGCCATCATCCAGCGTAGCCGGACTGTATGGTCGTTCCGGCAAGTCCGGGGGCAAAGCCGGTATGAAACGACCGGACGTCGGGAGACCGTTCACATGGCACTGATCGGACGTCACGCACAGATCGGACGCGGTGCCGGCCCTGGGCGCCCGTACCGCTCCGAGTGGGACGAGGCGGTCGCCTCTCCCCTCTACACTGCTCGAAGGCTCCGCGTCCCACCTGGCCGTGAAGCCGGGCGGCGCAGGCAAGGGGCCACGGACTCTTCCGTGGCCGCGGGCCGGCCCGCTCCCCAACCCCTACAGCGAACCGCCGTGATGCAGCCGTGATCCACTTCGACAACGTCACCAAGGTCTACCCGAGCCAGAACCGGCCCGCCCTCCAGCATGTGAACGTCGCCATCGAGAAGGGCGAGTTCCTGTTCCTGGTGGGTCCGTCCGGCTCCGGGAAGTCGACCTTCCTGCGCCTCATCCTGAAGGAGGAGCGTCCTTCCCAGGGTCACGTGCACGTGGCGGGCAAGGACCTGAGCAGGCTGAGCAACTGGAAGGTGCCGCACCTGCGCCGCAGGATCGGCTGCGTCTTCCAGGACTTCCGCCTCCTGCCCAACAAGAACGTCTTCGAGAACGTCGCGTTCGCCCTCGAGGTGATCGGCAAGCCGCGGCGGTTCATCGGCAAGGTCGTCCCCGAGGTCATCGACCTGGTCGGCCTGGAGGGCAAGGCCCACCGGATGCCGGACGAGCTGTCCGGCGGCGAGCAGCAGCGCGTCGCCATCGCGCGCGCGTTCGTCAACCGCCCGATGATCCTGCTGGCCGACGAGCCGACCGGGAACATCGACCCCGCCACCTCGATCGGCATCATGAAGGTGCTGGACCGCATCAACCGGACCGGCACCACCGTCGTCATGGCCACCCACGACGCCGCCATCGTCGACGCGTTCCGCAAGCGCGTCGTCGAGCTGGAGGACGGCCGCGTCGTCCGCGACCAGTCGCGCGGCGTGTACGGGCAGGCGTACTGACACATGCGCGCCGGAACGGGCGCAGCGAAATCTGAACCATCGATTCCCGCCGGGTCGTAGGACACCCTGAGGGTGCCCGAGAGGCGGCCGCCGGCGCCGCGTCCCGCGGCCGCCCCGGCTCCCGGCCCGGCAACGGCGATCAAGGACAGCGAGGCATGCGCGTACAGTTCGTTCTCCAGGAGATCTGGATCGGTCTCCGCAGGAACATGACGATGACGATCTCCCTCGTCATCACCGTCGCCATCGCCATGGCGCTCTTCGGCACCGGGCTGCTCCTGCGGCAGCAGGTCTCCGCGTCCAAGAGCTACTGGTACGACAAGATCGAGGTGTCGATCTTCCTGTGCGCGAAGACGAGCTCGAACCCGGTCTGCCAGAAGCAGGACGTCACCGACCAGCAGCGGCAGACGCTCAAGGCGCAGCTGGAGAAGATGCCGCAGGTCTCGCAGGTCCAGTACGAGAACAAGCAGCAGGCCTACGCCCGCTTCAAGGACCGCTTCGCGGGATCGCCCGGCTTCGTGGAGAGCACCCGCGAGGGCGACATCCCCGACTCGTTCCGGGTGAAGCTGAAGAACCCGGAGGAGTACAAGGCGGTCGCGCAGGCGATGCTCAACCAGCCCGGCGTCGACTCGGTGATCAACGAGCAGGAGATCCTGAAACGGTTCTTCCGCATCCTGAACGGCCTGCAGGTCGCGGCGCTGACGATCGCGCTGATCCAGGTGATCGCCGCGGTGATGCTGGTCGGCAACACCGTCCGGCTGTCGGCGTTCAACCGGCGCCGGGAGACCGGCATCATGCGGCTGGTCGGCGCGTCGAACACCTATATCCAGATGCCCTTCATCCTGGAGGGCGCGATAGCCGGGCTGATCGGCGGGTTGTTCGCCTCCGTACTGCTGATCTTCAGTAAGAAACTCCTGGTCGACAGACTCGCGGGGGACGTCCAGCTCGTCAGCCAGCTCGGCTGGAGCGTGGTGATCCTCGTCATCATCGTGTCGATCTGCTTCGGCGTCCTGCTGTGCGCCGTCTCCTCGTTCCTGACCCTGCGCAGATACCTGAAGATCTGACGCCGCGACCGGATCCGGCGCAACCGCCGGATCCGGGCCGCGGCGCCGCCCTACACTTGGCCGCATGACCCCCTCCGCGCCCCCGTCGAGCCCGTGTCCCCGCTGAACAGGCGGCCGGGCGGCGTGCTGCGCGGCGCCGCGATGGCGGCGGCGCTCGTCTGCGCCTACGGCGCCGGGGTCGTGAGCGGCTCGGGCTCCGAGCGGCACGCGGCCGTCGCCGGGGGCGGCTCCGTCCTGGACGACGCGGCGGCGAAGATCGGCGGCCGGGCCGCGCGGCCCGTCGACCGCGGCGAACTCGACCGCGCCGCCATCGAGGGCATGCTGCGCGGGCTCGGCGACAAGTGGGCGCACTACTACTCGGCCCGCGAGTACGACGACGTCGAAGGGCGCCTCACCGGCCGCTACAGCGGCGTCGGGCTGTGGCTCGGCAGCGAGGACGGCGACGACCGCGTGCTGGTGGCGAGCGTCCAGCCCGGCACCCCCGCCGCCCGCGCCGGCGTCCGGGCCGGCGACGTCGTCACCCGCGTCGGGCAGGCCTCCGTGACGGGCTGGGACATCTCGCGCGTGGCCGAGGCGCTGCGCGGACGTCCGGACGAGACGGTCGAACTCACCGTGGAGCGCGAGCGTCGAACCAGGAGGTTCCACCTCGCCCGCACGAAGGTCTCCGGAGGGGACGTCACCGTGACCGAACTCCCCGAGCACGCGCGGATGATCCGCGTCGGCGCCTTCACCCGCGGCACGGGCGGGCAGGTCCGGGCGGCCGTGACCGGGCGGTCACCGGCGGGCCGGCCGGGCGGCGGCGTCCTGCTCGACCTGCGCGGCAACCCCGGCGGGCTGGTGGACGAGGCGGTCGAGACGGCGTCGGCCTTCCTGCCCGGCGGCCCGGTCGTGACCTATGAGCCGCGCGGCAGGCCCGTCCAGCGGCGCACCGTCACGACCCCGGGCGACGCGCGGACCCCGCTCGTGGTGCTCGTCGACGCGGGCACCGCCAGCGCCGCGGAGATCGTCGCGGGCTCCCTGCGCGACCGCGACCGCGCGGTGATCGTAGGATCGCGTACGTACGGGAAGGGCTCGGTGCAGGAACCCCTCCGGCTCGCCGACGGGTCGGTCATCGAGCTGACCGTCGGTCGCTACCGCACGCCGAGCGGCCGTAACCTCGACGGGGTCGGCATCGAACCCGACGTGGAGGTCTCCGCCGACCGCCCCGCGAAGGCGGCCGAGCGGCGCGCCCGGACGGTGCTGCGCGGCCTCGACGCGGCGATGCCCGGGTAGAGGCCACAAACTGACAAGACGACGATGCCTGACAAGACGACGATGCCGGACTGAGACGACGAACGCCGGACAAGGACTGAGGACGTGGCACGGGACACCGGGCGCAAGAAGGACACCGGGCACAAGCTCATCGCCCAGAACAAGCGGGCCCGCTACGACTACCACATCGACGACACGTGGGAAGCGGGCATGGTGCTCATGGGCACCGAGGTGAAGGCCCTGCGCGCCGGCCGCGCCTCCCTCGCCGACGGCTTCGCGCACGTGCGGGACGGCGAGGTGTGGCTGGAGAACGTCCACATCCCCGAGTACACCCAGGGGACCTGGACCAACCATGCCCCGCGCCGGCGCCGCAAGCTGCTGCTGCACCGCCGCGAGATCCAGAAGATCATCGCGAGGTCGGAGGAGCCGGGCTGGACGCTGATCCCGCTCTCGCTGTACTTCAAGGACGGGAAGGCCAAGGTCGAGATCGGCCTGGCCCGTGGTAAGAAGACCTACGACAAGCGCCAGGCCATCGCCAAGCGGGAAGCCGAGCGGGAGATGCAGAAGGCGGCGGCGGCCCGGTTCAGGAGACGGTGAAGGGTGTCGATGACGAACCGAGGCCGGAGGCGGGCCGGGGCCCGGACGCCGCTCCTTTCGCCGCTGCGGCGCCGTTCGGTCGCGCTGGCGGCCTGCGGCGCCCTGGTCGGGACGATGACGACCGGATGCTGGGCCGAGCCCTCCGCGATGCCCGCCGTCCGCGACTTCCTCATCGCCTGGCAGGTCGGCAACTACGAGGCCGCGGCCGGGCGGACGGTCGGCGCCGACCGCAAACAGGTCGAGGACGCCCTCGGCCGCGTCCGGCAGCAGCTCGACGCCGCGTCCCTGCGGCTGTCCCTCGGCACCGAGGTGGAGGGCTCCGACGTCGACCAGATCGTCAAGAAGGGCGACGAGGCCGACGCCCGCTTCACCGTGAAGATCGACCTGGGTGAGAACGGGCAGCCCTGGCAGTACCCCGGCCTCATGCACCTGCGCCGCGTCGGCGGCAAGTGGAAGGTCGTCTGGGACCCGTCCATCATCAACACCAAGCTGAAGCAGGGGCAGCGCCTCGCCGTGGTGACGGAGGTGCCGAAGCGCGCCCCGATCACCGACACCGCGGGCCGCACCGCGCTGCGCGAGATCGGCGCCTACCAGTTCGGGGTGTTCCCGGGGCAGCTCGCCGACCCGCGGAAGACCATCGACCAGCTCGTCAAGGAGACCAAGATCGACGGCGGCCGGCGGCTGGACGGCGAGCGCCTCCTCGGCCGTGTCCGGTCCGCGCCGCCGCAGACGTTCCTGCCGCTGCTGACCTTGCAGGCCCCCGACCACAACGCGGTGAGCCAGCGGCTCGCCCAGATTCCGGGGCTGCGGTTCCAGGGCGTCCGCGCGCCGATCGCGCCCGCGTACGCGCCCGAGCTGATCGGCAACCTCGGCCCGGCCACCGCCGACCGGCTCCAGCAGGTCGGCGCCCCCTACCAGCCGGGCGACACGATCGGCGTCAGCGGCATCCAGTTGCTCCAGCAGCGCCGCCTCGCCGGGACGCCGACCGTCAGCGTCGTCGCGCAGGACGAGACCGGCAAGACCACCGAGCGGCTGCGCTCCTGGCCCGGCCTGGAGCCGCAGGAGGTCCAGACGACCCTCGACCCCGGTTACCAGAAGCACGCCGACGACGCGCTGGCCGGCCTGCCGTACCCGGCCTCCATGACGGTCGTGCGGCCGAGCACCGGCGAGGTGCTCGCCGTGGCCAACCACGGGACGGGCGGCAAGAACTTGGCGTTCGAGGGCCAGTACCCGCCCGGCCTGACGTTCGGGATCGTGTCCGCGCTGGCGCTGTTCTCCCAGGCCGGCATGAAGCAGTCCACTGAGACCACCTGCCCCGGCACCGTCACCGTCGGCGGCAAGACGTTCACCAACAGGGCCCGCCCCGACAGCACCTTCGCCAACCACTTCGCCGCGTCCTGCAAGACGACCCTCGCGCAGCTCAGCAGCAAGGTGGACGCCCAGACCCTCCTCCGCGAGGCGTCCCAGCTCGGAATCGGCAAGAACTGGGGCCTCGGCGTCCCCGCCTTCACCGGCTCCGTCCCGGCACCTGCGAACGACGGCGAAAAGGCCGCGACCATGGTCGGCGAAGGCGCCGTCCAGGTCAGCCCCTTGGCGATGGCCCTGGTGGCCGCCGCCGCCTACACCGGCACCTGGAAGCCGCCCTACGTCTTCAAGGACCCGTCCACGACGGCCCAGGCACCGCAGGCCCAGAGCCCGCCGTCCGAATCCATCTCGAACCTCAAGAGGGTCCTGAACCGCACCGCGTCCCGGGGCAACGCCCGCGGCGCCCGCGTCTCCGGCGACGTCGTCGGCGTCGCCGCCCTCGCCACCTACAACGAGGGTGGTCGGCCCAAGACCGTCTCCTGGTTCATCGGCTCCAGCGGGGACCGCGCCTTCGCCATCGCCGTCGAGGGCGCCGTCAACACCCCGAAGCTCGTCGCGAAGTTCCTGGGCGGTTAGGCGCGGTCAGGCACTTTGTCAGCTCTTTACCGGCGGCGCGCAACCAACCCGGCCCCCGGGTGCGTCTTTACGGGTGACTGAGCCACCGCTTGGGGGGTTGCGGGACTCAGTCGCCGTGATGAGACCAGAGCCTCGTCTCGGGGGAGGCTCTGCCGTCCGGACCGGCCCGACCCTGCCGGTCGACCCCGGTGGACGCGACACCGCTCGCGTCCACCGGGGTTCACGTGTGCCCGGAGGGAATCACTTTGCCCCGGCACGCGTTATCCTTGTAGCGTCATCGTGCGGAAGCTCCGCCGCCAGTCGGCGGGACGGACGCTTTGACAACTCAACATGGGGGTGACCGGCTTCGACTTCGGTCGTTCGAGCCAGGGGAAGCGGGTCGAGGGTTGCTGTCGTGACCTCGTAAATCCTGTGACAGCAAACCAATAACTGCCAACAAGAAGCAGTCCGAGTTCGCCCTCGCCGCCTGAGCGAGGAGCGAACTCTGTCAGCCCGGTAGCGTCTCCGAACCGGGGTCTGGCATCGTAAGGAGACTCCACCTGCCGATTCGGTCGCGGGACCGGTAGGGACAGCGAACAGCGACTGAGCCCGTCGGCGACACGCCTGCGTGAGCGCCGGGGCTGAGAAAGCGTCAAGCAGGCTGCACCCGGAGAAGCCCTGACTCATCACCGAAGGACGCGGGTTCGATTCCCGCCACCTCCACGACACGAGAAGCCGCCGACCAGACGAGTTCTGGTCGGCGGCTTCTCGCATGTGCGCCCGCTTTCCGCCCGCATCAGGAGCCCCTCTGCGCCGGGCGAGGACTCGCAGCGACCGCTGGGGTCGTTGTCGCCATGGCAAAAGAACATTCTTGTGTGGGTGTTCGGGGCGTCGGTAGGTTCGGCGTGTGACGACTGCACCGGAGGCGGCCCCCGGGCGGCTGGTCGGCGGGCGGTACCGGCTGGTCGAGACGCTGGGGCGAGGCGGGTTCGGCCTGGTCTGGAAGGCCCACGACACCGCCCTCGGGCTCGACGTGGCGGTCAAGGAGATGCGGCCGCCCGCCGCCGAGCTGGCCGAACGGGTCGCGCGCGCCACCCGCGAGGCGCACAACGCCGCGCGGCTGCGCGAGCATCCGAACATCGTCAGCGTGCACGACGTCGTCGTTGAGGACGGCCTCCCCTGGATCGTCATGCAACTCGTCGACGGGCACTCGCTGCACGACCGGATCGCGCGATCCGGCCCCCTGCCTGCGAGCGGCGCCGCACGCGTCGCCGCCGGCCTGCTGAACGCGCTGGAGACGGCACATGGAGCCGGGATCGTCCATCGGGACGTGAAACCGGCCAACGTGCTGCTCACCGGCGCCGGCGACGCCGTCCTCACCGACTTCGGCATCGCGGTGCACCACGCCGACACGACGCTCACCGCGACCGGCGCGTTCATCGGGTCGTTGGAGTACATGGCCCCGGAACGCATCGACGGGAACGACGAGCCCGCCTCCGACCTGTTCTCCCTCGGAGCGACGCTCTACCAAGCGGTGGAGGGCGTCTCCCCGTTCCGCCGCGACACCACCTCCGCCACGCTCAAGGCCGTCATCACCGACCCTCCGGCCCCACCGAGGCGCGCGGGAGGGCTCACCGAGCTCATCACCCGCCTCCTGGCCAAGGACCCGGCCGAGCGTCCGACGATCTCCGAGGCGCGCGTCCTGCTCGCCCGGGCCTCCGAACCGGAGGACCGGCGCCCGCGGGACGCGGACCTGACCGGGCGTGCGACGGTCACCGAGATCTCCAGACCGCCCGCGGAGTCGAATGACGGCCGCACGCGGATCGTCGACGGGGCGTCCTGGTGGAGCCGGGCATCGATCGTCCAGCGGACGGTCGCGGCGGCCGTGGTGGCCGCGGCCCTGCTCGGCCTGGCCATGTTCCTCGGCCGCCAGGTCTACGGGCAGCCGGCCGCCGAAGCCGGAATCGGGGACTGCGTGTACCACGCCGGCGACTCCGACTTCGGGTTCGGCACGAAGCAGGGGGACTGGTACCGGACGCCGTGTCACCTGAGGCTGGCCAATGGCACGGCCTACGAGATCGTCGGCCAGACCGCGGATGACCCGGACGACCCCGATTCCCAGGATCCGACCCACGGCTGCAAGTACTACCAGGGCTGGAATGACAGCTCGATGGTCAAGACCTTCCTCGGCGTGGACCCGCGGGGCCTGGCGAAGAACCTCTGTCTCTCGCCGATCGGCTGACCGGGCTGTCCGGCCGGTCGGGTGGTCACAGGCGCAGGATGACCAGGGCGGTGTCGTCGGTGATGCCCCCGGACGGCAGGAGGTCCGCCAGCAGGGCGTCGGCGAGGACCTCGGGTTCGGCGTGCCGGTGCCGGACGAGGGAGCCGGCCAGCCGCGACAGGCTGGCGTCGATGTCCTCCCGGCGACGCTCGATGAGCCCGTCCGTGTAAAGGACCAGGACCGATCCGTCGGTGAAGGCGCAGTCGGTCTGCCGGCGGACGGCATGCTCGAAGCTGGCCGCCAGCGGGGGGTCGGTGGCCTGGTCGAGGAACGAGACGGTGCCGTCGCTGTGCAGCAGGGCGGGCGGAAGGTGCCCCGCGCAGCTGTAGGTGAGGGTGCGGGTCGTCCAGTCGATGAAGACGCTGACCGCGGTGGCGGCCTCGGCGCCGTCCACGGAGCGGGCGTACAGGCCGAGGGCCTCCAGGGCATGGGCCGGGCCGTCGGCGACGCGGGCGGCGGAGCTCAGCGCCGCGCGCAGCTGGCCCATCACCTTGGCCGCGGTCAGGCCGTGGCCGACGACATCCCCGACGGCGACCGTGATCCGGTCGCCGTCCAGTTCGACCAGGTCGTACCAGTCGCCGCACACGTTCAGCGAGCCGATCGCGGGCGAGTAGCGCACGGCGGCGCGGCGATGGCCCATCACCGGGGCGGCGGGGAGCATCGCCTCCTGCAGAGCCAGGGCGACCTCGCGCTCGCGGGCATGCGCCCGCCGCAGCCGCTCGTTGACCGCCTGCAGTTCCCGGGCCCGGGTGTACAGGTCGGCCTCCAGCACCTCCTCCCGGTCCTCGCCGCGGCGGGCGCCGCGGGCGCGGATGAGTTCGGTGACCTCCTCCACCCGGTGCAGCAGCAGCGCGACCTCCCCGTCAGGGCCTGGGACGGGCGTGTTGACCGGACTCCAGTACCGCTCCTGCCACACCCCGGGACGCTCGGAATCCTCCACGTCGTAGCGCTGCAGCGCCATGGCGTCGCGTTCCCCGGTGGCCGCCACCCGCCGCAGCGACGCCTCCAGATTGCGCATCCCGGTGGCGTTGGGGTCGTTGGGGTTGTCGGGGAAGACGTCGAACAGGTACCGGCCCACCAACTGCTCGCGGGTGCGGCCCGCCACCTGCAGGTACGCCTCGTTGACGTCGGCGTACACCAGGTCCGGGCGGAGAAGAGCCACCGCACTCGGCAGCGCCCTGAACACCGCCCCGTAATCGATCTCGGCCCCGCTCACAAGCGCCCCCGAATACCCCCAGAACCGTTGTCCTGCTCCTTCCCACAGTAAGCACAGCTCCGGGGCGGGCCAGGGCCGCTAGCGGCGGACCTTGTACTTCAGGTGCAGTACCCGGTCGCCCTGGATGACCACGTGGGGGTCCTCCAGCAGGTGCCGGCGGTCGATGCCGCCGAAGAAGCGCTTGCCCGATCCGAAGACCACCGGCACCACGTCCATCGCCACCTCGTCCACGAGACCGGCCGCGAGGATCTGGCCGCCCACGTTGCCGGCGTTCACCGCGACGGTCCGCTCCCCGGCGAGCGCCTGGGCCTTGGCGACCGCGGCCGCGACGTCGCCGACGAAGTGGCAGGACGCCTCCGGGTGCCAGCCCTCGGGCTTGGGCCGGTGGGAGACCACGACTACGTGGTCACCCGCGGGCGGCCGGCCCTCCCAGCCGTTCACCAGGTCGAACAGGGCGCGGCCCATGATGATCGCGCCGATCGACTCCCACATCGAGCGGACGTACCCCGCCGACGCCTTCGAGACCCTGAAGCGGCTTCCGGCGCCGGAATGGTCGTACTGCTCGCCGACGTCTCCGGTGATCGGGGTGTCGCCGTTGAAGTACCAGTCATGGAGCGGCCCGACGTCGTCCTTCTCGTCGGCGATGAAGCCGTCCACCGACGCCGCGCTGTGCATGATCACTGTGCCCACGGGTCCTCCTCGGTCCCTCGCCTGCTCCTCTCCGATCTTGTCGTCTCCGGGTGCGGCGGGGCTTGTAAGAAATCACTCGGCGGGCATCGGACCGCTGTCCGGCGGGAACCCCGGGTCGGCGGGGAACCGGCGCCGCAGGGCCAGGTACTCGGTCGGGGTGTGGCCGGTGAAGTCCTTGAACTCCCTGCTGAAGTGGGCCCGGTCGAAGTAGCCCGCCGCGTGGGCGAGATCCGACCAGTCGACCGGGCGCAGGGCGTCCACGGACAGGATCAGCCGCGCGAAGCGGTAGATCCGCGCCACCCGCTTCGGGGTGACCCCGACATGGGACTTGAACTGCGCCGCCAGGTGGTTGCCGCTCACCCCCGCGGCATCGGCCAGCGCACCGATCGGGACGGCGCCGTGGGAGACCTCCAGGCGCCGCCCGACGTGGTGGACCAGGCCGAGACCGCGCGCTTCGGCGAGTCGCGAACGCAGCTCCGCCTCCACCAGGCGCATGGCCTCGACGGCGGACGCGACGTCCCCGAGCTGGTTGCGGATCCGGTCCAGGGACCGCCGCCAGACGTCGTCGACCGGCACCCATCGGTTCCGCAGCTCGCTCACCGGCATGCCGACGAACGGGGAAAGCCCCCAGGGCTTGAAGTGCACCCCGACCAGCCGGACCCACGCGGGGTACTCGACGACGAAGCGCCGGGTCCACACGCCCATGAACCACCCGTCGGCTAAAAGCGCCGACGGCACCGAGGGGTCGGAGTCCCACAGGCGGGCGGGTTCGCCCAGGTTGAGGAACAGGTGCGCCGACGGCATCGGCGGCACGTTCATCCGGCGGTGCCGAGGAACCCCGCTCAGGCAGTAGATGTCGTCGATGAAGCCGTCGAGCGGCGGCGCGGGCACCCGGCCGACGTATTCCATGGCCCCAGTGTGATCGGCGAGGACCCAGTTCGCGAGGGACGCGGCCTCAGCAGCGGGCGGCCGCACCGGAGAGTCCTCTACGAGAGCGGAAGGCAGTCCACTCGGACCTCGCTGAGCCTGGCCGGGTCGCCGATGATGTCGATCGCCGCGATGAGGTCGTCCTCGATGGTGAGTTCGATGACCGCGAAGAGGCGCCCGCGAGGCGCGATGAGGACCCCCGCGGTGCCGTTCACCAACCCGGGGTGGGCGGATTGCGCGAGGGCCGAGTAGAAGACCGCGTCCTCGGCGACGCGGCGGGCGCCGTGGAGCACGGCCTCCGTGCCCGCTCGCAGTACGGTGTCGTCCGCGCGGCGGATGACGTCCGGGGCCAGGATCGTCAGGAGGGCGTGCAGGTCACCGGCTCGCGACGCGGCCAGGAAGGCCGCCACCACCTTCCGCTGCCTGGCCAGGTCGGCCGCGGGTACTCTGGCCGTGCCCCGCACCCGGTGCCGGGCACGGCTGGCCAGCTTCATCGCGGTGGCCGGCGACCGTTCGACGATCTCCCCGATCTCGGAGTACGGGACGCCGAACAGGTCATGGAGCACGAAGGCGACACGCTCGGCGGGACCGAGTTCGTCGAGGACCACCAGCATGGCGAGCCCGACGGACTCGATCAGCATCGCCTCGTCCTCGGGATTGGCCGCGTCCTGGGAGCGGGCCTCCGGACCGAGTTCGGCCAGGGTGCCCATGTCCGTGAACTCCTCGCCCCGGCGCCGCCGTGAGCGCAGCATGTCGAGGCAGACGCGACCGGCGATCGTGGTCAGCCAGCCTGAGATGCTGATGACATCGCCCGCGTAGGCGCGACTGGCCCGCAGCCAGACCTCCTGTACCGCGTCGTCCGCTTCGTGCGCCGAGCCGAGCATCCGGAAGGCCACCGCCCGGAGGTGGTCGCGCGCCTGGGTGAACTGCTGGGCCAGTTCCGCCTGACTGTCCATCAGGTCACGCTCCATCATCGATTCGGACGTCTTGGCGCGGAGTCAGGACGGGTTCGCCCTGCCCGTGCACTGCGGGCCCGCAACGCCCCGGAGGCGTCCACGCGCCGTCGACCCGTCAGTAGAGGATGCGGATGGCACACGATCCTGCCGCCGCTCGAACACCGAGTGGGCCTGTGCGGCGGGCGTGGGATACACGGCTCCGTAGTCTAGATGATCTGACGATGTCGCCCGCAGGCGGTGTGGTGGCCGCGGATCGGCCCCACACCCGTCCCGGAAGCCGAGAGATCCGCGGTCAGGTTCTGCCGCGCCGGTTCGTCATGGCTATGAGGGGCAGACGCGTCCGCCTCTCAAGGTCGAATGGAGGTAGACACGTCATGTCGAATGATGAGCGCAGTCGTCCGGACCCGGCCGGCCGGGACCCGGTGGGTACGGACGACGCGAACACGCAGGAACTGGATCCGCGCAGATGGATCGTTCTCGTCATCCTTCTGGGCGCGGGTTTCATGGACATGCTCGACGTGACGATCGTCAACGTGGCGGTCCCGAGCATGCTGCGCGACCTGAAGGCCGAGTACTCGCAGATCGAATGGGTCGTGGCGGGCTACGTGATCGGGTTCGCGGCACTGCTCGTCACCGGCGGCCGGCTCGGCGACATCTACGGGCGCAAGAAGCTCTTCCTGATCGGGGTCGCCGGCTTCACCCTCGCGTCCCTGTTCTGCGGCATCGCCGTCAATCCGAACATGCTCATCGGGGCGCGGCTCGCCCAGGGCGCCATGGCCGGCCTGATGGTCCCGCAGGTGCTCGCGATCGTCCATGTCACCTTCCCGGCCGACGAACGCGGCAAGGTCCTGGGCATCTGGGGTTCGGTCCTGGGCTTCGCGTCCGTGGCCGGTGTGATCGTCGGCGGCCTGCTCGTCGAGGGGGACGTGTTCGGGCTGGAATGGCGATCGATCTTCCTGATCAACCTGCCGGTCGGACTGATCGCCCTGATCGCCGGGTGGTTCGTCGTCGGGGAGTCGCACTCGCCGACGGCGCCCAAACTGGACCTCCTCGGCATGGTCCTCGCCGTGAGCGGCATCCTGCTGCTGATCTACCCGCTGATCAAGGGCCGCGATCACGGCTGGCCGGCCTGGATCTTCGCGATGATGGCGGCGTCCGCGGTGGTCCTCGCTCTGTTCGTCGCCTACGAGCACCGGCGTACAAGGACGGTCGGCTCACCACTCGTGGTGCTCGGCCTGTTCCGTGCCCGGGCGTTCACCACGGGCATGGTGGGATACCTGATCTTCTGGATCTCGCTCGGCGGCTTCTTCCTCGTCTGGACGCTCTACCTCCAGATGGGCCTCGGCTGGAGCCCGCTGCACGCCGGGCTGACCGCCGCGATCTTCGCGGTCGGCGCGGGCGCCGGCTCGGGCCTGTCGGTGGAGGTCCTCACCCCGCGGTTCGGCCGCAAGGTGCTGATGGCGGGCGCGCTCTTCAATGCCGCCGGATTCGCCTGGTACGCCCTGGCGGCCGACCACTACGGGCCCGGAATCAGCTCGTGGGGGATGGCGGGACCGCTCGTTCTCGCGGGCTTCGGATTCGGACTGGTGATCGCCCCGATCGTCGACGTCATCCTCGCGGGCGTGGACAGGCACGATGCGGGATCCGCCTCCGGACTGCTCAACACCACCCAGCAGGTCGGTTGGGCGCTCGGAGTCGCGCTGGTGGGTGTGCTCTTCTTCGCTCAGCTGGAGCATGACTCCGGGCGGGGCGTGGACGAGGTCACCCCCGCGTTGAGCAGGCAACTCAGCGCGGCAGGGGTTCCGAAGCAGAACCAGGAGCAGATCCTCGCCGGATTCCGTGCCTGTGTCCGGGACCGTTCGGAAGCGAACGACCCGACCGTCGTGCCTGCGAGCTGCCGGCCCGGGCCGGGCCAGCCCTCCGCGGTGGTCCAGGCGCTGACCGAATCCGGCGCCAAGGCCAACGCGCATAATTTCTCCCGAGGCTTCTCCATCGCGCTCTGGTATGGAATCGGGATCCTGATCATCGTATTCTTTGCGATGTTCGGTTTGCCGCGCAGGGCCCGCCCCCGTGACCTGGACGCCGAACTCCCGGTGCATGAGCCCGTGGATGCCGCGGGACGCTGACCCGGGCAGCCCGCCCGCCGCTTCGGATGAGCGTAACTGATCATCCGAAACGGCGGCCGCGGGCGTACCGACTTCTTCGAGGCGGGCGGCGATATGTGCCGCCGCCCGCCTCGTACGGAGCTCCTAAGCTCCCGCCGAAGATGTTCAACAAATTTCCCCTGGATGTCATTTTTCAGGGTCATTGGTCCGCAGTGCGGGCCAGAACGAGTCGCGCGGCCTGATCCATGGCGCCGTACAGAGCGGCGAGGCATTCGCCGCCGTGACGGCCGTCCCGCGGGCCGGTGAGTTGAGTTCCGGGTGGAAACGGGCGGTCGATGCGGCCCCGATCCCGGAAATCGGCGAAGTCGAATGCCGGTGCTTCGCGACGTACGTATCAGCAGGTCATAGACCGGTTGCAGCCGTGTCGTCCGCAGGTGGTCGCGTGCATGCGCGGATGGCGTGCCCTCTCGCACGGGCAGTTGCCGCGGAACCGACGTGCCGCACGGCGGGCCGGACTTCTTCTGGGAGTTCGGCGAACCGCGTGATCGACGGACGCCGCGCCCGCACCTGTGCTCGCGATTCCGCCGGCCTGGCATGCGACCGGGCGCCTCGGCCCCGCGCCGCGGTGTGCCGCCGCACCGCGGCGCAGGAATTCAAGCCCGAATGCTCGCCTCGTGTCGGGGTGTCGATGAGCAACTTTTGCCGGGCACCCTCATGTTGCCTGTCATTCTACGGGATAATGGTCGAGGTGAATTAACTGAACGTGACTTTTTGTGACAATGGGTGAATTGACTGAGTAATATTTCTGGCTTATCCTGCCTGGTGGATTGGGTGATTCTGGCAGCTCCTGCAAAGCGGAGGGCGGCGTGCAGCGCGCCGGCCTCCGGCCGGTCCGCCGAATTCCGTACTCGTTGCCGACTACAGCGAGCTACCTGGGTGGGGTTATGAGGTTCAAGCTGCTTGGTCCCCTCGAAATCCTGATTAAGGACAACCCGGTGGCCATCGCAGCTTCGCGACAGCAGATAGTGCTCGCGCTCCTACTGCTTGAAGTCGGCCACGTCGTCTCTGTGGACCGCATAGTGGACGCGCTGTGGGGGAGCGAACCGCCGCGGACCGCGAAGAGCCAGGTACAGATCACGATTTCGGCGCTGCGCAGGCTCCTCGGCGAGTCGGTCATCGTGACCAGGCCCCCCGGCTACCTGATCAGGGCGTCCGCGGAGAACATCGACCTCGCACGCTTCGAGGAGATGACGGCCGGCGCGACGAGAGCGGCGGCCGAGCAGCGCTTCCCCGAAGCGGTGCGCGACTTCCGCGGAGCGCTCGCCCTGTGGCGAGGGCCCGCCCTGGAGGGCCTGCAGAGCGAGGCCATCCAGAGTGCGGCGACCAGGCTCAACGAGTGGCGGATATCGACCTACCAGGAGTGCCTCGACCTCGAACTGCAACTCGGCCGGCACCAGGAGATCATAGGCGAGCTCACGAAACTCGTCGCGGAGCATCCACTGAACGAACGTCTCAGGGGCCAGCTCATGCTCGCGCTGTACCGGGCGGGCCGGCAGGCGGACGCGCTCGAGACGTTCCGCGTCGGACGGCACGCGCTGCAGGACGAGCTGGGCATCGACCCCTGCGCGGATCTGTGCCGTATGGAACAGGCGATACTCAGCCGCGACGCCCGGCTCGAGCTGCCGGCTCCGCGTCCCTCCGCCGGCCTCGTCGCGCGTGGCACCGCCACGCCCGTCCCACGCGAGCTGCCGAGGACGATCCCCGACTTCGGCGGGCGCGCGGAGATCCTCGCCGAGTTGTCGCGGGTCCTCACCGGCCAGGACGCGAGCAGCGACCCGCCCGAGGTGCCGGTGGTCGTGCTCACCGGCCGGGGCGGCGTGGGCAAGACGGCGCTCGCCGTGCGGGTCGCCCACCTGCTCAGCGCGCAGTTCCCGGACGGCCAGCTGTTCCTGCAGCTTCGCCCGGGGATGTCGGACAGCGGTGCCTCGCTCGCCGAGCAGCTGCTGCGGTCGCTGAGGCTGCCCTCGGACACGATGCCGCCCGACCTCGCGGGCCGTGCGGCGTTGTACAGGAGCGTGCTCGCCGGCCGCCGGGTGCTCGTCGTCATCGACGGCGCCCGCCACAGTGACGAGATCACCCCGTTCCTCCCCGGGACCCGCGGTTGTGCCGCGATCGTCACCTGCAGCCAGCACATCGGCAGGCTGGAGGGCGTGCACGAGATCCGTGTGGGACCTCTGGACGATGAGGCTGCGCAGGACATGCTGCTGACCTCGATCGGCGAGCGCCGGATGAACGCCGAGCCGGAGGCCGCGCGGGAACTGGTCCGGCTCTGCGAGGGAATACCGATGGCCCTGCGGATCGTGTCGGCGAAGCTCCGCGCCCGCCCGCACTGGCCGATCTCGCACATGGTCCGCCAGCTCCGGGACGAGGCTCGGCGGCTCGACGAACTCTCCTTCGACGGAGCCAGCGTCCGGGCCACCATCGCGATGGCATACGACCTGCTCGACGAGTCGGCGCAGCGGCTGCTCAGGCGGCTGAGCCTGGTCGGCACCGAGGATTTCGCCTCATGGGTGGGCGCCCCGCTGCTCGACGCGGACATCGCCCGCGCCGAGCACCTGCTCCAGCAGCTCGTGGCGGCGCACCTGGTCGAGCACACGGTGACGGGAGACGGCGGCATCCGCTTCCGCCTCCACGACCTGGTGCGAATCTATGCGGCGGAGCGGTGTTCGGCCGAGGAGTCGACCACCGACCGGCTCGATGCCATACGGCGGCTGTTGAGATGCTGGCTGTTCATCGCGACCACGGCTCACCGCCGCATCCATGGGGGTGACTTCGCGGTACTTCACGGAACCGCCGAACACTGGCCGCTTCCCGAGTACAGCATGATCTCGCAGGCCCCCCTCGAATGGTTCAGGACGGAACGGAGTTCACTGGTCACTGCGGTGCGCCTTGCCGCTCGGCTCGGTATGGACGAGCTGTGCTGGAATCTGGCCTGTCTTGCCGTACAGGCGTTCGAGTCCTGCCTGCGCGGCGACGATTGGCGCGGTATGTACGCCGACGCGCTCGGTGCCGTCCGGGACGCCCGCAACAGACGTGGCGAGGGCGCGCTGCTGTACTCACTCGGCAGGCTGGAGGCGGGCCTGCGGAAAGCCGTCGCGGAGAACCATTTCGCGCAGGCACTGAAGATCTTCGATGAGGTGGGCGACGAGCGGGGACGCGCGCTGGCGTACGGCGGTCTCGCATTCACCGGCACTCTCGACGGCGACCATGACACGGCGATGGCGCGCCATCGGCAGGCGATCTCCGGGTTCCGCGGGACCGGGGACCCGATCGGCGAGGCCTACATTCTCAAGAGCATGGCGCAGATAAGCGCCGACCGGCGTGAATATGGCGCCGCGCAGTCCATGCTCGACGATGCGTTATCAATAGCCCATCGGCTCGGTTCCCCATGGCTCAGATGGCAGGTCGAGTTCGCACTGGCCGAACTGCAGATGCGTAATGGATGCGCGGAGGCGGCGGCGGAGGCTCTTTCCTCGGTGCTGCACTTCTCTAGAGAGCACTGCGATGTCGGTTGCCAAGCGCGGGTGCTGACCTCCCTGGGAGAGGCGAGGCGAATTATCGGAGATTTCGCGCGCGCTGAATCCGTTTTCGGTACCGCTCTCGACCTGGCCGGGCGCACCGGCAACCGGCTGATCCGAGGACGCGCACTGCTCGGGCTCGCCGAGCTCCATTTCGTCAGAGGCGAGGGGAAGGCGGCCCTGGCCCTTGTGGAGCAGGCCGTCGCGGTGTTCCGTGAGCACTGCGCCGAAGGCCTCTGGCAGTTCAGGGTGCTGGACCTCCTCGGCCGCATACACGAGCGGGTCGGCATGCCGGGCGTCGCGTCGCGCGCCTGGCAGGCGGCGGTGGAACTCGCGGGCGGCGGCGACTCCGTCCAGGGCGACCAGGGCGACCAGATCGCCGGGTTGCTGGCACAGGTGCGCGCGGCGACAGTGGAGGCGAGCCGCCCGGATTGGTGCAGCGGCCTCGGGGCGTGACCGCGTCCACCCCGCCTGCCCGCCTGCCCGCCTGGCTTCGTGCCGGGCCTCGCCAGGTGGTGAGCGCGACCGCACGACGTCCCCGGCCGGCACGGGGCGGCCGGCTCGAGAATGGACCCCGGTCCCACGCCCCCGGCCCCACGACCGCGGGTTTCGCCGCCCGCTTTAAAGGTAAATGACCAGTTGAGTGATCCTGGTCAACCTCGTAGTGAAGGCTGTATGATAAGGATACGATACTGGTATAAAGGCGGGTGCATGGTACGCTCCCCACCGGGTCGGCGGGCAAGTGCAGGAAGGGAAAATGCTGCGCGGACGAAGGTCGACCCGACTGCCAATCCCGCGCTTCAAGGTCTTTCGGCATGGAGTCGACTCGCTGTGAATATTACGGTAAATGTAATAGACGGGGTATCCGGCCGCCCTGCGGAGGGCGTCGAGGTGTCCGTCGTCGGTCGACCGGCTGGAGAGTTGGCCCTCCTCCTGCACGGGCTCACCGACTCGCGAGGCGATTTCACGTATTCGTCCGAAGCGGCGAGACACTCGTGTGGCGGAGGCTTCACCTTGGAAGTGGACGTCGACGCGTACTACGCCAGTCAGGGAATCATGGCCGGCTATAAACAGGTCACGTTCGCGGTGCGGGTCGTCGGTTCGCAGACCGACTACCGGGTCGGTATGTTCATCACGCCGTTCGCGCACACCGCCTGGAGCGTGCGGTGAGCTGAAAGCGCCCCTCGGCATTCGGCTGAGGACTCGGCCGGCGAGCCCGTGAAAGGCTGCCGATAGGCACATGATAGCGCCGCGATTCCCGCTTGTTCGATCGTTCTCAGGGCACCGCTTCAGACGGTCGGCCCATGTAGGAACGAGTGAGACGGGGACTGGCTATGCAGCAGATCTGTGCGTTCCGAAGCTGCGGGGCGCCCCTGCCCAAAGGAGCGGCATCCCGCGGGATACGGCTGTGCACCTTGTGCCGGGACGTGCTCACCGCACGCCTGGCCAGCCTGCCGGGACTGTACCTGGCCTGCGAGCAGAGCCTTGAGGTGCCTCGCCAGCATCCGATCAGGATGATGCGCGGCCGGCGACCGAGCGGGATCCGCCTGGACGAAGTGGCCGCGGCCGTGCGCAGTGACACGGTGCGCGTGCTCTCCTCATGGTGCGAGCTGGTCATCGAGGAGCGCGGCGTGACGGGGCTCGGCAGCCTCGATGTGAAGGCGCTCACCGCCTTCCTCCAGGCTCACCTGGACTGGCTGGTCGGCCATGCCGTGGCGGCCGATTTCGCCGAGGAGATCGTTGCCCTCGCCGCGGACGCCGAGCGGGCGCTGAACCCGACGAGGGTTCGGACCATCGACCTCGGCCCCTGCGCAGAGCACGGATGCGGCGGGAGGGTGCGTGCCTCGATCGGCGCGGGGGGCCAGGGGGCGGTACCTCAGGTCCGCTGCGACTCCGGACACGACTGGCCGCCGCGGCGGTGGCTCGATCTCCGCCGGCTGAACGCTCCGGTCGCCGGCATGCCCGCCGAGAGGAGCACGTCATGAGGCAGGCGCCGAGCGGCCGCACCACGGTCCCGACGGAACTCGCGGCGCTCGCCGCCGGTGTCGCCGCGGCGACCATCCGGAAGTGGGCCAGCCGCGGCCAGCTCACCCGCTACGGCAGTCCGAGGCGCGCGGAGTACGACCTCGACGAGCTCTACGAGCTGGTCGTCCGGAAGACGCCGAGCCGGTAGTCGCGGTACCCGCGGCGTGCCGCGATCATCATCTCCGATCAGTACCGCCGGCCCGGCGCCGCTCCCGCGGCGCCGGGCCGGCGGCATTCCAGCCGCCTGCGCGGCATCTCCCGACCGGGCCGGGACCGAGTTCTCGGCGCCGGTGGCGCCCGCCGACGGGGCAGGATTTCGCGCTCCGAATGGCACGGCCCGGTGATCGGAGCTTGGTCGACCGCTGTGAGCTGCGCCGATGCCGGAAACTGAGGACGGCGGGACGGAAGGCTCTTGACGCCGGAAGTCCGAACTGTCACGCTTGTTCTGGCGGCAGAGGTATGCCCAAATGCTTGCGAGAAGTGAGCATTTGATGGGATGAAACCCCCGCCTTCTTGATCACTGAGCGGCCCTCTCGTCCCGCAAGCGCGCCGGGAACCGCACCCGGCCGCGGTGAGCATTCCCTCCACACGAGAGCCCGGCACTTCCGGCTTTCCCGCACGAACCCACCGCGGGACTCACTCGCACCCTCCATCCCTGCGCGACGACGATCGTCGGAGGATCCACCATGCCTGACAACGCCCGATTCCCCGGCTCCGAGAACGAAGCCGACCTTCGGAGGAAGAATCGCGCCACAGTCGAGAAGTACATGAACACCACGGGCCAGGACCGTCTCCGGCGGCACCTGCTCTTCACCGAGGACGGCGTCGGCGGCCTGTGGACCAACGACACCGGCCGGCCCATCGCGATCCACGGACGCGACCGGCTCGCCGAGCACGCCATCTGGTCGCTGAAGTGCTTCCCCGACTGGGTCTGGACCAATATCGAGATCTTCGAGACGCAGGATCCGAACTTCATCTGGGTCGAGTGCGACGGGGAGGGGGCCATTCGGTTCCCGGGCTACCCCGAGGGCCACTACAAGAACCACTTCCTGCACTCGTTCCGCCTCGAGGACGGAATGATCAGGCAGCAGCGCGAGTTCATGAACCCCTTCGAGCAGTTGCGCGCGCTCGGAATCCCGGTGCCGGAGGTCAAGCGGGAAGGAATCCCGACCTAGGAGCCGGATGTGATCCGGGAGAGTCCGCCGACGCGGACAGCCGTCATGAAGCCGGGGAACGCCGCACCCTCGACGGGTGGAGACCGATGAACAAGGCCAGGTCAGCACACGATCTCCGCAATCTGCAACTGACTCTGTACTCGAAGGCCGCCCCGCAGCAGCCCGACTGGAGCGATCCAGCTCAGGTCCGGCGCATGCGTGAGCTGCTGGCATCCCGCCCTGCGCTCGTCAGGGCCCGAGACGTGATGCGTCTGCGTTCGCTTCTCGCCGAGGTCGCCGAGGGGCGGTCCCTGGTCCTCCAGGCCGGGGACTGCGCCGAAGACCCCGACGAGTGCACCCCGGAGCACCTCAGAAAGAAATCGGCCGCGCTGCACACGCTGGCCGGCGCACTGACCGTCATCACCGACAAACCGGTGCACCGCGCCGGACGCATCGGCGGCCAGTTCGCCAAGCCCCGCAGCAGCCCCACCGAACAGGCGGGCGAGTTGCTGCTCCCGGTCTTCCGCGGCCATCTCGTCAACGATCCGGCGCCCACGCCGGAGAGCCGGCGGCCCGACCCGCTGCGCCTTCTCACCGGGTTCATGGCGGCGAGCGAGATGATGGAGTACCTGGGCTGGCGCGGTGCGCGGAGCCTCCCGCACAGCGACCCGCCCATCTGGACCAGTCACGAGGCGCTGCTTCTCGACTACGAGGTCCCGCTGGTCCGCCGGGCCGAGTCGGGAGCGCTCGTGCTGGGCTCCACGCACTGGCCGTGGATCGGCGAGCGCACCCGGCAGCCGGACGGCCCTCATGTCGACCTGCTCAGCCAGGTCGCCAATCCGGTGGCGTGCAAGGTGGGCCCGGCGACGACGAGGGACGAACTGCGGGCCCTGTGCCGGCGGCTCGATCCGGAACGCGAACCGGGCCGGCTCACCCTGATCGCGCGGATGGGAGCCGAGCAGGCGGCATACCGGCTGATGCCCCTCGTCGAAGCGGTGCTCGGCGAGGGGCATCCGGTCATCTGGATCTGCGACCCGATGCACGCCAACACCGTCCGCACCCCGGAGGGCCGGAAGACGCGCCTGGTGAAGACGCTCATGCGGGAGGTCCAGGACTTCGTGCCCGCGGTGCAGGCGGCCGGCGGGGTCGCGGGCGGCCTGCACCTGGAGACCACCCCCGACGACGTCACGGAGTGCGTCGTCGACGAGGCCGACTTCGGCGGGGTCGGGGACCGGTACCGGACCTTCTGCGACCCGCGGCTGACCCTCTGGCAGGCCGTCGCCGTGATCTCGGCCTGGGGGAACTGAATGACCGATCGAGAGGAGGGCGCTCATGCCCGGCATCCCCGCCATCGAGACCTACCCGATCCCCGGTGTGGGCGACCTGCCGAACAACATCGCCGACTGGACGCCGGACCCTTCTCGCGCCGTCCTGCTCATTCACGACATGCAGCGTTTCTTCATCAGGCCCCTGCCCGCCCCGACACGGGACGAGCTCGTCCGGAACATCGCCTCGGTGCGTGAGCGCGCCGTCGCCCTCGGCGTCCAGGTCGCCTACTCGGCTCAGCCCGGCGACATGAGCGAAGAGGAGCGCGGGCTGCTCAGGGACTTCTGGGGCCCGGGGATGAGCAGCACGCCCGACGACCGCCTGGTGGCCGACGAGCTGTCCCCCGAAGCCGGCGACTGGATGTTCTTCAAGCGGCGTTACAGCGCGTTCTTCGGCTGTGACCTCCTGGAGCGCATCCGGCGCAGCGGGCGCGACCAGCTGATCATCTGCGGGGTGTACGCCCACCTCGGGGTTCTGATCACCGCCGTCGAGGCCTACAGCAATGACATCCAGACGTTCGTGGTCGGCGACGCCGTCGCTGATTTCAGCGCCGCCCACCACCGCATGGCCCTGGAGTACGCGGCCGAGTCCTGCGCGGCGGTGGTGAGCGCGAAGGAAGTGTTCTTGTGACCGGGCCGGGCGGTGCCGGGCGGTCGGGCTCCGGCGGCGACCTGCTCGATGCCGTCCTGGCGCCCAGCCCTCCCGCCTTCGCGCTGCTGCACCGCCCGGAGACGAGCGGGCCCGGATCACTCGACGTCCTCGTGGGAGACGTCTCGCACGTGGAGGCGCTGGCGGACATCCCGCTTCCGGACTCCGGCGGTGTCCCGCAGGGCCCGGCGGGCCGCCCCGACGTGCTGGCGATCATTCCTTACCGCCAGATCCGCGAACGAGGCTTCGCGTGCGCGGACGACGGCGCTCCGCTGATCACGATCAGTGTGACCGGACACGCGACGGTGCCGCTCGCCGAGGCGATCGCCCGGATCCCCGATCCGCCCATCGCCGTCCCCGACGGGCACTTCGACGTGACGGACGACGCCTATGCCGAGAACGTCCGCCGAGTGATCAAGGAGGCGATCGGCGAGGGGGAGGGTGCGAACTTCGTCATCAAACGGTCCTACATCACCGGCATCCCCGACTACACGCCGCACAGCGCCCTGGCGGTCTTCCGACGGCTCCTCGAGGTCGAGTCGGGGACGTACTGGACCTTCGTCGTCCACACCGGCGACCGGACGTTCGTGGGCGCCACGCCGGAGCGGCACGTCACGTTGAACGGCGGCGTGGCCACCATGAACCCCATCAGCGGCACCTACCGCTATCCGGCGTCCGGCCCCTCGTTGCCCGACGTCATGGACTTCCTGGCGGACCGGAAGGAGTCCGAGGAGCTCTACATGGTCCTGGACGAGGAACTCAAGATGATGACGCGGATCTGCGAACCGGGCGTCCGGGTGGTGGGCCCGCGGCTCAAGGAGATGGCGCGGCTGGCGCACACCGAGTACTTCATCGAGGGGAGGAGCGGGCGAGATGTCCGGGACATCCTGAGGCAGACCATGTTCGCCCCGACCGTCACCGGCAGTCCCCTGGAGAACGCCTGCCGCGTCATCAGCCGGCACGAGCCGGCGGGCCGCGGCTACTACAGCGGGGTCGTCGCCTGCATCGGCCGCGACGCGTCGGGTCGCCAGTCCCTCGACTCGGCCATCCTCATCCGCACCGCCGACATCGACAGCGGCGGCCAGGTGCGCATCGGTGTGGGCAACACGCTCGTCCGCCATTCCGATCCGGCCTCGGAGGTCGCCGAAACCCGGGCCAAGGTGGCCGGGATGCTCACCGCGCTGAGGGCCGAAGCCCCGTCCAGGCTGGGGGCCCACCCCCGGGTACGGGACGCGCTGGCGCAGCGCAACGCGACGATCGCCGGCTACTGGCTGGGCGCCGGCGCCGAGTCGGCGTCGCCCTTCCCGGAGCTGGCGGGATGCCGGACGCTGATCGTGGACGCCGAGGACACCTTCACCTCGATGCTCGAACACCAGCTGCGCAGCCTGGACATGCGGGTGACCGTGCGCCGCCACGACGAGATCCCGCCGTTCGGGGCCTACGACTTCGTCGTGCTGGGACCGGGCCCCGGCGATCCCGCGGACCCCGGCCTCCGCAAGCTCGCCCGGTTGTCGTCGGCCGCGGACGCCCTGCTGGCGGAGCGCCGTCCCTTTCTCGCCGTCTGCCTGAGCCACCAGGTCCTCTGCGAGCGGCTCGGACTCGGCGTGCGGCGCCGGGAGACGCCCAACCAGGGGGTGCAGATGGAGATCGACCTGTTCGGCCGCCGGGAGACGGTGGGGTTCTACAACACGTTCGCGGCCCGGTCGGCGCGGGACGGTATCGATATCGACGGTGTGGGCGCGGTGGAGATCTGCCGCGATCCGGACACGGGCGACGTGCACGCGCTGCGGGGTCCCCGTTTCGCCTCCCTCCAGTTCCATGCCGAGTCCGTGCTCACCCAGAACGGGCCGCGCATCCTCGGTTCGGTGATCAGAACGGCGCTGGCCGGATGAGGCCGCGACAGGCGGGGCCGGACGGGACGCACCCGTACACGGTGATCGACGCGTTCACGGACACGCCGCTGCAGGGCAATCCGGTCGCCGTCTTCTTCCACGCGGAGGACATCCCCGCGGAGCGCATGCAGCGCATCGCCAAGGAGATGAACCTGTCGGAGGTCACGTTCGTCCTCCCGCCGGAGCAGGGCGGCGACGCGCGCATCCGCATCTTCACCCCGGTCAACGAACTGCCGTTCGCCGGGCATCCGCTGCTCGGCACGGCCGTCGCGCTCGGCGAGTCGGTCGAGGGGGACCGGCTCCGGCTGGAGACGGCGATGGGAGTGATCCCCTTCGAGCTGGAACGCGCCGACGGGACGGTCGTCGCCGCCCAGATGGTCCAGCCGGTGCCGACCTGGCGGGAGTTCGACCGCGCGGACGAGCTGCTGGCGGCGCTGGGCCTCCCCGCGTCGGAGCTTCCGGTGGAGATCTACTCCAACGGGCCCCGGCACGTGTTCGTCGGGCTGGAGAGCATGGCCGCGCTGTCGCGGGTCGATCCCGACCACCGTGCCCTGGCCGCGTTCCCCGACATGGCGACCAACTGTTTCGCCGGGGCCGGCACGACCTGGCGGATCCGCATGTTCTCGCCCGCCTACGGGGTGACCGAGGACGCGGCCACGGGCTCCGCGGCGGGGCCCCTCGCCATCCATCTCGCCCGTCACGGCCGCATCGGCTTCGGGCAGTGGATCGGCATCCAGCAGGGCGTCGAGATGGGGCGGCCGTCGCTGATGCGCGGCCGCGCGGATCTCGCCGACGGCCGCATCGCGACGGTGCGGGTGGCCGGTTCGGGCGTCCCCGTGGCGCGTGGATTGATCTACGCCTGAGCGGCAGCGGAGGCAGCAGTGAGCGCGAAGTACGAAAGCCTGACCGGTGTACTCGACGAGTCCTTTCCGGAGTACGCCGATCCGCCGGACGAGCCGATGGCCCTGGCGCGGGGCTGGATCTCGGCGGCGGTCGCCGAGGGGGTGCGCGAACCGCTGGCTCTCGCGCTCGCCACGGCCGACGGCCGGGGCCGCGCCTCGAACCGGATCGTGTCGATCACGGAGGTCACCCATCAGGGTCTGGTGTTCACCAGCCACAGCACCAGCCGGAAGGGCCGGGAGATCGCGCAGACCGGCTGGGCCTCCGGGCTGCTGTACTGGCGCGAGCTCGCCCGGCAGTTGATCGTGTCGGGGCCGGTGGTGCTGCTGGAGGCGGCCGAGGCGGACCGGCTCTGGGCGGCCAGGCCGGCGCCGCTGCACGCGATGACGACGGCGTCCCGGCAGAGCGAACCCCTCGACGACGTCCCTGCGCTCCGCGCGGAGGCCGAACGCCTGTCGGAGCGTGGCGGTCCGCTGCCCCGGCCGGACCGGTTCGCCGGCTACCGGCTGGAGCCGGCGAGCGTCGAGTTCTGGTCCGCCGCCTCCGGAAGGCTGCACCGGAGGCTGCGCTACGACACGTCTCCAACGGGCTGGCAGACCGTCAGGCTGCAGCCCTAGCCGGGCTCCCGCCCGGTCCGTTTCACATCGCCCCGAACGGCACCGCGATCCGTGTGATCGCGGTGCCGTTCGCGCTTCATGCCCGCATCAGTCTGGGACATAAGAGGAGTTCCCCATGGTGGACAGACCCCCCGAATTCGACGCGATCGTCATCGGTGCCGGGATGGGAGGCATCTACGCGCTCCACAAGCTCCGCAACGAGCTCGGCCTCGACGTCCGGGCGTTCGATCGGGCGGCCGGCATCGGCGGCACCTGGTGGTGGAACCGCTATCCGGGCGCCAAGTCCGACAGCGAGGGCCTCGTCTACCGGTTCTCGTTCGACAAGGACACGATCGCGGAGCCGGTGGGCGACAACCGCTACATCGACCAGGCCGACATGCAGGCCTATCTCGAGTCGGTGGTCGACAAGTTCGGCCTGCGCGAGCACATCCAGCTCGACACGAGCATCGACTCCATGGTGTTCGACGAGGTCCAGGGGACCTGGACCGTCACCACCGGTGAGGGCGAGAGCCACACCGCGCGCTTCGTCGTCACCGCCCTCGGTCCGCTGTCGGCGGTTTACGTGCCCGACATCAAGGGCCGCGACAGCTTCCGCGGGCGTCTCGTCCACACCGCGGCCTGGCCCGCGGACCTCTCGATCGAGGGCAAGCGCGTCGGCGTCGTCGGCACCGGCTCGACCGGCACGCAGTTCATCTGCGCGGCCGCGAAGACGGTCGACCGGCTGACGGTCTTCCAGCGGACGGCGCAGTACTGCGTCCCGAACGGCAACCGGCCGTTCACCGAGGAGGAGAAGGCCGAGTACCGGGCCAACCACCAGGACGTCTGGGCGGAGGTCTGGACCTCCTATGTCGGAGGCGGGTTCCGGGAGAGCCAGGTGGCCGCGATGAGCGTCTCCGAGGAGGAGCGCCGGCGCATCTTCCAGGCGGCCTGGGACAAGGGCAACGCGTTCCGCTTCATGCTGGAGACGTTCTCCGACATCGCTCGCGACCCGGCGGCCAACGAGGCCGCGGGCGAGTTCATCCGCTCGAAGATCAAGGAGATCGTCAAGGATCCGGAGACCGCGCGCAAGCTCATGCCGAGCGGCTACTACGCCAGGCGTCCGGTCAGCAACGAGGACTACTACGAGGTCTTCAACCAGGACAACGTCTCCCTGGTCAGCCTCAAGGAGACCCCGATCAGGGAGATCACGCCCAACGGCGTGCTCACCGAGGACGGGGTCGAGCACGAGCTCGACGTCCTGGTCTTCGCGACCGGCTTCGACGCGTTCGACGGCACCTACCGCCAGATGGACATCCGCGGCCGCGGCGGCGTGACCATCCAGGAGCACTGGAAGGACGGCTCCGGCAGCTACCTGGGCATGTCCTGCCACCGGTTCCCGAACATGTTCATGGTCTTCGGCCCGTGCACCGTCTTCAGCAACCTGCCGCCGGGGATCGAGACCCAGGTCGACTGGTTCGCAGGCCTGATCAAGACGGCGCTGGACGACGGCAAGTCGTGGATCGAAGCCACCGAGGACGCCGAGCGGACGTGGACCACGACCTGCGACCAGATCGCCGAGCACAGCCTTTTCTCGAAGGTCGATTCGTTCATCAACGGCGGCAACATCCCCGGCAAGAAGAAGAGGCTGCAATTCTACGTCGCGGGGCTCGCGGCCTATCGCAAGAAGCTGGAGGAGGTGATGGGCGCCGGTTACGAAGGCTTCGTCCTCGATGCTCCCGCGGAATCGCAGGACCGGCAGATGGCATGACGGAGAATCCGGCCCCACTCGGCTGGCAGGCATACGGCAAAACAGAATCGAAGAGGAGATTGACCCGTGGCTGATTACTCAGATCGTCACTTCCGGCCCGACACGGGGCCGTTCGACTTCGAACGAGGGAACGCGGCCGTCGAAGTGATCTTCCCGGCGCTCCAGGCCGAGTCCCGCCTCGGTGTCTCCGAATCGGGCAGCGACGCCTCGCTGGTCGCCGACTTCACCATGGCGCTGGAGGTCACCTGGTTCGATGCGGTCGCGCCCTACTACTACCCGGCCAAGGGCATCTACTCCGACCTCGGCCACCGTCCGAAGAGCGAGTGCAACAACCGGAACAAGAACGTCGCGGTCCTCTACGCGTCCTACCGCATCCTCAACGACCGCCTTCCCCACGGCAGGGACGACTGGCGCAAGATGATGGAGTCGGTCGGGCTGAACCCCGACGACGACTCCGAGGACAAGGAGACGCCGGCCGGCATCGGCAACCTCGCCGCCCGGGGAATGATCGAGGCCCGCGCGGACGACGGCATGAACCGGCTGGGCTACGAGGGCCGCAAGTACCACCCGCAGCCCTACCGGGACTACACCGGCTTCCAGCCGGTCAACACGGCGTTCGAGCTGCACGACCCGTCGCATTGGCAGCCCAACGTCAACCCCTACGGCAACGGCGTCTTCACGGTCCAGCACGCGGTGACCCCGCAGATGCGCCTGGCCACGCCGTTCACCTTCTCGGACCCGTCCAAGTTCAAGCTCGAGCCGCCGGTCAACAGCGACGTGCGCAACATCGAGGCGTACCGTAAGCAGGCCGACGAGGTCCTGGCCGCGTCGGCGGGGCTCACCGACCGGCAGAAGGTCCTGGCCGAACTGTTCAACGACAAGTTCTTCACCCTCGGGGTCATCGCGGGAACGACCGCGCTGAGGACCAAGCCGATGGAGATCGGCGAGTTCGTCCAGTACCTCGCCACCGTCGAGGTCGCCATCTTCGACGCCGCCATCGTGGACTGGCACTACAAGGCCCTCTACCACTCGGTGCGGCCTTTCAGCGCCATCCGCTACCTCTACGGCGACAAGCCCGTGACCGCCTGGGGCGGGCCGGGCAAGGGCACCGTCCACGACATCACCGGCAACGAGTGGCAGAGCTACCTGACCACCCCCGACCATCCGGAGTACCCCTCGGTCTCCACCTCGCTCTGCGGCGCCTACACCCAGGCGGCGCGGCTGCTGCTCGGCGGCGACGAGATCAATTCCGAGATCCACGTGAAGGCCGGGTCGTCGGTGGTCGAGCCGGGGATCACGCCCGTCGAGGACATGACCCTGAGCTGGGACACGTGGACGGACCTCTCCGCGGACTGCGGCATGAGCAGGCACTGGGGCGGCGTGCACTTCCGCTCGGCGATCAGCAACGTGTCCGAGTTCGCCACGCAGATCGGTACGCGGGCCTACGAGTTCATGCAGGAGCACCTGGAGCCGTAGCGGGGTCCGGCTCCGCCCCGGGGCCCCGGGCCCGGCCGCCCGGGCCCGGGGCGGGGTCGGCTACCGAAGGTCTCGCTCGGTCAGTCCGTAGAGATTGCCGTCGTGTCCCCGGATCTGCGCCCACCGGGCGCCTTCCCGCCACGACGCGGCTTGCGGTGCCACGGTGATGTCGACACCCCGTGCGCGCAGGTCGGCGCAGGTGGCGTCGAGGTCGTCGCAGTCGAACCAGCCGTGGGTCATCCGCCCGGTCCGTTCGCGCAGTGCCGCCAGGACGGCCGGCTCGACGGCGGCGAGCGCCACGTGGGTCTGCGCTCCCGGTGGCCTGACCTCGACCCACCGCCGGCCGTCACCGTAGGGAACATCCGCCGCCAGTTCGAAGCCGAGCGTTTCGGTCAGGAATTCCAGGGTGCTCTTCTGGTCCGTTACGTAGAGCACCGAAAGCCGGGGATGAGTGATCATCTGTTTCCCTTCGACGTGCGCCGGACTCGGCTGCCGACGATCTGCCCACAGTTTTACGAAAACCATCGCAGCCCTTCATGTCAAGAAAATTACGGCTCCATTCATGGATATTGGACGTGTGCTTGCCGCGCGATATTCATGGAGTGTCGAAATAGGTGCGGACAGGGAGCGCAAGAGGCATCATGTCTACCCTTGAAAACGCTCGGATAGTGATCGCCGGTGCCGGGATCGGCGGGCTGACCGCCGCGCTGGCCCTGCACGCCCACGGGCTCGAGGCGACCGTGCTGGAGGCCGTCCCCGAGATCCGCCCGCTTGGAGTGGGGATCAACATCCAGCCCGCCGCCATCGCCGAACTGACCTCGCTGGGGTTCGGGGACGCTCTGGCGGAGATCGGCATAGCCACCCGCGAGCACCGCTACCTCGACCGCGCGGGCACCCTGCTGTGGACCGAGCCGCGAGGCGTCGCCGCCGGCCATCCGAGTCCGCAGTACTCGCTGCACCGCGGGGAGCTGCAGATGATGCTGCTGACCGCGGTGCGCGACCGGCTCGGTCCGGATGCGGTGCGCGCCGGGGCCCGGGTGACCGGCTTCGCGCAGGACGCCGGGGGCGTCCGCGTGCACGTCCGTGACCGGGCGGGCCGCCGGTCCACGATCCACGGCACGGCGCTCATCGGCGCCGACGGGATGGACTCCGCGGTCCTGTCCCGGCTCCACCCCGATCGCACCGCGGTCTCCGCGGCCGGTATCCACATGTGGCGCGGCCTGACCGAACTCGACGAGTTCCTCGACGGGCGCACCATGATCCTGGCCAATGACGAGGCCGGGGCCCGCTTGGTCGCCTATCCGTGCTCGGCACGTCATGCCCGGCAGGGCAAGGTCCTCCTCAACTGGGTATGCCTGGTCTCCTCGGCCGCGGCGGACGCGTCCGGCGACGCCGACGGCTCCGGGCGGCTGAAGGACGTGCTGCCGCACTTCTCGTCCTGGGACTTCGGCTGGCTGAGCGTCCCGGACGTGCTCACCCGCAGCGGCCGGATCCTCCAGTACCCCATGGTCGACCGCGACCCGCTCGACGAGTGGGGGACCGGCCGCGTCACCCTTCTCGGCGACGCCGCTCACCTGATGTACCCGATCGGCGCCAACGGCGCGTCGCAGGCCGTGCTCGACGGCGTCGCCCTGGCCGCGGAACTCGCCCGGGACGACGAGGTCGCCGCCGCACTGCGCCGCTACGAGAGCGTCCGCCGCCCGGCCACCACCGCGATCGTCCAGGCCAACCGGGACATGGACTCCGCCGAGCGCGACCTGGCGGCCCGCGCCGATGCGGACGACGCGACGAAGGCCGCCGTGCTGCAGGAGGTGACCGGCAGCTACCGCGACGCCGTCGAGACCGGCACCGGGCATGCCGCCCGGCCGCAGCCCTAGCCATCCCCGTCCACCACGACCACACGCCACGGAACACGAAGACGACACGGAACACGAAGAGGAGCATCGACATGATGCGCACATCCGTCCAGATCCTCGTCATCGGTGGCGGGCCGGCAGGGTCCACCGCCGCGACACTGCTGGCCCGCCAGGGATTCTCGGTGATGCTGCTCGAGAAGGACCACTTCCCGCGGTACCACATCGGCGAGTCGCTGCTGCCCTCGTGCCTGCCGATCCTGGACCTGACCGGGGCCCGGGAGAAGGTCGAGGCGCACGGGTTCAAACGGAAGGGCGGCGCCTACTACGCCTGGGGCGAGGAGAACTGGGAGCTCCGGTTCAGCGAGCTCTTCGGCACCGAGTACAGCTGGCAGGTCCGCCGGGCCGACTTCGACCAGCTGCTCCTGGAGCACGCCCGCAGCGAGGGCGTGGAGGTCCACGAGGGCGTGACGGTCCGCCAGATCGGCTTCGAGGGCGAACGCGCGGTGAGCGCGACGTGGGAACGCGCCGGCGGCGAGGGCGAGGAGGCGACCAGCGGGGTCGTCGCCTTCGACTACGTCCTGGACGCCTCGGGCCGGGCGGGGCTCCTGGCCACCAAGCACCACCACAGCCGCCGCCACCACGAGGTGTTCAAGAACGTCGCCCTGTGGGGGTACTGGAAGAACACCAAGCCCTTCGGGTACGGACCTGAGGGCGGCATCGGCGTGTGCTCCATCCCGCACGGCTGGCTGTGGCAGATCCCGCTGCACGACGGGACGGTCAGTGTGGGCGCGGTCATCACCAAGGAGCACCTGCGGGAGCAGCAGGCGAAGCAGTCGGACATCGCGCAGATCTACCGCGGCCACATCGCGGAGAGCCCGCTGATCTCCAACCTGGTGGAGGGCGCCGAACTCAGCAGCGAGGTGAAGGCGGAGACGGACTACTCCTACGTCACCGACCGGTTCGCGGGCCCCGGGTACCTGGTCGCCGGCGACGCGGCCTGCTTCCTCGACCCGTTGCTCTCCACCGGCGTCCACCTGGCGATGTACAGCGCGCTGCTGTCCGCCGCCACGCTGTCCTCGATCCTGCGCGACGGGGTGGACGAGGCGGACGCGACGAGCTTCTACACGCAGGCGTACAGGACGGCGTACGAGCGCCTCCTCGTCCTGGTCTCGGTGTTCTACGAGGCCTACCGCGGCCGCGACGAGCACTTCTTCAACGCACAGCGGCTGAGCCGGCGGGAGAAGAGCAACCTCAAGCTGCACGAGGCGTTCCTGCACATCACGGCCGGCGTCGAGGACCTGGCCGATGCCATGGACCAGGAGCGCGCGTACGACGCCGTCGCCAAGGAGCTCGTCGGGCCCGACGCCGAGGCCGGCAACCCGCTGGCCAACCACAACGTCAACATGCTCCAGCCGCCCGACGACCCCGGCCGTTCGCTGGCCGGGCTCTACCTGGCCATCGAGCCGAAGCTGACCCTGATGTACGCGGACTCCAGGAAGCCGGAAGCCGTCTAGGGCTTCCCGGGTCCTGACCGCCCCCTCCATCTCTCCGGCCCTTCAGCGAACGGCGCGCTTCCCGGGCGATCGCCCGGGAAGCGCGCCGTCTTCTTCGACCTCAGCCTTCTTCGACCCTCAGCCGAATCACTTCCCAGCGGAGCTCCGATGACCGAGACACCGGCGGTCCAGATCTTCACCAAGCCGGACTGTGTACTCTGCAAGAACTCCAAACGCGTGCTCGACACGGCCGGAATCCCCTACGAGGAGCTGGACACGGCGACCGCGACCCGGCTCGCCGACTCGGCCGCGTACTTCTCGGGACGCCCCACGCTGCCGCAGGTCTTCGTCGGCGGGCAGTGGATCGACGGGCAGGACGATCTGAAGGCGCTCGCCGAAGCGGGCCGGCTCCGCGAGGTCGTCGAGTCCGCGCGGGGCGCGCTGCCGCTCGACTCGGTGACCGACGAGGATCTGGCCAGGGGCGCGCAGGACGTCCCACTCGTCGACCATCTGTCCCGGACCGACGGGACCCACGACTCCGATCCGGAATCCTGGCCCATCCTGCGCTTCTACCAACGGATCTTCGGTTTCTGGCCGAACACGCTGGCCTACCTGTACCGCTGGCCGACCGCCTACAAGCTGTTCGTGTACTGCCAGAACATCGCCTCGCTGCAGAAGGCCGCCGCGACCGTCGGCACGCCCGTGGTCTCGATCATCGGCTACGGCTCGTCCGCGGCGCAGGGCTGCACGTACTGCATGACGCACAGCATCACGATGTTCAAGGGCCTCGACGTCGACGTCGACGCCCTGAAGGCCGCGCGCCGGGGCGACGCCGGTCCAGGCAACCCGTTCGGTCCCTTCGAGGTGGCGGTCGTGGACCTCGCTGCGCAGGCGACCAGGAACGCCGTAACGGACAAGGCCGTCGAGGCGGTCCGCAGGACCGCGGACCAGGGGCGCACGAAAGCGGTGGACCCCGACGAGGCGCTGGAGGCCGTCACCCAGATCGGCGCCTCGATGGGGTTCTTCAACGTCTTCAACGACCTCAGTGGTCTCGCCATCGAGGGCGACTGGGCGCAGGTGGCGAAGTCCAAGGGGATCGACGGCGGGCGGCACGCCGCCGAGGACGAGAACCCCGACAACCTGGCGCACGGCGTGCCCGAGGGCGGGCCGGCGGCCGAGGAGATGCTCGCCCGGTACGCGTCGGAGGTCGGCGACGTCACGGAGTTCACCACGCGGCATCTCGGGCTGATGCCCGCCTGGATCGCGGCCTGGCCGGACCGGACCAGGTCGCTTCACGCCTACATGTACGCGACCCTGATGAACGGCGACGGCGACGCAGTGATCGCTGGAGAGCTGAAGCACCTCATGGCCAGGGTGGCCGCGGCCTCCCGCGGCCACACCTACCTCGCGGCGGTCGAGGGCTTCATGGCGGCCCATGTCGCCGAGGACCCCGAGCGCGCCGCGGCGCGGGCGCGGCACGCCTACCGGGCGGCGATCGGCGACCCGGAGTCGATGGAGCCGTTCGACGCCAAGGAGCAGAGCGCGCTGCGCCTGGCGTGGCTGTCCGCCCAGAGCCCGCTGGTCACTCCGCGGCGGTTCGTCGAGCCGCTCGTCGAAATGTACGACGAGCGGGCCATCACCGAACTCATCGTCTGCTGCGCCGTCGCGTCGCTCGTGCAGCGCTTCGTCGCCGTGGTGCGGCCGGACATCGAACCCGAGGTCGGGACGTTCCTCGCGGGCAACGGCCTCGACGCCGATCTGCTGGCGGTCCGCTACCCCGCCGACGGCCGGCCGGCGCACCGCTGACCCTCGTCCCGACCAGGTGGGCCGCCGGCCGCCGGGAGACCATCCGGACCACGCGCCGCCGGTCGCGCCCGCCCCACGCAGTGGAGAGAACCGGAGGAGATCTCGTGAGCAGACGGGGAGTTCTCGGGCTCGGAATGCTCGGGCTCGGCATCGGGTACTTCTTGTGGTACACGCCGTACAGTGCCCTGGCCAAGGGCCTTTCAGGTGGTCTGCTGCCGGGTGCCGACGAACCCGTGGGCGGTCTCGTGCTGCTTCCGGCGGCGGTGCTGGGCCAGGTACTGGCCATGCCCGTCTTCGTGTACCTCGGGGGCTGGCTGAAGTATTCGGGACGGCGCGAGATCGCGGGACGCTCGATCCCCTTTCCCTCCCGGCACACCGCATGGTCGGCGTTCTGGATGGCCCTCATCATCGGCACGACGACGCTCAGCTTCACGTTTCCCGGCGCTTCCATCGTCTTCATGCTCGTGCTCATGCGCATCAGCACCCTCGTCAACGCACCGGCCGTGGACCTGATACGGCGGCACAAGATTCACTGGTACTCGGCCGCGGCCCTGGTGCTGTGCCTGCTGTCGGCGGTCATCGCGCTGGCCGACGCCGCCAACTACACCCTCACGGCCGCCGCCCTGCTGTGCCTCGGCTGCTACGCGATGGGCTACCACAACCGGTTCCGCCTGATGAGCGCGCACGCGAAGACCGGCGATCCGTTGCGCGATCGCAGGTACTTCGTCGAGGAGCACATGACGGCGCCCTTCGTGCTCCTGCTGATGGTCGGCGTACCGGCGCTGATCGGTCAGGGCTCGTGGATGCACGACCTGCGCGTCGGCTTCACGTCGTTTCTCACCACCCCGGCGGTGTTCCCGGCGCTGCTGATCGGCGTCTGCTACGAGGGGCTGTTCATCATGACCAGCCTGATATTCATCAACCGGCGGGAGTTCTCCTTCGGCACGCCGGTCCACGTCTGCGCCAGCATGCTGGCCGGCATCGCCGCCTCTCTCGTCCTGCACGGCGTCTTCGACTCGCCGCTGCCCAGTTCCGCCCAGTACGTGACCGCGGTGATGGTGGTCGCCGCCGCCTTCATCCTGAGCTGGGAATCGGTCCGGGTCCTCCTCGCCCGGAGGCGGACGCGGCGGGCGGCCGTGCTCGACGGGATCATGTTCGTCTGCGGCGGCAACACCAGCCGGTCGCCGATGGCCGCGGCGATCGCCCGCGCCGAGCTCGCCGCGAACGGCGGCACGCCGGGCCGGTGGATCGGCAGTGCGGGCGTCTCGGTGCGCTCGCCCGGGGCGCCGCTGGCCCCGGAGGCCGCGACGGCTCTTGCCGAGCTGGGCATCGACCCGCCCCTCGACCACCGGTCGCGGCAGCTGACCCCGGCCATGTGCGCCGCGACCAAGATGATCTACTGCATGACCCGCGCCCAGCGGGACCTGGTGGTGGAGCTCGCTCCGTCCGCCGCCGACCGCACCGTGTGCCTCGACTCGGAGGCCGACGTGCCGGACCCGGCCGGGCAGCCGCTCGACGCCTACCGCTTCTGCGCGGCCCGCTTCCGGACCCTCATCCGTCAGGGTCTCCGCGAACAGTGGGCCTAGTGATCAGCCGAACGAATTCGACTGAAGGGGAAGCCCGTCATGCGCATCCTGCGCGAACTCAGGGATGGACTTCAGGGGGTGATGGCCCTCATCCGCCAGGGCGGATCACCTCGAAAACGCCACACCGGGGCCTCGTACCAGCACGCCTCCGCGTTCTGGGTCGGTTTCGTGCTGACCACCGTCGGCACCGTCATGCAGACGCCGATGTACTTCATGGCGCGCGACATGGACTACCACATCGCCGGCATGGCGATGACCAGGGGCATGTGGGTCGGCATGGCCCTGGTGTTCATCGGCCTGGGCCTCACCACCTACAGCCTGTTCCCGCGGTCGCGGCCGGCCAAGCCCGAGTTGAGCAACATCAGCATCGCACCTCTCGACGACGCCAAGGTCAGGCCTTCACATCTGGCCTTGCTGACCGTCCTGGCGTTCGCGGTCGTCATCGACGGTATGAAGCCGGCCTCGTTCGGCTTCGTCGTGGTCGGCGCGGAGGCGGAATACGGGCTGCGCGGGCCGCAGCACCCGGCGGCCGACGCGCTGCCCATCGGGCTCTACCCTCTGTCGGGCATCTTCGGCACCATGGTCGGCTCTTTTCTCTGGGGCTGGCTGGGTGACCGCATCGGGCGCCGAGCCTCCATTCTGCTCGCGGCGATGCTGTTCATCGGGAGCTCGATGTGCGGTGCGATGCCCGAGTACTGGATGAACCTGGTCTGCTGTTTCATCATGGGTCTCGGAGCCGGGGGAATGATCCCCGTCGTCTTCTCGCTGCTGGCCGAGACGGTGCCGAGGCGGCACCGGGGCTGGATGATGCTTCTGATCGGCAGCAACGTCGCCACCGCCTACGTCGCCGTGAGCTGGCTGGCGTCGACCCTGGCGGCACCGGAGAATTTCGGCTGGCGGATGTTGTGGCTCGTGGGCCTGCCCACGGGCGCGGTGCTGATAGTCCTCAACCACTGGATTCCCGAGTCTCCGCGATTCCTTCTCCAGCAGGGCCGGGACGACGAGGCACGCGCGGTCATGCGGCGTTACGGCGCCGTTCCCGTCGAGAGGCCGGAGGAAGTCTCCGTGGGCACGGAGCAGCACCGCGGATTCGGAGATCTGTTCGCGAGACCGTTCTTCGGTCTGACGGCGGGCGTTCTCCTCCTCGCGCTGAGCGTCGGCGGCACCCAGTACGGGTTCCAGCAGTGGATGCCGTCCAACCTGGAACGGCTCGGTCTCTCCACGGTCGACGCGAGCAGCCTGATGCGCAACGCCGCGATCATGGGGCTCCCGTTCACCGTGCCGGTCGCCATGGCCTACCACTGGTGGTCCAGCAAGAAGACCGCCCTGGTGGTCTCCGCCTTCATCGGCGCCGCACTCGGCGCCTTCGTGCTGCTGGGCGAGGAGATCACGGCCAACCGCACCTTGCTCTACGTGTTCCTCGTGGTGCCGGTGTGGGGGATCGGCATCATGAACGCCGTGCTGGCGGCGTACACGGCCGAGGTGTACCCGACCTCCATCCGATCCCGCGGCAGCGGGCTGTCCGCGGGATCGGTCAAGGCCGGCGGGGTCCTGATCCTGGCCTTGGCGGTCGTGGCGTTCGCCGCGCCGTCCATCCGGATGACCGCCGCCGTCGGCGCGGTCCCCATGCTGCTGGCGGTCGTCGTGCTCGCCCTTTTCGGCCCGGAGACACGGCACAGGCGACTTGAGCAGATCACGGCCGGCGGGGCGCCCGGACCGGTCCCCGCTCCCGCCAAGACCCCCGCCGCGGACTGAGGAACCTAGGACGCCTGCCTGCTCGCTCGCCACTCTGGGGCGAGCACCGACCAGACCTCCATGTCCTGCCGCTTCCCGCGATAGAGGTAACTTTCGCGGAGCGTGCCCTCCTTTGTCATCCCGAGCCGCTCGGCCACGGCGATGCTGGCCCGGTTGGCGGACGAGACCAGCCATTCCACCCGGTGGATGCCCCGCTCTTCGACGGCCCAGTCGATGATGACGCGCACCGCCCTGGTCACGAGGCCCTTGCCCGCGGCGGACGGCTCCAGCCAGCAGCCGGCCTCTGCGGTGCCCTGCCCGACGTCCATCGTCACGAAGAGGACGCCGCCCACCAACCTGCCGCCTGCCCATATGCCGTAGATCCGTCCCTTGTCGGCTGCGGCCTTGTCGGCGTACGCCTGCAGGTGCGAACGGCTGGACTCCAGGTCCGTGACGCGGTCCGGGAGCCCGACGTGCCGGCCGATGAACTCCCGTCCCCGGTCGATGTGGTCCAGGAACTCTCCGGCCTGCCATGGTTCGAGCGGCCGCAACTCCGCGCCATCGCCAAGGGGCACCGCGTACATCATCGCCTCCACGGTCAGAACCGGTACGAACTGCGGTGGATCTTCTCACGGGAGGTGCCTTCCGCCGGCCCGCCGTTCGGCGCCCCCGAAGGACCGGTCCGGTCGGGACGTTCCGCTCAGTCGCGCCAGGGCATGTGCTGGAGGGTCCAGGTGTTGCCGTCCGGGTCGGCGAAGTAGGCGTAGAAGACGCCGCCCATGTCCTCGACGGGGGCGACGTCCGCGCCGCGCTCGATGAAGTCGGACCTGGCCTGCTCGATGTCGCTGACGACCAGGTGCAGCCCGCGCTGCGAACCGACCGGCATGTCCATGCCGGGCAGGCCCTCCGTAAGTGCGATCGAGCAGGCCGAGCCGGGTGGGGTGAGCTGGACGTAACGGACGCCGTCCGAGGGCCGCACGTCGACGTCGGCGTTGAAGCCGAGGCCGGTGTAGAAGTCCTTGGCGCGGTCTATGTCCCTGACGGGCACTGGGACGAGTTCGAGCAGGAGCATTCCCGGGCGTACGGGCAGCACCGGGTTGCCGGCGGGCTGGGACTCGGTCATGGGTGGCGTCCTTTCGATAGCAGGGCGTCGAGCCGGTCGTAGGACTCGCCCGCGCCGCGTCGCATGGGGCCGCGGAGCACACTGTCGCGTGTCTCGCGCGTGGGGTACCGGACGGTGATGTTCACGGCGGTGCGGTCGTCCCGCTCGTCGAAGGCGGTGGTGACCAGGGCCTCGCCGGCCTCCCAACCGTCGTGGATCTCGCTCTGCACCAGCCTCGCCGGTGCGTCCACCTCGAAGAAGACGCCGCCGTAGCCCATCTCGGCGCCGCCTGGACCGTGGGATACGAAGCGCCAGGCGCCGCCGGGACGCAGGTCGACCTCGCAGACGACGAGCCGCCAGCCCCGGGCGCCGTGCCACTGCTTCAGCAGGTCGGGCCGCGTGAACGCGTCGAACACCCGGTGCCGGGGCGCGTCGAACGTCCGGCTGAGAAGGATCTCGGTGTCGGACGGCGCGCTGACGACGAGGCCCGCGCCGCGAGGCGGCCAGGTCGTCACGGGTCGTCCTGCTCGTCTTGCTCCCCGAGCCTTGCGAGCAGGTCGTCGAGCCGCTGGTAGCTCTCCTCCCAGTACTCGCGGAAGTCCGCGAGCCAGGCCAGGGCGTCCCGGAGCGGGCGGGCCTCGAGCCGGCACGGCCGCCGCTGCGCGTTTCGGCCGCGCGTGACGAGGCCGGCGCGTTCCAGCACGCGCAGGTGCTTGGACACGGCGGGCTGGCTCATGTCGAACGGCGCGGCCAGCTCGCCCACCGACGCCTCGCCCCGGGTCAGCCGGGCCAGGATGGCCCGCCTGGTCGGGTCGGCGAGCGCGGCGAACGTCGCGTCCAGGGTGCTGGTGTCCACTGATCAAACCTTCCGGTTCTATAACCAGTTGGTTTTGTATCGGGGGACAGTACGGCCTGTCAAGCGGCCGGGCCCGCGCGCCGGCCCGGCGTCATCGCATGTCAGGAGGTGGTGAGGGTGGCCATGGCGCGGTCGGGCTCCCAGTGGGCGCGCAGGGAGGTGATCTTGCCCGCGTCGTCCACCGTGTAGACGAGGACGCAGTCGATGGTCATCGTGGCGCCGTCCGGCGTCGTGGTCGTGATCGTCGCGACGTTGGCACAGCAGGGGCCGTTGGCGAACGAGTCGGCGACGCGGAAGCGGAAGCCGGCGATCGTGGAGATGAAGGAGTTCCAGAAGTTCTCGATGCCGTCCGGGCCCCGGTGGCCGGCGCCCGCCGGGTCGAGGAAGGACGGGCCGACCGGGTCCTCGATGAGGGCGTCCGGGGCGAAGAGGGCCAGCCAGTCGGCCTTGCGGCCCTCGGCGACGGCGGTCATGGAGGCGCGGGCGGCGCGGCGGGCCGGGTGGTCCGCGTCGGGGGCGTCCCAGCTGATGGCGTCCACTGTAACGTGTTCTCGTTTCGGGGTCAGGAGGCCGTCTTCGCGATGACGGCCTCGGCGAACCGTTCGAGGTGCTCGATCTTCTTGTCCAGCGGCTCGGTGTCGGGGCCCTTGGCGTAGGGCATCCGGAAGCCGACGATCACGTCGGTGACGCCCTTGTCCTCCAGCCGCTTCACCCCGTCGGGCGTGTAGGCGTCCATCGAGATGACGTGCACCTCGAAGGGGTCGCCGGCCTTGCCCTCCGCCTCGCGGATGCGGCCCAGCCTGGCGAGCAGGTCGTCGAGGTCGTCGCCGCCGGCGTGCATCCAGCCGTCCCCGCGCACCACGGCGCGGCGCAGCGCGGCCTCGCTGTGCCCGCCGACCAGGATCGGGAACGGCTGCGCCGGGCAGATCTTGAGCGCCGGGACGTCGAAGTGCTCGCCGTGGTACTCGAAGTACTCGCCGCCGCTCAGCCCCCGCACGATGTCGATGGCCTCGTCCATGCGCCTGCCCCGCCGCTCCCAAGGGACGCCCATGACCTCGAAGTCCTCCCGCCATGGGCTGAGCCCGACGCCCAGGCCGAGCCGCCCGCCGGTCAGGCACGCGACCGAGGTGGCCTGCTTCGCCACCAGCACGGGCGGACGTACCGGCAGCTTGAGGACGAACGGCGTGAACCTCAGCCGTTCGGTCACCGCCCCCATGGCCGCGATCAGCGTGAACGTCTCGATGAACGGCTTGTCCTCCAGGAACCCCCGGTCGCCGTCGGGGGTGTACGGGTACACCGAGTCCGACTCCTTCGGATACACCAGCGAGTCGGCGACCGACATGCTCGTGTACCCGGCCGCCTCGGCGGCCCTGGCCAGCGGCAGGTAGTACGACGGATCGGTCATGGCCTCGGCGTAGGTGAACCTCATGGCCGAAATACTAGAACGTGTTCCACTTCGGTGCCAGGGGCGCCGGCGGGGAGCATCATGGGACGGTGGGCATCTGGGAGTCGCTCGTCGCGGCCGGCGCGGAGCGGCGGTTCGCCGCGGGCGACGTCCTGCTCCGCCAGGGCGACCCCGCGACGCACGTCCTGCTCCTGACGCGGGGCCGGATCAAGGCGCTGCTGACCCTTCCGGACGGCGAGGTGCTCCTGCTCGCCGTCCGGGGGCCGGGCGAGATCCTCGGGGAGATCGCCGTGCTCGGCGGCGACGACCGCTCCGCGACGGCCGTCGCGATGGATCCGTGCGTCACGCGCGTCCTGCCCGCGGACCGCTTCCGTTCCCTGCTGCGCTCGGCCGGGGCGGAGGAGGAGATGCTGCGGCGTGCGATGCGGCGCCTGCGCGAGGGGGAGGCTTGGCGCGCGGAGACGGCGGCCCTGTCCGCCGGTCCCCGTGTCATGCGGGCCCTCCTGCGCCTCGCCGTGCCGGCCGGGGACGGGCCGCCCGGTGTGGGGCTCGGCCAACTGGAGATCGGCCAGGCGGTCGGGCTCTCCCGCAGTGTCGTCGCGGCCGAGCTGGCGCGGCTGCGCGACCTCGGCGTCGTCTCCACCGAGCGCGGCCGCACCGTCATCACCGATCTGCCCCGCCTCCGCGAGCTGGCCGCATCGGGCCGCGGTTCTGTCTGAATTCCGACAGTTCTTCCGGCGCTTCGGCTCCACAGTGGTTGCCGTCCGCATGAGTGGAGGGGGCCCTATGGAGCAATACCGTGCTGTTCTCGTCGTGGACGCCGAGAAGTTCAGCGCGCATCGCGACGCCGACCTGCCGGACGTCCACCTGGAGATCCGGCGCGTGCTGGCCGCGGCCTGCGCCGAGAGCGGGCTCGGCCAGGCATGGGACGACGTCCGGTTCATGGAGAGCACGGGGGACGGGATCCTCGCCGTCCTGCCGCACGAGGCGGTGCCCGCGCTCATCGATCCGTTCCCCCGGCGCCTCCAGGACGCCCTGGCCGAGTGCGCCCCGAGGCTGCGCGCGCGGGGGATGCGGCTCCGCCTGCGCGCCGCCCTGCACGTCGGGCTCGTGGACGACGAGCGCCCCGACGCGCCCGGCATCTCCACCGCCGTCATCGACGCCTGCCGCCTGCTGGACGGGAAGCCGCTGCGGGCCGCGCTCGACGACAGCGACCCCGAGGTGACCTTCGCGGCCTTCCTGCTCTCGGCGGAGCTGTTCACCCCCTACGTCGCGGGCGGGCGGAGCGGCCTGCGCGAGAGCCAGTTCACCGAGGTCAGGGTCCAGGTGAAGCAGTTCGACCGGCCCGCCTACCTCTACGTGCCCGTCCCGTCCGAGGGGCCGCGGCCCGACCGGCGCGAGCGACCGCCGCAGGAGGCCGCCCCCTCCGCGCCCCCGGCCCCGTCCGGCGGGACGTCCGTCAACGGCGTCACGATCAACGGGGACGGCGCCCAGAACGCGATCGGGAACACCGTCGGCGGCGACTTCCGGCAGGAGCGCCGATGACGTCGATGGAGGACTTCACGATCAGCGGCGACGGGGCCCAGAACGTGATCGGCAACACGGTGTCCCGCGACCTGATCGTCCAGCAGCTCGTCGAGGTGCACAAGCGCCGGTCGATGATGCTGGGGGAGGCCGACGTGGACGAGCGCGTCGCCGGGTACGTGCGCGCCCGCAACCACGACCAGATCGTGACCGTCCTCGGGCGTCACCATGCGATCGGGCTGGCCGGCCCCCCGGGAGCCGGGGTGTCGACCACGGCGATCGCCGCGCTGCGGGAGCTCCGTCCGGGGATGCCCGTCCACCTGTTCTCTCCCGAGGAGGACGACGTGGAGGAGGGCCCGAGCGCGCAGCTCGGGTACTTGGTGCGCGGGACCGACGACGACGAGAAGCGGCTGTGGTCATGCAAGGAGAGGATCGAGAGGGCCGGGGGCTTCCTGCTCGTCGTCGGGAACGAGACCGAGTTGCGCCGGTTCGCCGGCTTCCTGCCGATCGTCCAGGTGGAGCCGCCGCCCGCGGACCTCGTCTACCGGAGCCGGCTGCACCGGGCGGGCCTCGGCGGGACGCGCTGGCCCGCCTGGTCGCGCACCGCCGAACTGCTGCGGGGCGCCTTACCGGGGGACGCCCGCCGGCTCGCCGACCTCGTCATCGAGATCGGCGAGGAGGGGGAGGTCGAGCGGGCCTACCGGGGCTGGAAGGACCAGCTGTGCGGCTGGTTCGCCGAGCACCCCGGGCTGCGGGACCAGACCCTGCTGATCGCGGCCGCGGCGATCGGCCCGGCCGACGAGACCAGCGTGTACGGCGCCGCGATGTCGCTGGCGCGGCACCTCGAGATCAACGTCGAGGGCGGCGGGCTCGCCTGGTGCCCGTCCACAGGGCTGAGCGAGCTGCTCGGCGCCGACCGCGCGGACGACCGGATCGTGTTCCGCCGGCACGGCTACGCCTCCTCGGTCCTGCGGCACGTCTGCGACGACTACCCGCTGGTGCGGATGGACCTGCTGGAGTGGCTGTCGGCCCTGCCGAGCGACACCGTGCTGGCGCTCGACCCGGGACGCCGCCAGAAGCTCGTCGAGGTGTTCGCCGACCTCGCCGCCGAGAGCGGGGCGGCGGCGAAGATCGTCCAGGTGGCCGGGGGCTGGGCCTCCGACGGGAAGGCCGACCTCGCCTACGTCGCCCTGGCGCGGACCTGCCTGGACCCGCTGGTCGGGGGCCGGGTGCGCAGGGGCCTCTACGAATGGGCCAACAACCGGAACGCCCCGCAGACGTTGAAGCTGACGGTGGCGCGCGTGTGCCAGGTGGTCGGCGAGTCCTACGCGACGGTCGCCCTGACCCGCCTGAAGCATCTCGCGACCTACGGCAACGAGCAGGTGCGGGACGAGGTACTGGACGTGGTGCGGACCCTCGCGGAGGCGAACCGGCGGGAGGTCGTCCGCGCGGCCGCCGCGTGGTGCGGGTCGTCGGTGCCGCTGAGGGTGGAGGCCGACGCCGAGCGGCGCGCCCGGACGGGCCTGCGGGTCCTGCTCGACCTCCTGCCGGACGCGCCGGCGCGCGACACGTGGCTGTGGAACATCACGCTGGGCGCCGTCGACCGTCTGGCGCGCCAGGGGGGCGAGCGGCTCCGGGCGGCGGCGCTGGGCGCCGCGCGCGAACTGGCGGCGCACGACCGACGCGCGATGCTCGACCTGACGCTCGCCTGGGCGCGCAACGCCGACGGCAGCCCGCCCCGGGAGGCCGAGGTCCGCGCGCAACTGGCGACGGCGCTGTTCCTGGATCTGGCGGCCGAACGAGACACCGCCGGCCTCGCCGCCGTGCTGACGGCGTCGGCGGCCGTTCCGGCCCAGGCGTGCGTGCCGCCGTGGTCGGTCGCCATGGCCGCCGAGCTGAGGACCGGGACCGGGTTCGGCCGCTTTCCCGAGGTGGCCATGCTGTGGCTGGAGACGGCGGCGGCGCGTCCCGCCCTGCGGCCGGGGATCGTCTCCCTGTTCGCCATGGTTGCGGGCGGCGACCCGGCGCGGCGGACCCTCCTCACGGACCTCGTCCGCACCTGGGCGGGCACCCGGCGGGCGCGCCGGACCACCAAGGAGGACCTCCTGGTGCACCTGCTGCAGCCGGAGTGGCAGCGGCTCCTGTACAAGCTCTGGGTGAAGGCCCGGCGGGCGGTCGCGGGGGGCGGCTGAGCGGCGCCGTATCTCCGGGACGCCGTGCCGTTATATCCGGGACGCCGCGCCGTTACCGTCCGGAAGCGCCGTGCCGTTTGCCGGGGGTTGCGGCGGGTGGTTCGGTGGAGGGATGGAGCGCAAGATCGCGATTGTCACCGGCGGGACGTCCGGGATCGGGAAGGAGATCGCGCGGGGCCTGGCGCGGGCGGGGCTCCTGGTGGGGATCGTCTGCCGGAACGAGCTGCGCGCCGCCGCGGCGGTGGAGGAGCTGACAAAGGACGTCCCGGACGCGCGGATCGAGACGTTCCTGGGGGACCTGTCGGTGCAGATGGACGTCCGGCGGGTCGCGGCGTCGCTGGAGGAGCGGTTCGACCGGCTGCACGTCCTGGTCGACAACGCGGGCGTGTACCTGCTGCGGGCCAAGGTAAGCGCGGACGGGTACGACCGCGTGGTCGCGACCAACCATCTGGGGCCCTTCCTGCTGACGAACCTGCTGCTGGGGCTGCTGGAGAAGGGCGCGCCGTCGCGGGTGGTCGTCGTGGCGTCCGAGGCGCACCGGTTCGCGGACCGGCTCGACGTCGAGCGGATGGCCGAGCCCCGGTCGTACGGCCCGGCCGGGGCGCTGCGGGTGTACGGCCGGTCCAAGCTCCTCAACATCATGTTCGCGCAGGAGCTGGCCAGGCGGATGGAGGGCAGCGGCGTCACGGCGAACGCGGTCTGCCCGGGGCTCACCGCGACGAGCCTGGGCAGGGACGTCCGCGGGACCGAGCGCGTCATGGGGCTGTTCTCGCGCACTCCGGTGCTGCGGACGCCGGAGCAGGGGGCCCGGATGGCGCTGCGGCTCGCGCTGGACGAGGAGTTCGAGGGCCGCAGCGGCGGCTACTACAGCTCGACGCCGGGCGCCGGGATGCTGCCGACGGTGGGGGCGTTGAAGGATCCGCAACTCAGACGTGCGGTTTGGGACCGTTCGGCCCGCCTTGTGGGGCTGCCAGCCCTATAGGGTCAGGCTGCGTGAGCCAACCGCACGGCCCGCCGGACCGGCCCGGCGCATGGAACGGTCCCCAGCCGCCCCCTCCAGCCCGGCCGACCCCGCCACCGCGGCCGGTCCCGCCGCAGCAGCCCGGCCGGCCGCCGGCCCCGCAGCCCGGAGCCGCGCGGCCGGGAGGCCCGCAGCCGGACCCGCGCTCGCCCGAGCCCCGGCAGAGGCCGCGCCCGTCCGCGTTCAAGGACCTCTTCAACGGCGTGGGGTACCTGCTGCGCGGCATCGGATGGGCGGCGCGGCACCCGGCCCAGTGGCTGTTCGGGCTGATCCCCGCGCTGATCGTCCTGGCGGTGTACGTCGCGGCGCTGGTCTTCCTGGCGTACCGGCTCGACGACCTGGCCGGATGGGTGACGGGGTTCGCCGACGGCTGGCCGGACGCGGCGCGGACGTCGGCGCGGGTCGTCGCCGGGCTCGCCCTGTACGGGTCGGCGCTGTTCCTCGCCGTCATCACGTTCACGGCGGTGACGCTGCTGGTGGGCGACCCGTTCTACGAGGCCATCGCGGTCCGGGTGGAGGAGTCGCAGGGCGGCGCGCCGCCGGACCCGGACGTCCCGCTGCTGGTCCAGATCGGGCGGGCGGTCAAGGACACGCTGATCCTCGGCGCCGTGGCGCTGGTGTTCGCGGTCGTGTTCTTCGCCTGCGGGTTCCTGCCGGTGGTGGGGCAGACGGTCGTGCCGGTGGTCGCGGCGCTGGTGTCGGGCTACTTCCTCGCGGGCGAGCTCACGTCGATCGCGCTGGAGCGGCGCGGGCTGCGGCGCCGGGAGCGGTTCGCGCGGCTGAAGGCGGACCGCCCGCTCGTCGTCGGGTTCGGCGCGGCGACCTTTGTGGTGTTTCTCATTCCGCTGGGCGCGGTGCTGGCGATGCCGGGCGCGGTGGCGGGCGCGACGCTGCTGGCCCGGGAGCGCCTCGCCGGCGAGCCGCCGGCCGAGGCGGCCCTGACCAGCGCGCAATGAGGCCCCTGCCGTCCTGGCCGCGAATGGCCCTGCGTCCGAAAGACCCGCACCGAGGCGGCGCGAAACCAACACTGAGGCGATAAGAAGATGTGTCCTGAGCGTGATTACCGGCCGGAACGCCATGGGTGATCTTCGCGTAACGTGTGCCGCATGTCCGATCAGGGGGAGCGCAACGTGCGCTGGACCGAAATGAGCGAGGGCGAGCCGCGGGACGGCGCGGACGGCGCGACGGGGCCGCAGGCGGCCTTCTCCGAGCCGAAGGTGCCGGAGGTGCCGGTGCCCCCGCCGACGGGGCGCACCGAGTTCTCCGCGCCCGGCGAGGGCGCCGGGACGCACGACGTCTGGGGCAAGGTCGAGACCGGACGGCCGGAGGCGCTGGGCGAGGAGTCCGCGCCCGCCGAGGAGGCCGCGCCGGCCGAGAAGGCCGCGCCGGCCGAGAAGGCCGCGCCCGCCGAGCAGGCGGCGCCCGGCGACGAGGCCGCCGCCGAGGACGTGAAGGTCGCCCCCGTGACCGAGGAGGCGCCCCAGTGGGAGGGCTCGCTCTTCGACGAGGGCGCCGGTGACGACGGCGAGGGCGACGACCGGTACGTGCCGGCCGTCCCGACCGGGTCCGGGCAGCCGGCGAAGCCCGGCAAGCCGAGCAGCGGCAACTGGCAGATGCCCGACTGGATGGCGGACGAGAGCGCGGCCGACGCCAAGCTCGGCGGCTCGCCGAAGCCGCGGCGCGACGCCCTCGACGAGGGCGGCGGCCGCTCCCGGCTCGTGCTGTTCGGCGGGATCGGACTGCTGGTGGTCGCGCTGCTCGCGGCCGGCGGCGTGTACTTCATGAAGAACGGCGACGACGAGCCGGCCGACACGTCCGAGACGTCCGGCAACGCCGACCGGCGGGCCGCGGCGGAGCAGTCCGAGGCGGCGCAGGTGGAGATGCCGCCGGACAAGCCGCTCGCGACGTTCCGCGGCAAGCCGAGCCGGATGCTCGGGCGGGTCAACGACGTCCACTCCGGGCTGTCGTATCCGCGGCTCGCGGCCCCCTGGCAGGTGCCCACCAAGAAGAACAAGCTGGGCACGCCGGGCTGGTCGGGGCAGCAGGTCCTGGTGACGGAGCGGCAGGCGGAACGGCTCTGGTACGGGCAGTTCCTCACCGGCACGCTGATCCCCACCCTGCAGAGCGCCTACCAGGGGCCCGACAGCGTGAAGAACGTGGCCGGGCTGGCCGCCAAGGGTTACGAGGCGCAGTACTACGCGTTCCCGCACAAGTCGGCGCCCCTGGCGTCGCAGGCCCTGAACATCGACGGGCACAAGGGCTGGCTGGTCGCCTCCTACCTCACCTACAAGCGGGCCGGGGTGCGCGCGACCGGCGAGATCGTCGCCATGGCGGTGGTCGACACCGGCCGCAAGTCGCCCGCGGTCGTGTTCGCGTCGATGCCGAACACGCACCGCCAGCGGTGGCCCGACATCAACGAGTTCCTCGGCCAGCTCAAGATCGCCGCCTGACCCGGCCCTCTCGGCCCGGGCCCGTTCCTGACAACCGAATGCCGTTCTAATAGGCTGTGGCCACCTCCGAGAAAGGTGTGGTCATGGGCATCGGGCTGACCGAGGAACACGAGGCGCTCGCGGCGTCGGTGCGCGGCTTCACCGAGCGTGCCGTCACGCGGCAGGCCGTCCGGGACGCGGACGCGGGGTTCTGGCCCGCGCTCGCCGAGCAGGGCCTCCTCGGACTGCACCTGCCCGAGGACGCCGGCGGCGACGGATTCGGGATCCTGGAGCAGGCCGTCGTGCTGGAGGAGCTGGGCCGGGCGCTCGCCCCCGGCCTGTACACCCCCACCGTGCTGGCGTCGGCGATCATGCACGCGGCCGGGGCCGACGTGCGCGGGCTCGTCGACGGGACCGGGAAGGCGGCGGTCGGGCTTTCGGCGGGCCTCGACATCGACGGCTCCACCGTCTCCGGGACGGTGCAGCCGGTGCTGGGCGCGCCCCTGGCCGACCTCTTCGTGCTCCCGGCCGGTGACCGCTGGGTCGTCCTGCGGCGGGACGACGTCACCGTCGAGCCGCTGGAGTCCCTCGACATCACCCGCCCGGTCGGATCGGTCACGGTCACGGACGTGTCTCTACCGGACGAGAGTGTCATGAGCGGCGTGAACGTGCATGCCCTCGCCGTCGTCCTTCTTGGGGCCGAGGCATGCGGGGTCGCGGGCCGGGCCCTGGACGACGCCGTCGCGTACGCGAAGCTGCGTGAGCAGTTCGGCCGTCCGATCGGCCAGTTCCAGGGCGTCAAGCACAAGTGCGCGCGCATGCTCATCGCCGTGGAGCGCGCCAGGGCAGCCGTTTGGGACGCCGCGCGCGCTCTGGACGAGCCAGAAGAACAGCGCGACTACGCCATCGCAGTAGCCGCCGCCCTAGCAGCGGACGCCGCCGTGACCTGCGCCGAAGGCAACATCCAGGTTCATGGAGGCATCGGCTACACCTATGAGCACGATGCCCACCTCCTCTACCGGCGGGCCCTGACCCTCCGCGCGCTCCTAGGACGGACGAGCAAGCACCAGGCGACCCTCGCCGCGCTGGCGGTCAAGGGCGTCCGGCGTCCGATGAGCATCGAGCTGGCCGAGGACGCGGCGCCGGTCCGCGAGGAGATCCGGGCCCGCGTCGCCGAGCTGGCCGCGATGGAGCCGCTCGAACAGCGCGCCGCGATGGCGGAGGGCGGCTGGGTGACGCCGCACCTGCCGACGCCGTGGGGTCGCGGCGCCGGGCCGCTCGAACAGATCGTGATCCAGCAGGAGCTCAAGGCGGCGAAGGTGCGCCCGGTGCCGCTGATGATCGCGGCGTGGGTCGTCCCGTCGCTGGTCCAGTACGGCACGCCCGAGCAGCAGGAGCGGTTCCTGCCGCCGACGCTGCGCGGCGAGATCATCTGGTGCCAGCTGTTCTCCGAGCCGGGCGCGGGCTCCGACCTCGCCGGGCTGCGGACGCGCGCCGAGCGCGTCGAGGGCGGCTGGAAGATCACCGGGCAGAAGATCTGGACGTCGCTGGCCCGCGAGGCGCAGTGGGGGATCTGCGTCGCCCGCACCGATCCGGACCGTCCCAAGCACGACGGGATCACCTACTTCCTCGTCGACATGTCCTCGCCCGGCATCGAGGTCCGCCCGCTGCGCGAGTGCACCGGCGACGCCGTGTTCAACGAGGTGTTCCTGGACGGCGTGTTCGTGCCGGACGACCTCGTGGTGGGGCCGGTCAACGAGGGCTGGCGCGTCGCCCGCACGACGCTGGCGAACGAGCGGGTCGGCCTGACGAGCAGCTTCCAGCTCGGCGGCGACCTGCCCAAGCTGCTCGCCCTCGCGGCCGAGCTCGGCCTGGACGGGGACCCGGTCGTCCGCGCCGCCGTCGGCCGGCTGGCCTGCGACGAGCACGCGTTCAACCTGCTCGGGCTGCGCGCCACGCTCAAGCGGCTGTCGGGCACGGACCCGGGGGCGACGGCGAACGTCCGCAAGCTGGTGGCGATGGAGCACGGCCAGCAGGTCACCGAGTTCGGGTTCACGCTGCTCGGCGAGGAGGGCGCCCTGACCGGCGGGCGGCGCGACCCCCTGCGCGCCCGCTGGACCCGCTACCTGCTCGCGTCCCGGGCGATGACGATCGGCGGCGGCACCACCGAGGTCAACCTGAACGTGATCGGCGAGCGGATCCTCGGCCTGCCCCGGGACCCCGAGCCGGTCGGGTAGCGTCCAGGCTCACATGCGGGAGCGGACTGCTTGACCGACCGGACGCGGCACCTGGTGGCCGCCCTCACCGGCCTCGGGCTCGGGCTCGCGGCACTGGGGCCGGGGCTCGCGCCCGGCTTCGTGCTGTCCTACGACATGGTGTTCGTGCCCGATCCGGCGTTCACCCGCATGACGTTCGGGCTGACCGGGGTCGTGCCCCGGCACGTGCCGAGCGACGCGTTCGTCACCGCGCTCTCCACCGTGTTCCCGGCGGACGCGGTGCAGAAGCTCGTCCTGCTCGCGGTCTTCGTGACGGCGTGCACGTCGGCGGCCTCGCTGGTCCCGTCGCCCCGGCTGCCGCCGCGCCTGGCCGCCGGCGTCTGCTACGCCTGGAACCCGTTCGTCGCCGAGCGGCTGCTGCTGGGGCAGTGGGCGCTCCTCCTCGGCTACGCGGCCCTGCCCTGGGTGGTCGCGGCGGCCGCGCGGACGGAGGAGCCCGGCGGCGGCCGCCGCCTCGTCCGGACCCTGCTCCCCGCCGCGATCGGCGGTTTCGCGGCCTTGACGGTCTCGGCCCTGACGGCCCTGGCCGTCGCCCTCGTGAGCTCGGCAAGGGTCCAGCGCCTCCGCGCCGGCCTGCGGGTCGTGGCCGCCGCGGGCGTGCTGAGCCTGCCGTGGCTGATACCGGGAGCGCTGCGTCCGGCCGGTGTGCCAGGGGACGGGACGGCCGTCGACCTGTTCGCGGCCAGGGCGGACACACCGTTCGGGACGCTCGGGAGCCTGCTCCTGCTCGGCGGGGTCTGGAACGGCGAGACGGTGCCGCGCGGCTACGGGGCGCCGGTCACCGCGACGCTCTGGCTGCTCGTGGTGCTCATCGCGCTGGCCGCCTACTGGCGATGGTGCCGCGAGCCCGTCTGGTGGAGGGGCGCGGCCGTGGCGGCGGCGATCGGGTTCGCCGTGGCGGCTCTCGGCGCGGTGGCGGCCCCGGTCCTCCAAGTCCTCATCGACCTCTGGCCGGGGTTCGCCGTCCTCCGCGACGGGCAGCAGTACGCGGCCCCGCTCGCCGTCGTGGTCGCCGTGGGGCTCGGTGCGGCCGCCGACCGGGCGGCCGAGGCCAGGTGGCCGGGAGTGGCCGCCGGCGCGGCGGCCGTTCCGGTGCTCCTGCTGCCGACACTGGCGTGGGGCGCGGCGGGGGACTTGCGGTCCGTCCGATACCCCGGCGACTGGGCCCGCGCACGGCAGATCATCGACGGCGACCCGGCGTCCGGGGACGTGCTGGTCCTGCCGTGGGCGTCCTACCGGAGCTACCCGTGGAACCACGGCCGCCGGGTACTCGACCCGTTGCCCCGCTACCTGCACCGCCGCGTCATCGTGGACGACGCCGTCACCGTGGGCGGGACGACCGTCGCGCCCGAGGACCCCAGGGCGATCAGGCTCGCGCCCGCCGCGCGGACCGGAACACCGCCCGCGGCGACGCTGCGTGACGAGGGCGTACGGTACGTCGTCGTGGACGCGGAGCCGGGCGCCAACCGTCCCTCCGGCGCCGCCACCGAGGTCCTGCGCGGCCCTGACCTGGTCGTCTACCGGATCGAGGGGGCCGGTGGGGGAGTCCGGGACGCGGTCCCGGCCGCGCCCGCGGCGGCCGCGTGGGCGGTGACGAGTCTGGCCGTTTTCTGGTCAATCCTGCCCTCAGGGACTACTCTGAGCTTCCCGTTACTCGGCGGTATCACGCGCCGCAGATCCGACCCCCGACGAAGGACCCCCTGATGCGCATCGCCATCGCCGCAATCGTCGGCGTCCTGCTGGCCGCCGGAGCGTCGTTCGGCGCCGTCCAGCTCGCGAACGCCTCCCAGAAGGACCCCGTCATCAAGCCGCTGTACAACTACGGCTCCCGGTGACGTGTAGGCCCTGATGGGGACCTGGCGTGACCGGCCGGCGCTCCTGGAGATCGTCGTCCCCGCCCACAACGAGGCCGACCGGCTTCCGGCGGGGCTGGATCTGCTGTGCGCCAAGCTCGCCGCGCTGCCGGTGCGGGCGGCGGTCATCGTCGTCGACAACGCCAGCACCGACGGGACGGCCGGGATCGTCGAGGCCTGGGCGGGGCCGGTCCCCGTCCGGCTGGTGCGCTGCGAACGCCGGGGAAAGGGAGCGGCGGTCCGGGCCGGACTGCTCGAGACACGGGCCCCCTACGTGGGGTTCATGGACGCCGATATGGCAACAGACCTCGCCGCGCTGGACGAAGCCATCGTCCTGCTGCGCGAGGGCCGCCCGGTCGTGGTCGGGTCAAGGCGCCACGGTCGGTCGGTCGTCCAGGGGTACGCGCTGCCCGTCAGGCGCCTCGGCGCCATCACGTTCAACCGGATCGTCCGCGACCTCGTGGGCGGCATCCCCGACACCCAGTGCGGGTTCAAGTTCTTCTACGGCCCGCTGGGGCGGGCCGCGGCGGCGGACCTGCGCACGGTCGGCTTCTCGTTCGACGTCGAGCTCCTCGCCCACTGCGTGCGGCGGGGGGCGTCGGTCACGGACATCCCGGTGATCTGGCGCGACCGGCCGGGGTCGACGTTCTCGGTCCGGCGGCACTCGCTGCAATGCCTGCTCGACCTGGTCCGGATCCGGGCGCGCGCCGGATTCCGGCTGCCCTTCGTGCCGGTGGTGTCGAACATCCCGATCGTCCCGCTCCGGGCGGCCCTGGGGGAGCCGGTCCCGGTGCCGGTCGCCCTGGCGGAGTCCCTGACCCTGGCAAACTCGACCACCCTGTCGAACCCGGTCGCCCTGGCGAACCCGGTCGCCCTGGCGAAGCCGGTCGCCCTGCCGGAGAACGCCTCCACGTCGCGCGCGAAGACGGGATGAGCGAGAAACTGCGGCTGGCGGTCGTCAACTGGCGGGATCCCTGGCATCCCGCCGCCGGCGGCGCCGAGCGCTACGCCTGGGAACTGGCGCGCAGGCTCGCCGGTGAAGGAGCCCGCGTCCACTACGTGACGAGCAGGGCGCCGGGGCAGAAGCGCAGGGAACGGGTCGAGGACGTGGAGTTCGTGCGTCTCGGCGGCCGTTTCACCGTCTACCCCCTCGTGCTGCTGTGGATGCTGGGGTTCCGCCTGGGGCGGGGACGCTTCGACGCGGTCATCGACTGCCAGAACGGCATCCCGTTCTTCACGCCGTGGGTTCTGCCACGGCGCGTACCGGTGTTCTGCGTCATCCACCATGTGCACGACGCCCAGTTCGGCTTGTACTTCCCCAGATGGCTCGCTTGGATCGGCCAGGTCCTGGAGGGCCCGGTGAGCCGCTGGACGTACCGGCGGCATGCGTTCGTGGTCGTCTCGCCATCCACGCAGCGCGCCGTCAGGGAGCGACTGGGCTGGACGGGGCCGACCCACGTCGTCCACAACGGAACGGTGGTCGCCGAACCCGACGGCGTGGTCACGGAGCCCGCCGGGGACCCTGACCTCGTCTGCGTGACCCGGCTCGTCCCGCACAAGCGCCTTTCCTTGCTCCTCGACCTCGCCGCGGACCTCGCCGAGACCCATCCAGGGCTGAAGCTCCACATCGTCGGGGACGGCCCTGAAGCGGGCTTGCTCGCCGCCGGGATCGAAGACCGCGGCCTGGAGAAGATCGTCGTCGCCCACGGCTACGTCCCCGAGAACGTGAAGGCGGCCCTGGTCGCCCGCGCCGACCTGCATCTCAGCACGTCCCAGGGCGAGGGCTGGGGACTCAGCGTCATCGAGGCCGCGGCGCTCGGCGTCCCGACCGTCGCCCACGACGTGGACGGCCTGCGCGACGCCGTCCGCGACGGGACCACCGGATGGCTCGTCCGAGCGGGCGACGACCAGGCCGACGTCGTCCGGCGCGCCCTCAAGGACCTGGCCGACCGCACGGAGCGCGATCGGGTCGCCACGGAATGTCAGAGGTGGGCGGCAGAGTTCGACTGGGCGCACACCGCCGCCCGGATGCGGGGCCTCATCGACTCCGCGGTCCGGGGCGATCCGGGCGGTGCGCGGGGCGACCGAAGGTACGGTGACGAACACCCTGGCTGACGTCCGGGGCAGCACCCGGGGAGCAGGGCCCCGGGGACCACAGGAGAGGGGCAGAGGGCGAGCATGGCCGTGGGAGAGGCGAATCCGCCCCGCGCCGGCGCGTCCCGCCGACCCGCGCCGGACGGCCCGGACATCGCGGGCCGCGTGCGGGAGCGGCTGCGCGTCCTCGCATGCTGCCTCGCGCTGACCGCGCTCGCGTTCGGCACCCGGCCCGGCGCGATCCTCGCCGACACCAAGATCGACATGGCGGTGAACCCGCTCGGGTTCCTCGGCCGCGCCCTGCACCTGTGGGATCCGGAGCAGTTCGGCCAGCTGCAGAACCAGGCCGTCGGCTACCTGTTCCCGATGGGGCCGTTCTTCGCGCTCGGCGACGTGGCCGGGATGCCCGCCTGGATCACCCAGCGGTTCTGGCTGGCGCTGCTGATGTGCCTGGCGTTCCTCGGCACCTGGCGGCTCGCGGGGCGGCTCGGCATCGGCGGCGCCGGCGGTGTCGGCGGCCCCTCCACCGCGGGCGGGCCCGGGCAGGGCGCCCGCCTGTTCGCGGCGATGGCCTACGCGCTGGCCCCCAACGGCCTCGCCACGCTCGGGCAGATCTCCTCGGAGTACCTGCCGGTCGCGATGCTGCCCTGGATCGTCCTTCCGCTGGTCGGCGCGGCGACCGGGGATACCGGGCGGCTCAGGGCCGCGGCCGCGTCGGGGCTCACGATCGCCTGCTGCGGCGGCATCAACGCGACCGCGACCGTCGCCGTGCTGGTCGTCCCGGTCGTGTACGTGGTGACGCGGCCGCGCGGCTCGTTCCGGGCGCGGATGCTCGCGTGGTGGTCGCTGGGCGCGGGCGCGGCCACGGCCTGGTGGCTCGTCCCGCTGCTGCTCACCGGGACGTACGGGTTCTCCTGGCTGACCTACACCGAGAAGGCCGAGACGACGGCGGGGCCGACCGGCCTGGTCAACGTGCTGCGCGGCGCGGAGCGCTGGGTCAACTACCTGGTCGTGGACGGGCAGGTCTGGGCGCCGGTCGGGCACGGCCTGTCGCTCGGCCCGGTGGCGATCGTCTGCACGGGCCTCGCCGCCGCGCTCGGCCTCGCCGGGCTGCTGAGCCGGCTGCTGCCCGAGCGCACGTTCCTGCTGCTCACGCTGCTCGCCGGACTGGCGATCCTGTCGACGGGCCACATCAGCGACGTGCCGAGCCCGTTCGCCGGGCAGCTCCGCGACCTGCTGGACGGCCCGCTCGCCCCGATGCGCAACCTCCACAAGTTCGACGCGGTCGTCCGGCTGCCGCTCGCGCTCGGCCTCGCCCATCTGATCGTCGCGGCGGCCCGCCGCGCGCACCCGGCGGACGGCGCGCGGAGCCCGGGCCCCGGGGCAGGTCCTGCCGCGGGGCCCGCGTCCGGCCTCCGGCCCGCCTCGCTGCTCAGCCTGCCGGTGGCCGCCGCCGTCGCGCTCGGCGGCATCGGCCTCACGGCCGCCTCGAACGGCCTGACCGGGTCGGGCGAGTTCAACGAGGTGCCCCGCTACTGGCGGGACGCGGCGACCTGGATCAACGCGCGGGCCGGGCGGCAGGGCGTGCTGGCCGTCCCGGGAGCGCCGTTCGGCGAGTACCTGTGGGGCCGCCCGATGGACGACATCGTCCAGCCGCTGCTGTCGGCGCGCTGGGGCGTCCGGCAGCTCGTCCCGGCCGGGTCGCCCGGATACACGCGCGCGCTGGACGCGATCGACCAGCAGGTCCGGTCCGGGCAGGGGTCGCCCGGCCTGAGCGCCTTCCTCGGCCGGATGGGCGTCCGGTACGTCCTGGTGCGCAACGACCTGCGGCGCGAGACGCTGCGCGGCGCCTGGCCCGCCCGCCTCCACCAGGCGCTCGCCGACTCGCCGGGGATGCGCAGGGTCGCCGCGTTCGGCGCGCCCGTCGGGGGAGCCGCCGACGACGCGGTGAGCGCCGTCGACCAGAAGTACCCGGCGCTGGAGGTCTACGAGGTCGGCGGCGCCGCCGGCGTCGCGAACCTCGCCGACGCCGTGAGCCCCGTCCGCGTGTACGGAGGGCCGGAGTCGCTGCTCGCCATGGCCGACGGCGGCGCGCTCCCCGACGGGCCCGTCCTGCTCGACGACGACGCGGCCGACCTCGGCGGCGCCCCGGTCGTGACCGACTCGCCCCGCCTGCTGCGCCGCAACTTCGGGGAGCTGCACCAGACGTCCCCGACGCTCCCCGCCGCCCGCAAGGGCGAGGCCGCCGACGTCCTGGACGAGGGCTGGAAGCGCTACACGACCCACGCGACCTACGGCGGCGGCGTCCGCGACGTCACCGCGTCCACGTCGGCGGCGGGCGACGACGCGGTCCCGCAGGCGCGCAAGCCCGAGGCGACCCCGTTCGCCGCGCTCGACGGCGACCAGTTCACCGCCTGGCGGACGGGCGGCTGGAACGGACCGGTCGGGCAGTGGCTCCGCGTCGACTTCGACAAGCCCCGCGAGGTCCAGAGCCTCACCGCCACGTTCCTCCAGGACGCGTCCCTCGGCCCCGCAGTCGCGCGCGTCGCCGTCGAGACCGAGAACGGTTCGGTGCGGCAGGACGTCCAGAAGATCGCGACCGGGCAGCCGCTCCGCGCGCCCGCCGGCCCGACCCGCTGGCTGCGGCTGCGGATCCTCGCGCTGGCCTCCGAGCCGGCCGTGCCCGGCTTCGCGCACGCGGCCGTCACGGAGCTGTCGATCGGCGGAGTGCGGCCCGCCCGCACGTACACGATGCCCGCACCCGCCGGTTCCCGGGGGCCTGCGACATACGTGATGAGCCGGGCGCCGGGAGCGGCGGGGGAGTGCGTGAAGGGCAACCGCCGCTGGGTGTGCTCGCCGTCCCTGGGCTCCGGCGACGAGGAGGGGGACGGGTTCGACCGGACGTTCACCGCCGCCGTCGCGGGCAGGGCCGCCGTCACCGGCACCGCCGTGCTCACCGACCGGCGGCTCATCGAGCGCTACACCGCCGCCCGCGGCCGCCCGGTCGTCGCCGCCGGGTCCACGCTGTCCGACCACCCCGCCGACCAGCCCCGGTCGGCCTTCGACGGCGACCCGCAGACGTCCTGGATCGCCGGGGAGAAGGACGAGGCGCCCACGTACACCGTCCGGTGGAAGGGGCGCAAGCAGCTGTCCGCCGTCACGGTCACCCGCCCGCCCACCGCGTCGGGGCCGCTGCGCATCCGGGTCGAGGGCGAGAACGGCCAGGTCCGCGAAGGGCTGTCGGACGCCCAGGGGAGGCTGACGTTCGCCCCGATGGCGACCGACCGCCTGACGTTCACCTTCTTCAGGGAGACGCAGGCCCAGCCCATCCAGGTGGTCGACCTCGCCATCCCCGGAGTCAGGCCGCTCCCGGACGTCCGCGCCTTCCCGCTGCGGCTGCCGTGCGGGTACGGCCCGAAGCTGCGGATCGCCGGCGGTGCCGTCCAGACCGTCCAGACCGTCCAGGCCGTCCAGACCAAGGCGACCGGTACGCTCGGCGACCTGCTCGCGGGCCGGCCGCTGCGGTTCAGCGCGTGCACCCCGGCCGCGCTGCGGGCGGGCCAGAACCGGCTGGCCTCCGCGCCGTTCGACCCCTACCGCCTCGACACGGTGACGGTCGGCGCGAAGCCGGGCCGGGCGGCGGCCCGGGCGCCGCAGGAGGTCAAGATCCTCGACTGGGGGCCCAGCGCGCGCAGGCTGGAGGTCGACGCCGCCGCCTCCTCGTTCCTCACCGTCAACGAGAACTTCAACGCAGGGTGGCGCGCGACCGTCAACGGCACCGAGCTGCGCGCCGTCCGCCTCGACGGATGGAAGCAGGGCTGGATCGTCCCGCAGGGCACCAGGGGCGTCGTCGAGCTCGCCTACACGCCCGACCGGGCGCAGCGCATCGCCGTCGTATCCGGCCTCGCCCTGCTCCTCGTGCTGCTGGTCGCCGCCTTCTGGCCGGGCGGGCGCGGCCGCCGGCGACGCCCGTCCCCCCGCGCCCTCGTCGCCGGGACGGGCTGGCCCGCCTGGGCGGCTCTCGCTCTGGCCGCCGCGCTCGGCGGCTGGATCGCGGGGGTTCCCGGCCTCGCCGTCACGGCCGCCGTCGCGGCCGTCTGCGGCTGGGCCCGCACCCGCCGCTCCGCCGTGCCGCGCGCCCTCGCCTCGCCGTGGCCGGTCGCGCTCGCCATGCTCGCCGGGGCGGGCTGCCTCGCCGCGGCCGTCCGGCTCGACCTGCTCGACAACCCGGCGTCCCCGTCCGGACCGGTCGGCGACATCGCGCCCCAGCTCCTCGGGCTCGTGATCGTGGGCAGGCTCGCGATCGAGCTGTGGCGGCCCAAGCCGCCCGGCGGCGGTGAGTCCGGCGGCCGGATCTCGCTCAGCTGGACGGCGCCCGGGCAGGGTCCGCCGGACGGGCCGGGGCCCGGCGGCGGGTCAGCCGCTGGACCGGCCACTCCACCAGGTAGTAGCTCAGTGCCCCCGCTGCGATGGTCGCCGCGGCCAGCAGCGGCAGATCCGTCAGAACGCTCCCCCGGAATCCCCGGCCGGTCGCGTCGTACCAACCGACGATGATCGGAAGCTGCCACAGGAACACGCCGTAGGAGATCCGCCCGAGGAACCGCATCACCGGGTTCCCGAGCATCGGGCCGAGCGCCGGGTGCCCCGGCGGGGCGAGCACCACCGGCGCCGCGAACGCCGCCGCGCACAGCCCGAACACGATCAGGTGCAGCAGGGACGTCCAGAAGACGTCCGGCTTGAGGCCGATCGGCCCGGCGGCGGGCGTCGCCGCGACCACGTACAGCATCACCGCCGCGGCCCAGCACGCCGCCCACGAGTCCGACACGGCGCGGCACACCGCGGCCACGGGACGGCGCTCGTCCAGCCGCGCCCACACCGTCACCACCGCGAGCGCCATCCCGATCGCGAACCAGACGAAGTACCGCGGAAGCCAGACCCCCATCTTGGAGTGCCATTCCGGGACGAACATGGAGACGGTCCAGGGCAGCGACAGCGCCGCGTAGACGCCGATGCCGACGAGGAGTCGCCGGGCGCGGACGCCGACGTCCTGGGCGCGCGTCCGCCGCGCGTACCAGGAGAGGACCGCCGCGGTGGCCGGGAGCGTGACGTACCAGCCGACCTCGACGACGAGGCTCCACATCTGGCCGAGATGCGCGGGGCCGAGGTCGCCGGGCCACCACGGGTCGGGCAGGTAGGTCTGGGTCAGCGTGAGCAGCGAGATCCAGGTCACCGGGTCGGCGGCATGGTCCCGTCCGGCCGTGGCCATGAAGACCGCGACCACGGCCCAGTACGCGGGCATGATGCGGAACACGCGCCGGCGGAGGTACTCGGCCGTCCGCGGGACGGGCCGCCCGTCCAGCACGGCTGCCGCCCACGGGCGGTAGAGCAGCAGCCCCGAGAGCGTGAAGAAGATCGGCACGCCGACCTGACCGCCGTTGAACAGCCACCCCATGCCGTTCGGGTCGGTCACGGACCCGGCCGCGCTCGCGACATGGAAGACGAGAACGGCGAGCGCCGCCACGGCCCGGACCCCGTCCAGGGTGTCCTGATGCCCCGAGATGGGCGGCGCCACAGCACCCCCGTCCCGGCGCTCACCCCGCCTGGAGGGCGCCGCCGCCATCCCCACCCCACCCTCCGTGCCGTGTCGTTCTTGCGGTGCCGTGTCACCCGAGCAGTGCCGAGCCGTTGTGTCGTACCGTGCCGTGTCACCCGAGCCGTGCCGAGCCGTTCGTCCCGTTCTTGCTATGCCGTCCGTGCCGAGCCGCGTCGCTCTTGCGGTGTGGTGCGATGCCATGCGGGACCGGGGGCCCTCGATAGGCCGCCGAGGTAACGGGGAGCTTACCGACCAGTACACACGTCCGGTAGGGTGACCCGGACATGCTGGAGGTGCGGGGCCCGCGGCACGGCGAGGCCCCCGCCCGCCGTGAGAACGACGGCAGCCCCGGAGGTGTTCATGCGGCGACCGGTCGGCCTGGTCCTGATCGGCCTTGGCGCGTTCTTCCTCACGCTCGCGCCGCTCGTCCGTTTCTATGTGGCCGACCAGGTGGTCGTCGCACCGCTGAACCGCTACCAGGTGACGAGCCTGGAGTCGAAGGACTCCACGTACTTCGACGAGGCCGAGCGGAAGTTCAAGTCCGGGGTGACCCTGCTGGCCAGGAACACCGTGCGCGGCGACGTCCGGGCCAACGAGGGCAACGACAAGATCGCCGTCTGGGACTCCACGACCAACATCTACAACCAGGACAAGCCTGACAAGCCCGTCCAGATGCAGGGCTTCCGGATCGCCTTCGACCGCCGGACGGGCGCGCTGACCAACTGCTGCGGCACCAACGTCGACGGCGACAACGGCGTGAGGATGTCGGGGTACGGGCTGCTGTTCCCGGTCGCGAACGTGCACAAGCGGGACTACCCGTTCTTCGACATGACGACCAAGCAGACGGCGCCGATGCAGTTCAACGCCGTCGAGACGGTCCACGGCCTGACGACGTACCGGTTCACCCAGACGATCCCGCTGACCAAGACGGCCGCGCTGGACGCCAAGCTGCCGCCGAAGATGCTGGGCCTGCCCGACGACGCGGGCGACCAGAAGGTCGACCGGTACGCCGAGGCCTACAACACCGTCTGGGTCGACCCGCGCACGGGCATCCCGGTCAAGCACCGCCAGAACATCCGCAGCAGCGTCCGCACGCCGGACGGCAAGGGCTCCATGATCGTCGCCCAGGCCGACCTCATCACCGTCGACAAGGACCAGAAGGCCCTGGTCGACATGGCGAACGGCGAGGCCCTGAAGATCGACATGGTGCGCAGCTACATCCCGGCCGCCGGCGTCCTCCTCGGCCTGGTCCTGCTGTTCGTCGGCGGCTACCTCGGCATGGCCCGCCGCGAGCCCCCGCCCCTGGCGGCCCCGCGCCGCCCCGACGGCAAGTTCGGCGACATGACCCCGCCCGGCCCGCCCAAGCCCCCGGCCCCACCCGCCGCCCCCGCGGCCCAGGCCGACCCCACCCCCCAGCCCCGCCGCACACCCCCCACCAGCCAACGCCAGCAACGCAAGGCCGCCGGCCCCGCCAAACGCCGCTGAGCCGCCACGACGACCCCTCCCGCGCTGCCCTCCCATCCGCTCGCCGCCCGGGCCTCGACCGAGCCCACACCCCCGGCTCCGCCGCAGGGTCCCTGGCGGCCAGCGCCGGCAACGGAAGGCCGCCGGCCCCGCCAACGCCGCTGAGCCGCGCGACGACCCCTCCCGCGCGCATCGCCCCACACGGCCCGCCCACCGCCCTGAGATGCCGCGCTCCACCCTGCGCTGCCGTCCGCCGCCCGTTTGCCTGGCACCGGCGGGTGCTCCAGGTCGTCCCCCGACGTTCTCCCTCCGCCGTCCGCGTGTTCGCCGCGTGCTCCTGGCCGCCGCCCTGCACAGCCTGTATCGCCCTCCGCAGTCCTTTCGCCGTCCGCGTGTCGTCTGGTTGGCCCGCGCCGCATTCAGCGGCCTGCGCCGCCGGTCCGCCCGCGCTCAGGGCCGCGCCCGACGTGGCGGCCAGCGCCCCATCGCCTCGCGTTGACCTGCCGCGGGTTGGCCGGCTGCTGCCCCGTGCGCCCTGCCGACTGGCGCTGTCGGGCGGGTCGGGCGTCGGCCCGCGTGGCGACAGTCTTGCGGTCCCGCGCACCGACTCGTGTATCGCCCTTGTGTGCAGGCTTCCGTGCCGCGTGCTGGGCCCGTGCCGGTGGGGGTGGGGCGTGGTGGGAACCGGGAGCGGTCCGTTGCTCGGGATACGGGCTGATACGTGTTCTAGAAGCAAGGCTCGTGGGCGTGCGGGATGAGATTCCTAACTAGAACCTGTTGCAGTTTTGCGGGTGCGCGCCTAGGGTCGAGGCTGTGCGGACACGAGTCACCGAACTATTCGGCATCGAGTACCCGATCTTCGCGTTCAGTCATTGCCGCGACGTGGTCGCGGCGGTGAGCCGCGCCGGCGGCATGGGCGTCCTCGGCGCCCTGCATTTCACCCCCGAGGAGCTCGAACTTGAGCTGAAGTGGATCGACGAGCACGTCGGCGGCAAGCCGTACGGTGTGGACGTCGTGATGCCCGCCAAGTACGAGGGCGCCGACGTGGGCGACGCCGAGGAGCTGCTCGGCAAGCTCCAGGGCATGATCCCGGCGCAGCACAAGGACTTCCTGGAGAACCTGCTGGCCGAGCACGGCGTCGACCCGCCCAGCGAGCAGGCCGGCAAGGCGCTGCTCGGTTGGACGGACGTGACCGCGCGGCCGCAGGTCGAGGTGGCGCTCAAGCACCCGATCGCGCTGCTGGCCAACGCGCTCGGCCCGCCCCCGGCGGACGTCGTCGAGCAGGCGCACGAGCACGGGGTGAAGGTCGCCGGCCTGGCCTCCAACGCCCGGCACGCCCGCAAGCAGGTCGACGTCGGCGTGGACATCATCGTCGCGCAGGGCACCGAGGCGGGCGGGCACACCGGCGACGTCGCCACGATGGTCCTCATCCCCGAGGTCGTGGACGCCGTCGGCGAGGACACGATCGTGCTCGCGGCGGGCGGCATCGGCCGGGGCCGGCAGATGGCCGCCGGCATGGCGCTCGGCGCGGACGGCGTCTGGACGGGCTCGATCTGGCTGACGGTGGACGAGGCCGACACCCCCGAGCGCGCCCTGCCGAAGCTGCTGAACGCCACGTCCCGCGACACCGTCCGCTCCCGGGCCTGGACGGGCAAGCCCGCGCGCTTCCTCAAGACCGCGTGGACCGAGGCGTGGGAGAGCGAGAACTCGCCGGGCTACCTGCCGATGCCCATGCAGTTCATGCTGATCGCGGACGCCCTGCCCCGCATCCAGCGGTCCGGCGACGGCGAACTGGTCACCTTCCCGGTCGGCCAGATCGTCGGCTCGATGAACCAGGTGAAGCCGGCCGCCCAGGTCGTCTACGACCTGATCGAGGAGTACGTGGAGGCGATCGAGCGCCTCAACACCATCACCGAGGGCTGACCGCCCGCGGGCCCCGGTCGGCGTCGTTCCTCCCGACGCCGGCCGGGGCCGCGCGCTTTCTCAGCTGCGGATCAGAAGCGGGTCATCCAGGACAGGGCGCGCGCCAGGACGTAGTAGACGGCGCCTGCGAGGGCCCAGTTGATGTAGAGCTGCTCGTCGGGGTCGGGCCGCGTGAACACGTCGTGGAACGGCGTGGCGAGCCAGCGTCCCGCGTCGAGGGTCGCGTCCACCAGGGTGTTCCCCGGATTCGCGTCGCCCCAGGTCAGCAGCATGCCGAGGGCGAGGATCGCGACCGCCGCCCAGCCCGCCGCCATGATCATCGCGCTGACCGGGTTCGCCCTGCTGCGCCGCCACCGCGGCGGCTTGCGCTCGACGGCCGTGCCGTCCGTCCGCCGCCAGAGCGCCCGCCGGGGCGGCCGCTCGGCCGTCTGCTCCGGGGTCTCGTGCTGCTTGCGTCCTAGATGCAAGGCCATGGCCTCGTCCTTCCGTGCTCGCCTTCGCCCCAGGCGGTGCCACGCAAGGAATCCCGCAAACCCGACCCCCGTTTACGGACAGCCCGTTATCCGCTCTCCGGCTCCAGGGGCCGGGCTCCCCGGCCGCGTGCGGGCTGCCCGGTCACGCGCCGGGTTCGCCGGTCGCGTGCCGGGGCCCGGTTACGGGTCGCGTTCGCTGGTCGGGTGCCGGGCCGGCGGTGCGTGCCGGGGGCGGTCACTTGCCGTGGTAGACGGGCGGGCGCTTCTCCTTGAAGGCGCGGGAGCCCTCCTTGGCATCCTCGGAGCCGATGACCGGCCAGCCGATCTCGTCGGAGATCTTGAGCGCGTCCTCCTCGGAGAGGTGCTGGGTCTCGCGGTAGGTGCGCAGGATGCCCTGGACGGCGAGGGGGCCGCACTCGGCGATCTGGTCGGCGAGCTCGCGGGCGGCGGCGAGCGCCTGCCCGTCCGGGACGATCTTGTTGATCAGGCCCATCGCGAGGGCCTCCTGCGGGGTGACCGAGCGGGCGGTCAGCAGGATGTCCATCGCGTTGGCGTAGCCGATCTGGCGGGGCAGGCGGATCGCGGAGCCGCCCATGGGGAACAGGCCGCGCTTCGCCTCGTAAAGGCCGAGGGTGGCGCCCTCGGCGACCACGCGCAGGTCGGTGCCGACGAGCAGCTCGGTGCCGCCGGCGACGGCGTAGCCCTCGATGGCGCAGATCAACGGCTTGGTCGGCTGGCCCTCGCGCAGCAGCCCCTTCCAGTGGAAGTCGGGGATCTGCGCCATCCGCTCCTGGACGCGGGGATCGGACGGCTGCTGGCCCATCGCCTTCAGGTCGGCGCCGGCGCAGAACGTGCCCTCGGCCCCGGTGAGGATGCCGACGCGGACCTCGGGGGTGTCGGAGATGTAGGCCCAGGCGTCGGCGAGGCCGACCAGCATGGACGAGCTGAGCGCGTTGCGCGCCTCCGGGCGGTTCATCGTCACGATGACGACGTGGCCGTCCCGCTCGACGATGCAGTGCTCGGTGCTGATCGGCAGCCGTTCCGTCATGGTTCCTCCAGCTCAGATATCAAACGAGAACAGATTCTAGTTAAGCCGTTGCCCTACCGGTAGGGGTTGAACTGCAAAACGAGAACGTGATCTACTTTGGCTGCCGGACGCCCTCAGCGGGTGTCGGCGCGCTGTGGTTTCTGTGCTCTCTGTGGTTTCAGTGCTCCGTGTGCTCACGTAGGGAGATCCGATGGGGTCATTGGGCTTTTGGCGGCTGGCGCAGGCCGATCCCGAGTGGGTCGCCGCCGTCGATCCGGACGGGACGCGACACAAGGCGGGCGACCTGCTGTCCCGCGCGAACCGGCTCGTCCACGGCCTGCGTGCGCTGGGCCTTGAGAAGGGCGACGGCATCTGCGGGCTCGTCCCGAACGGCGCGGACGGGGTCGTCCTCTACCTGGCGGCGCTCCAGGCGGGCTGGTACTACACGCCGATCAACTGGCATCTGACCGGCCCGGAGATCGGCTACATCGTCGCCGACAGCGAGGCCAAGGCGTTCTTCGTCCACGAGCGGTACGCCGCCGAGGGCGCGCGGGCGGGCGAGGAGATCGAGGCCCACCGGCGGTTCGCGTTCGGGGAGGTCGAGGGCTTCCGGCCGGTCGCGGAGCTGGTCGACGGGCAGCCCGACACGCTGCCGGACGACCGCAGCAACGGCGCCACGATGCACTACACGTCCGGGACGACCGGACGGCCGAAGGGCGTCAAGCGGGCGCTGGCCGGGATCGACCCCGACGACAGCGCCGAGCTGATGACGTTCCTGCTCGGCATGTTCGGCATCCCGCCGGGCCTCCCCGCCGGTGGAGAGCACCAGGCGCACCTGGTCACCTCGCCGAACTACCACACGGCCGTGACCCAGTTCGGGGGCACGGCGCTCCAGATGGGCCACACGCTCGTCTACATGGACAAGTGGGACGCCGAGGAGACCCTGCGGCTGATCCAGGAGCACCGCGTCAGCAACACCCACATGGTGCCGACGCACTTCAAGCGGCTCCTGTCGCTGCCGGAGGACGTCCGTTCCCGGTACGACGTGTCGAGCATGAAGTGGGCGATCCACGCGGCCGCGCCGTGCCCGGTGCCCCTCAAGCAGCAGATGCTCGACTGGTGGGGCGACTGCATCTGGGAGTACTACGCGGCGACGGAGGGCGGCGGGACGATCGCCAGCCCGGCCGACTGGCGCGCCCACCCCGGCACGGTCGGCAACGCGTGGCCGATCAGCGAGCTGCTGATCGTCGACGACGACGGCGAGCCCGTCCCGACCGGGACGCACGGCACGATCTACATGAAGATGGCCGGCGTCGAGTTCGAGTACAAGGGCGACAAGGAGAAGACGGAGAAGAACCGTCTCAAGGACTACTTCACCGTCGGCGACATCGGGTACCTGACCGAGGACGGGTTCCTGTTCCTGTCCGACCGCAAGGCCGACATGATCATCTCGGGCGGCGCGAACATCTACCCGGCCGAGATCGAGAACGAGATCATCCTGCATCCCAAGGTCGGGGACGTGGCCGTGTTCGGCATCCCGGACGAGGAGTGGGGCGAGCAGATCAAGGCCGTCGTGGAGCCCGCCGAGGGCGTCGAGCCCGGTCCGGCGCTCGCGGAGGAGATCCTCGCGTCGCTTGAGGGGCGGCTGGCCAAGATGAAGTGGCCGAGGACCATCGACTTCATCGAGACGATGCCGCGCGAACCCAACGGCAAGCTCCTCAAGCGCAAGCTCAGGGACCCGTACTGGAAGGACCGCGACAGTGCCATCTGACACCGCGCCATCTGACACGGCGCCCGCAGGCAGCACCGCGCAGGCAGCCACCGCGCAGTCTGAGCCGAACCACGTCCTGGAGTTCCCGGGCGGCTACACGCGCTCGGTCGGCCCGGTGATCGGCCGCTTCTTCAGCGAGCTGCGCGACGGCCGGCTGGTCGGCGTGCGGACGGCGGACGGCAGGGTCCTCGTCCCGCCGTCGGAGTACGACCCGGAGACCGGCGAGGACGTGACGGACGAGTTCGTCGAGGTCGGCCCGGTCGGGACGGTCACGACCTGGTCGTGGGTGGCGCACCCGGCGAAGGAGCACCCGCTGGACCGCCCGTTCGCCTGGGCGCTGATCCGGCCGGACGGCGCCGACACCGCGCTCCTGCACGCCCTCGACCTCGGCGTCTTCGAGCAGGGCGCGAAACCGCCGAAGTTCCTCAAGACGGGCATGCGGGTCCGCCCCCGGTGGCGGGCCGAGCGCACGGGCGGGATCGGCGACATCGAGTGCTTCCAGCCCGAGGTCACGATGATCAACGCGCCGACGCGGCTGGAGTACCGGCTGAAGGGCGGCCAGGCTCTGCGGCGCTTCCTGGAGGGCATGTCCGAAGGCCGGATCCTCGGCCACCGCTGCCCGGTGTGCGAGCAGGTCATCGTCCCGATGAAGGGGCTGTGCCCGCGCGACGGCGTCCCCACCGCCGAGGAGGTGGAGCTGCCCGACACCGGCACCGTCACCACCTTCGCGGTCAACAACATCCCCGACCCGCGCGCGCCCGAGGTGCCGTTCGTGTCCGCCTACGTCCTGCTGGACGGCGCGGGCCTGACGATGCTGACGCTCGTGGCGGGCATCCCGGCCGACCAGGTGCGGATGGGCATGCGGGTGAAGGCGGCGTGGCGGCCCCGGGAGGAGTGGGAGCGGTCGATGAGCAACATCAAGTGGTTCGAGCCCATCGACGAGCCCGACGTCCCCTTCGAAGAGATCAAGGACTTCATGTGATGCCTCGTCCCGTAGCCGTGGTCGCGTTCGCGCAGACCGAGCACAGCGGTGAGGACCGGGGGACGGCCGAGATCGAGATCCTCGCCCCCGTCATCACCGAGATCAAGGAGCGGACGGGCCAGAAGCAGTTCGGCTTCACCTGCTCCGGGTCCTGCGACTACCTCGCCGGCGCGCCGTTCGCGTTCGTGTCGGCGCTGGACGCCCTCGGCGCGTGGCCGCCGATCTCCGAGAGCCACGTCGAGATGGACGCGGCCTGGGCGCTGTACGAGGCGTGGGTGAAGCTCCAGCACGGCGACATCGACACCGCGCTCGTGTACGGGTTCGGGAAGTCGTCGCAGGGCAACCTCCGGGCCGTCCTCACCCAGCAGCTCGACCCGTACCACCTGGCGCCGCTCGGCATCGACGCGGTGTCCCTGGCCGCGCTCCAGGCCCGCGCCTACATGGAGCGGTCGGGTACGAAGGAGGACGACCTGCGCGCCGTCGCGGCGCGGTCCCGCGAGGCCGGACGCGGCAACCCGTTCGCGCTGCACCTGCCCGAGCCGGACGGCGACGACTACGACGTCGCCCCGCTGCACCCCTACGACGTCGCGCCCATCACCGACGGCGCCGCCGCGATCGTCCTCGCCGCGGGCGACCGGGCCCGCGAGCTGTGCGAGCGCCCGGCGTGGATCACCGGGATCGACCACCGCACCGAGGCGCACGCGCCGGGCGTCCGCGACCTGAGCCGCTCGGAGTCGGCGCGCCTCGCGGGCGAGAAGGCGGGCGCGACCGGGATCGAGGTCGCCGAGTTGCACGCGCAGTACACGCACGAGGAGCTGATGCTCCGGGAGGCGCTCGGCCTGGGCGAGGACGTGGCGGTCAACCCGTCTGGCGGGCCGCTGTCGGCGAACCCGATGATGGCCGCCGGCCTCATCCGGATCGGCGAGGCCGCCTCCCGCATCCACGACGGGTCGGCGTCCCGCGCGCTCGGGCACGCCTCGTCCGGCCCCTGCCTCCAGCAGAACCTCGTCTGCGTCCTGTCGGGAGAGAACCATGGCTAACCGTTGCGCGATCATCGGCGTCGGGCAGACGGCGTACAAGACCAAGCGGCTGGACGTGTCGATGGCGGGGCTGCTGCGCGAGGCGGCCCGGCGGGCGCTGGAGGACGCGCAGCTCACCTGGAAGGACATCGACGCGGTCGTCGTCGGCAAGGCCCCCGACCTGTTCGAGGGCGTGATGATGCCGGAGACGTTCCTCGCCGAGGCGCTCGGCGCGACCGGCAAGCCGATCATGCGGGTGCACACCGCGGGGTCGGTCGGGGGCTCCACGGCCATCGTCGCGGCGGGCCTGATCCAGGGCGGCGTGCACGACCGCGTCCTCACGATCGCGTGGGAGAAGCAGTCGGAGTCGAACGCGACGTGGGCGCTGACCGTGAACTCGCCGTTCACGACGTCGCTGGTCGTGGGCGCGGGCGGCTACTTCGCGCCGCACATCCGCGCCTACATGCGCCGGTCGGGCGCCCCCGACCACATCGGGACGCTCGTCGCGGTCAAGGACCGGCAGAACGCGCTGAAGAACCCGTACGCGCACCTGAAGATCCCCGGCATCTCCCGCGAGATGGTCGAGTCGACGCCCATGCTGTGGGAGCCGATCCGCTACCTGGAGACGTGCCCGTCGTCCGACGGCGCGTGCGCGATGGTTCTGGCCTCGGAGGACGCGGCGAAGAAGGCGCCCGCCCCGCCCGCGTGGGTGCACGGCACGTCGATGCGCTCGGAGCCGATGCAGTTCGCGGGGCGCGACACCGTGAGCCCGCAGGGCGGCAAGGACGCGGCGGCGGACGTGTACCGGCAGGCCGGCATCTCCGACCCGCGCCGCGAACTCGACTGCGCCGAGGTGTACGTCCCGTTCTCCTGGTACGAGCCGATGTGGCTGGAGAACCTCGGGTTCTGCGGCGAGAGCGAGGGCTGGAAGCTCACCGAGGCGGGCGCGACGGCACTGGACGGCGACATCCCGTGGAACCCGTCCGGCGGCGTCCTGTCGTCCAACCCGATCGGGGCGTCCGGGATGATCCGGTTCGCCGAGGCGGCGCTGCAGGTGCGCGGCCAGGCGGGCGAGCACCAGGTGGACGGCGCGCGGCGCGCGCTCGGCCACGCCTACGGCGGCGGAGCCCAGTTCTTCGCCATGTGGATCGTCGGCAGCGACAAACCCTGATTCCCGGAGGTCCGTCCGATGGAGTTCAACCACGCTGACCTGTTCGAGGGTGTCGCGGACGCGATCGGGGACCGCCTCGCCCTGGTGTGCGGCGACCGGCGGCTCACCTACGCCGAGCTGGACGAGCACGCGAACCGCCTCGCGCACCATCTGGCGGACGCGGGGGTGCGCCCCGGCCAGCACGTCGCCGTCCAGCTCTACAACGGCGTCGAGTACGCCGCCGCGCTGCTGGCCGCGCTGAAGATCCGGGCCGTGCCCATCAACGTCAACTACCGGTACGTGGAGAGCGAGCTGCTCTACGTGTACCGGGACTCCGACAGCGTCGCGCTGCTGTACGACGTGGAGTTCGAGGACCGCGTCGCGGCGACCGTCCCGGACGCGCCCGAGCTGCGGCACCTCGTCGCGGTGGGCGGCACGCCGTCCATCCCGGGGGCGGTCGCCTACGACGAGGCCTTGAAGGACGCCTCCGGAGCGCGCGGCTTCCCGGCGCGTTCCAAGGACGACGTCTACATCATCTACACCGGCGGGACGACCGGGATGCCCAAGGGCGTCATGTGGACGACCGAGCAGATGCTGCTCGCGTTCTGGAACCCGACGTACCCGCGCCCGACCAGGCCGGAGGACGTGGTCGACAACGCCCGCAACGGCGGGCCGATGACCATGATGCCGATCGCGCCGCTCATGCACGGCGCCGCCCAGATGGCCACCTGGATCGCCTGGTTCATGGGCGCGACGCTCGTCTACACGCGCAAGTTCGACGCGGCCGACGTGTGGCGGACGATCGAGCGCGAGAAGGTCAACTCGGTGACGATCACCGGGGACGCGATGGCGATCCCGATGGCCGAGGAGCTGGCGCGCGGGGACTACGACACCTCGTCCCTGCTGGCCTACGTCTCGACCGGCGCGATCTTCACCGGGACGGTCCGGGACCGCATCCAGAAGCTGCTGCCGAACACGATGATCCTGGACCGCTTCGGCTCCACCGAGTCGGGCTCGACGGCCGAGGCGGTCGCCGGGTCCACCCCGGAGAAGGGCCTGCGGTTCGCGCCGGACGTGGAGAACGTCACCGTCCTGGACGACGCGTTCCAGCCCGTCAAGCCGGGCTCCGGTGTGATCGGCCAGGTCGCCCGCACCGGCTACATCGCGCAGGGCTACTACAACGACCCGGAGAAGACCGCCAGGACGTTCCCCGTGGTGGACGGCAAGCGCTGGCTCCTCACCGGCGACATCGCGACCGTGGAGGAGGACGGCTCGATCGCCGTGTACGGCCGCGGCTCGCAGGCCATCAACACCGGCGGCGAGAAGGTGTTCCCGGAGGAGGTCGAGGCCGTCCTCAAGGGCCACCCGGGCGTCTACGACGCGGTCGTGACGGGCATCCCGGACGAGCGCTGGGGGAACCGCGTCGCGGCGGTGATCCAGCCCTCCGGGGAACGTCCGTCCGATGCGGAGCTGGACGAGCACTGCCGCAGGGAGCTGTCGGGCTACAAGGTGCCGCGCGTCTACGCGTTCGTCGCGGAGATGAAGCGATCCCCGGCCGGCAAGGCCGACTACCGCTGGGCGAAGCAGGTCGCGGAGGAGGCCAGGTAGCGGCGGGCGCCGGACAGAGGTCGGCCCCGAACCTTCGTGGGATCCGGGGCCAGGAGCGGACCTCTGTTAGTGGTCCTAACAAAGACCAGCGTAGGGGCCGTCCGGGTGTGGTGGGATCATTGACGCGTGTCGGCTGCGCCACACGCCGTCGCCGTCCCGCCTGGTCCCCTCCCGGGCGGGGTCGGTAGAATCTCCCTCAGAGAGTCGCTCTTGAAATGAGTGTCTCTATATGAGAGAAAAAGGGAGAGAGGTCTCAGGCGTGTCGACCCCGGAACGCGACCGGATGGCGGGCGAGCTGCAGATGGCGATGCAGCGCAGCACGATGTTCACGGTGCTGCTGCACCATGCCACCGCGAGCAAGGCGGGCATGAACGTCACCGACGCGCAGTGCGTCAACGCGCTGACGCTGGACGGCCCCCAGACCCCCGGCCAGCTCGCGCAGCTCATGGGCATCACGACCGGCGGCGCGATCACCGCCGTCATCGACCGCCTGGAGCGCGCCGGCTACGTCCGCCGCACCCGCGACCCCGACGACCGCCGCCGCGTGATCGTCGAACTGGTCGAGGAGAACGTCGCCCAGTTCGCCCGCTACTTCGAACCCATAGGCCGCGCCTTCCGCGACCGCCTGGACACCTACACCGACGAGCAGATCGCCCTCCTCCTCGACTGGATCCGCCACAACAACGAGACGATGCCGGCCGTAATAGAGGAAATCCGCAAACTCCCCTGACGAGCCAGAAGCAGTCGGTGTGCCACGGCGCCTTTTCTAGGCCCGTGGGATATGGAGCCACGCGTCGGCTGAATACTCCTTGGTGGTGAAGTCGACGCGCTGGAAGGCCGCCGGATCGATGCCGGGGTAGCCGTTCGGCACGGTCTCCTCGTAGAAGTGGCGGGACAGCAGAGCCGCCGCCGGGACGGACTCCGGTGCCTGCGCGAGGGCCGTGCGAAGCGGTGCGGCGTCGAGCAGCCGGGCGAGGATCTCCAGCGGACGGCCGGTGGCCGTACCCATGTCATCTATGGCGACATCTCCGGCATGGAGGGCCACCCTGAGCCGGATCTGCGTCAGCGGCCGGGATTGGACGTTGTGGGCGCGGAGGCGGTTCGCGAGGTCCTGGAGCAGCGGATACACCATCCGGCTCTTCGGAGTGTCGCCGGGGGCCGCGACCCTGAAACCGTCGCCCAGGTCATCGACCCGGCACCGCTCCCAGTCGATCCCGCTCTCGTTGAACGACGCGCGGAGCAGGGACAGGAGCGCCTTCCTGATGGCCTCCTGCGCGGCGGCGCCGCGACCTGCCGAACGCTCGATGTCGACCACCAGGAGCGGCCGGTGCGCCGGCGGCTGGGCGGCCGGAGCCGCAGGCGCGCTGCGCTCGGTGCCGCCTCCACCGGCTTGCCGCACGTCGACGATGGCGTGGTCGCCGACGACCACCGGGCCGGCCACGCTTCCGCCGATCTTCAAGGAATGCCCGCCATCGGACCTCGCCATGGAAACCTCCGCACTGATCGGGTCGCTTTCGTGACTAGTTCGAGGGCATGCGTGTCCATCGCCCGCAAATAAAGCATTCGAAGCTGGGGACTTGGGAAGTCGCTGTGACGTTTGCCGTAGAGCCGTCCGGGGTGACGACTATCGTGAGCGTCGCCGTCCCCAGCACAGAGCCAGTGCATCGTCTGTCGTGCACTGGTACCTGGGCGTGGTAGGAACCGCCGCTGCCGGTGATGTTCAGATCTCCGTCACACCGGGATTTGATGAGGTATGAGTCCCCGCCGGTGGCGGCGACCGTTACCGGTCCTTGGCCGGTGTTCCAGTTTCCCGCGAGCCCGGTCGGCTCCGACGGACCGCCCTGCCGCGTGATCACTTGGGAGGCGACGTTCACGACCGCCGCGCCGATGACCAGTGCCACCACGAGGCCGACGAGGGCGGCGGTCTTTGCGGCCAGGCCCGCACCGACGACCGTTGACGCCAGGCCTCCGGCGGCACCCGACACCGCCGTCCCGGCGGCCGCAGACCCGTGGGTCGCAACTCCCGCCGCGGTATGGGGCATGGCACCGGCGGCACTTGCATTGGTCGCCGCCGCGCCGGCGGGAAGGCTCGGCAGGGTTGGAACGGGAGCGGGCGGTGGCGGGCCGGGCGCCAGGCTCGCCATATGCGAGGCGGGTGATGGCGCGGCCCCTGGCATCGCACTGGAGCCATGCCCTGCCAAAGAGCTGTGTGCAGTCATGGAGTGATGCGCTGCTACGGGATCGTGCCCTGCCGGGGAGTTGTGCCCGGCAGGGGCATTGTGCCCGGCCAGGGAGTTCTGCCCTGCGAGGGAGTCGGGCGTCGCCCCGGGGGCGACCGGAGGCGGGGTGGAAGGCGATGGCAGGAACGGGGCGACGTGCTGGGCGGCGGCCGTCCCGTGCTCATTGCCGAGGACCCGCCATAGCTGGAAGGCCGCGCCGATCAGCATGGCCGCGACGACCCGGCGCCCGCGGAGCAGGCTGCGGACCCCCTCCTCGTGCAGGAAGTACGCCTTGGCGCCCTCGTCTCCTGCAGCCTCCGCCGCCTTGTAGCCGAGGCCCAGCATCCGGGCCCACGCGTCGAGCCGCCGCGAGCGCGCCAGCAACGGCTCCGCCGCCCGGGCCAGCCGTACGGCGGCGTCCGGTCGACCGGCCGACAGCGTCAGCTCCACCGCGCGTTCCAGGACCCTGCTGCGGACGGCCACCTGGTCGGGTGTGGTGCCGGGCCGGTTCAGCCACGTGGCGTAGTAGTGCCAGATCTGATCCGCGGGGAAGGGCGCGGGCCGCAGCTGAACGATCAGCGGGAAGACGTCGGGGAGGCACCGGTAGCCGCCCTCCTCGGCGGTGGCGAGCCCGAGGCGGACCAACCGGTCGCACAGTTCGGCCGCGTCCGCTCTGCCGGTGAGCCCGCGGACGTCGGAGGCGTCCACGGCGGCGCCGAACGTCGCCAGCAGATGCAGCGCGTTGGTCGCCGGCTCGTCCAACCGGCCGAGGACCAGGGGGATCAGCTCGGCCACGTGTCCTGGGCGAGGCAGCCGGATATCGGCGTCCTCCGCGGCCCGGGCAAGCGCGGCGGCGCGCAGCAGGGGTAACGGCCGGCCTCCCGCGACGTCGCACAGGGCGACGGCCGTTGCCTCCTCACTGGGAGGCAGCGTGCCCAGTTCTCGCGCGAGCAGTTCCATGCCCGTGGTTCGAGCGAGTCCACCGAGCTCCAGCGCGAAACCGTCGTCCCCCAGCAGGACCCTCTGGTGACCGGTGAAGACGAGTGTCGCGTCTGGGGCGCTGTCGGCCAGAGCGATGATCTGGTCACGTGTGAGGTCGGCGTTGTCGAGGTAGACGGTCACCGCGACACCGGCCATCAGGCGGCGCAGTTCCGCGGCGGACGGCACGTAGCCACCGGTCTCGTAGCACGCCTCGAAGATCTCTTGGGCGAGGTCGTCGGTCTCGCGGTACCGGGCGTCGAGGTAGACCACCCCGGCTCCCTCCGTCTCCGACGCCACGTGCCGGATCAGGGTGCTCGTGCCGATGCCCGGCGGACCGTAGACCTGGATCAGCCCCCCGTCCCCGACCGCCCGGCACAGGGCCGCAACTTCGGCGGATCGCCCCAGCGGCACCGGCCGCCGCCGCGGCAGCAGCCGTATCGCCTCGCGCCGGATTGGCGCGGGGCGCTCCCGCTCGGTGACCATCCGGACCGTCGAGCCGTACCTCGCGTCGACGACCAGGGCGTAGTCGCCCACCACCACCGGGCCGTCCACGTCGCCCTCGATGCTGACCTGGTACCTCGGACCGCCTGAACCCCGTCCGCGATCGTTCGCACTCTCGTCCAACCCGGTCTCACCACCCGAGAAGCGTCCGGAACCACACGCGTGCCTGGCGGCCGTCCACATCCCGGCGACGGGCGCCCAACGACCAAGGGCCACTCTTCCACCGGCGGCCGCCACAACATGTGTCTACAGACGCAGATGTCTATTTGATCTGACCCTCCGTACGTCCGACCGAGAAACCCGTGGTCAGGGGTGATGTGGTCGTGGAGGACGGCCGTCCGGGTTGTCGGGACGTCAGTGAAGAGGCGGCCGGGTCGGTGCCTTGGTTCAGGACGACAGTGCGGAGCATCCCGGAGACGGCGTCGGCGGCCTTGCCGGTGCCCTGGTCAGGGCGCAGATGCTCGTTGGCCCCCACCTCGTACGGGCCGCAGGGCCCTCGGCCTCGCGGGTCAGATGCCCGCTTCGTCGGTCTCCGCCTATCCGGGTGGCGACAGTATTGAGCCCCTCGACGGGACTCGATTCGATTATTTGTTCGATATACTCTGTGTATGTGTTCGGTCACGGATATGGATCTCGGTGCGGCGTCCACCCAGGAACTGGTGAACGCCGCCGCCGCGATCGCCGCCGAACTCGCTACCCGTCCCGCGCCCGAATCACCTGCCGCATGCATGGAACTCGCCGAGACGTTAGCGGCGGCGTCGGACGCCCATGAGGCCGCGTTGGCCGGGTTCGTCGCCCGCGTGGACGCGGCGAGTGAGACGCGCCGCTGGGGGTTCCCCTCCACCCAGGCGTGGCTGCGGTCGCGGCTGGGCATGCGCGATGCCCGCGCCAAGGAGCGCGTCACCCTGGCCCGCCAGCTCCACCGGCTTCCCGAGGTGACCGCGCTGCTTGCCGCGGGCGAGTTGTCCTACGGATACGCCTCCACCGTGGCCGACGCCGTCACCCGCTTGGATGACGACGACTGCGCGAAGGCCGAGACTCTGCTGCTGGAGATGGTGGGGCAGGGGTTCTCGGCGGGGAAGGTGGCGGCGTTCGGGCGGCGTATCCGGGAGGTGATCGCCGAGCGCGACGGGCGCGAGCGGCCGCCCGAGGAGGTGCAGCGCGGGTACGAGCGGTCCTGGATCGACTCCACCCGCTCGCTGGACGGCGGCCGCTACATCAAGGGCTGGCTGAACGCCGAGGACGCCGCCGTCTGGGACGGCACGCTGGGCCCGCTGGCCAAGCCGGCCGGGCCCGACGACCACCGCGACCTGCCCGAGCGCACCGCCGCCGCACTGAGCAGCGTGCTGTCGGGCGGGCACAAGGCCACCAAGGTCACCGTCATATGCGACCTGGACACCCTCACCGGCGGCCACGCACCCGCCCGCCTCACCGACGGGACACCGATCCCCGCGCCCCAAGCCCGCCGCATCGCCCTGGCCGCCGGAGTCTCACCCCTCCTGCTGGGGAACGGGAACGCGCCGCTGTATCTGGGGCACAAGGTCCGCTTCGCCACCGCCGCCCAACGCCAAGTTCTGGAGAGCCTGTACTCGACCTGCGCGGTGCGGGGCTGCGAGGTGCCCGGGACGCTGTGCGAGGTCGACCACGTCAACGGATGGGCCCTGGGCGACAGCCCCACCGACATCGACCAACTCGCCCTGTGCTGCGGATGGCACAACCGCTACAAACACACCCACCCCCAACACATCCACACCACCCACGACCCCGCCACCGGCCGCTACACCTACCGACTCCACCCACCCGGCACACCAACAACCCACCCACCCACCACCAACCCACGAACAGCCGAGCCGCAACGAGTCGAGCCGCAACGAGTCGAGCCGCAACGAGTCGAGCCGCAACGAGTCGAGCCGCGGACCGTCGACCTGGGGAGCGCGGAGATGGGGAGCGCGGACCTGGGGAGCGCGGAGATGGGAACCGTCGGCCCGCGACCAACCGGGGCATTTACCACCTTCGGTCGGGCCGCCTAACGTGGGCAACTATTTCGGTAGAGGCCTGAGGGCGCGCCGATCCTGGTCCGGTCGGTTCGATTTCCCGGGGATCGGAGAAGGTGCCGGCAGGGCGGTTGATTTCTCACGACCGGCTTCCTGCGCTCAGCGGCTCCACGTTGGGCTGTGTGTCGTTCGCTGCGCCCGGGGGCGAGGTCCGTTGCGGCTACCGGGCCGCCGGCGGTGAGGGGCCTCTGCGGCCCCAGGCGGGCATGCTGTTCGCCGACAGGACGAGGCCGGAGAGCGTCGCGGTCGGTGAGTCGTGCATCTTGCGGTCCCGCCTGGTCCGCTCTTCGGTGGCCATCGCCTGCACCTGCGTCCGCCAGCGCGCCTCCTCGGCGGCGGCGTGCTCCTCGGACGGGCGGCGCAGCACGATATCGACGAGCGCGGTCACCCTGTGAAAGACGGGCCGCACCACGAGCAGCGACATGGCGGCGCCGCCGTACTCGCAGGTCGCTTGGCGCTGCGGTCGGCGGCGCGGCTGCCAGCGCGGTGCGGCTGCTGGCGATGCGGCTGCCAGTGCGGGGGCCGCTGGCGGTGCGGGTGCCGGTGCTGGGGGTGGAGCGGGCACTGGCGCTGTGGGTGCGGTGCCGGTGGACGTTGTTGCTTGTGGCGGTACCTCTGGCGTGCGGGGGGAGCGGTGCGCTGTGGGTGGCGTGGCGTTGCCGGCGTGGTTGTCGGCGCGCGACTGCATCGCAGGAATGGGCGTGCTCTGCCACTGGGTGTGCAAGCTCTTATGGTCCGCGTCTTCCTGTGTAAAGGTAAAGCGCTCGGGAGAGGGGCCCGGACCAGGGGTCAGATTCCGGGCCCTCCCCATGCTTCGCGTCTCAAAGCGGGTTGAGCTTGATGGATCACCTGCCTTTCCTGTGACGAGTACCGCCAGGCGATGACGGGGAGGAACTCGCCTACTCCGTATCCCTGGATGGTCTGGCTTGGACGAGGTAGTCCCTGTACTTCTCGTCCTCACGTTCCATGAGCACCTTCAGCCGCTCTAATGAGTCGGCTACCAGGCACGATTGAAGGCCGAACTCGACCTCGGCCTGCCCCAGCGGCCTTCGGGTGAAGACGGTCGGCTTTCCGGTTCGCTCGGAGAGGTAGGGGCAGGCCCATCGCCCTTCGGGCCGCGGAGGGCACGGGAGCGGGTCCTCATGGCTGATGTGCGGGATGTCTGAACTGCGACTATTCGGGGAAATGTGCGGGGGCATCGCGCTTCCAATTTCTTTGCGTCTCCACCTCTTTCGATGCACATCCTCAAGCATCGAGTTACGCTCGGATATGGAACCGCGCCTACAGATCCCCCCGTGCACCTACAAAGTGGTGTAGGTGGCCAGAGAGGTTCGCGTATGTCCGATATCGACCCCATGGTCTCCGCCCTCGACTTCTACCTCTTCCACATGAAGCGGCTGAGGGAGGGGGCGGGTCTCTCGCAAGAGGCTCTCGGTGTGAAGGTCGGGTACACCGGCAAGTTCGTCGGCCTCGTGGAGACCAAGAAGCGCCGTCCCAACACCAAGCTCTCGGTCGCCATGGACGCGCTGTTCGAGATCCCGAAGTTCTTCGAGGCGATGCTTCCGCGCATCGCCGAGGAGGCCGGCCTCCCGCCCGGCTTCTGGGAGTACGTCGAGGAGGAGGCCCGAGCATCCCGGATCCGGATGTACAACCAGAACTACATCCCCGGGCTGCTCCAAACCGAGGACTACGCCAGAGCAGTGGTGAAAGCTGGGAGGCGGCCCGACAAGGTGGAGGAGTTGGTTGCCACTCGAATGGGCCGACAGGAGATCCTCCTACAGGAGCTTCCGCCGAATGTCGTCGTGCTCTTAGAAGAAGGAGTTCTTCGGAAGGTGGCGGGGGACCTGGAAACCACCAGGCAGCAACTCTCTCGACTGCTCAAGCTGATCCAAGAGCCGAATATCTCGATCTACGTCATCCCGACCAACGCGCAAGTCTTTCCGGAGAGCAGTTTCACTGTGCTGTCCTTCGACAAAGAGCCCGACCTCGGCTACGAGGAATCCGTGGGAGGCCGAGGCCGCCTTCTGGAGGCGGGCCTACAAGTGACCGAGCTAGGGGTAGGGTTCGAAACGATCAGGGAATCCGCCCTGACGGCAGTGGACTCCGAGGCTCTGATCCGATCGTTGGTGGAGGGTGCATGAGCAAGCAGGCCACGTGGCGTAAGAGCAGTTACAGCGGCGGTGAGGGCGGCCAGTGCGTCGAGCTGGCCTCTCTGGACGGCTCCGTCGGCATTCGGGACAGCAGGGACCCCTCCGGGCCCGCCTTGCGGGTGGGCCGTGACGCTCTCGGTGGGCTCGTCGGGCGGATCAAGGCGGGCGAGTTCGACCTTTAAGGCCCGGCGTGCATTGTAGGTAGGCGCGAGCCGTCTCGCTTCAGGGGCACCGTGTTCGCGGTCGATGCAAGATTGCTCCGGCGTGGCGGGGCCGCCGCGCCGGAGCGTCGGTTGCTCGTGCGGAGGGACGCATCAGTCCATGTGGTCCGTGAGATCCTTCGCCGTGTCGGCTTGGTCGCCGTGGATCGACAACCGGGATCGGAAACGTTCGGCCAGGGTAACCACGGGAAACCAGGGCCTCCCCGTGTGATGGCGGTACCGAAGTGGTAAAGACCGCTCATGGGCCTTTTCCCCGATTCGAATCCGTCGAACGAAGATCAGTCGGACGGTGCCGGCGAGTCGCGCGGTCAAGGGCCGCGGCGCGGGCTCAGCGAGGCCATGCTCATAGCGATCATGTCCGCGGTCGTTTCGATCGGGTCTCTCGCGGTCACCACCTACGTCACGCTCACGCAGAACGACCGGCAGAACCGCAGTCAGCTCTCCAGCGAGGAGAGAAAGCGGATCGACGAGACGTCTCGGGAGTTCTCAGGTGCGGCCATCAAATACCATGCCAAGGTCGTGGGCCTGATCAAGAAGAAAAGCATGAAGACCGTCATCTCTCACGGGGGCGACTACGGTGATCCGCGCGGGACGCATGGCCTTTCGGATGAAATGACAAGGAAGTACGCAGACCTCCTGAGGCTCCTCCAGGAAACGTCCCGTCGGCAGGCTGGCAGGTCAGCGCTCGTTTATGGAGATCTTCCAGAGTACGCCGCGTTCTACGCCGCGGCGGCGAAGGTCAGGACGCTCAACGACGCCCCCCTGCAGATAGCGGCGAACGAGGTGGTCAATTCCGTGGAGCCGCTGGAGGTGTGGACGCCCACCAAAGTGCGCCGTAAGAACGCCCAGTGGGACTATGCCACTCTTGCCTTCGCTCCGGACGACCAGAGCATGCGGGAGTTCGAAGTCGCGATGAACGCCTTCTCCATCGCGACCCGCAACGCGACGTCCGTGAAGTAGACGCGGCGGGCCGAGCGCTGGACCGGGGTGGGCGGTCACGTTCCGGTGGGGCGGGGGTTCGGTGCCGCCCGGGGCCTCGGGTGCGGTGGGAGACCGTCGTGGACGGGTCCGGGCCGTCCGGCTCGGACCCGTCCGGTGAGGGCGTTCGGTCAGCACTCTCCGTCGGCGAGGACCCAGTAGTCGGGACCGGTCTCGCGAAGCGAGTGGTAGGTGAGGACGTTCCAGAGGCCCATGGCCTGGCCCGATCCCCGGGCGTAGGTCAGTCCGACCTGGACGTAGGCGCGGCCGGCGACGGTGTGCGCGTAGTTGCTCGCCCGCACGCACTGGCCGGACGAGCCTCCGGTCGTGGTCGCGGAGACGGTGGCCGACCGTCCGCCCTCGGCGCCGCCGGAGTCCACGGCGGCCACCGCGTACGAGTAGCCCGTCCCTGCGGTCAGGCCGGTGTCGGTGTGGGTCGTTCCGGTCACCGGCGACGCGGTCACCTTGGTGCCGTCACGGTAGACGTTGTATCCAGACGCGCCGCTGACGGCGTTCCACGAGAGGGAGACGGTCGTGTCGGTGGTGCCGCTCACGGTGAGCCCGGTCGGTGCGGGCAGGCCGGTGGGAGGTTCCTGGCCGCCGTCCAGGCCCCAGGTCTCGGCGATGCGGTAGGTGGAGCAGATCGTGTCCAGGTAGTACTGCCCGGTCGTGCCGCACTGGTCGGCCCCCGAGCCCGGGTCCACGGGCAGGCCGTGCGCCATCCCGCTGATCGTGTACAGCCGGACGGCCGGCTTGCCGGTGGAGTCGTCGTACTCCTTCAGGGTGGTGCCGCCCGGCAGGCTCGATGTCCGGCTCGCGGTCTGGGAGACGCCCCACACGTTGGTCCACTGGTCGCGGAGCTGGTCCGCGTTGAAGGGGTACACGGTCGTGTCGCTCGTGCCCTGCCAGATCGACACGCGGGGGTAGGAGCCGGAGTAGCCGGGGTAGGCGGCGCGGACCTTGTCCCCCCACTGCTGCGGGCTGTAGCCCTTCTGGGAGGTGAGGCACAGGGTGCCGCTCGTCAGGTCGGTGCCGCAGCCGTAGGCGATCCCGCTCATCACCGCGCCCCCGGCGAAGGTGTCCGGGTAGGCGGCGAGCATGACGGCGGTCATCGCGCCCCCGGCGGACAGGCCGGTCACGTAGACCCGGCTCGGGGCGCTGCCGTACTGGGCGACGGCGTAGTCGACCATCTGCTTGATCGACAGCGCTTCGCCCTGCCCCCGCGCGGTGTCACCGGTCTGGAACCAGTTGAAACAGGAGTTGTAGTTGTTGGCGCTCTTCTGCTCGGGAAGCACGAGTGCGAATTTCCACAGGTCGGCGTACTTGGACCAGCCGGAATGGTCGAAGTAGTCGCGGGCATTCTGGGTGCAGCCGTGCATCGCCACCACGAGCGGCGCCCCGGACGGCAGGCCGTCCGGACGGTAGGCGTACATGGACAGGTTGCCGGGGTTGGAGCCGAATCCGGTGACCTGCGTGAGACTTGCGGCGCGAGCGGGGCTCGGGAACGCCACCACCAGAGCGCTGAGCAGGGCGAGCAGGGTGATGGCCGACCAGGGGAGCAGGGGTCTTCTCATGGGCGCGACCTCCAGGGGGTGGGAGTGACGCCGGTCACATGCCGACGTTCCGGAACATAAACGCGGCACCGATGACGGGAAATGGAAGTCCTCCACACAACCCGGCCCCCACCGAGTGTGTGCACCTCCCGTACCGGCCCTGCCGACCCCCGACCGAAGTCCAGGTTCTCGGCCGGCTCCAGGGCAGGAGTGGGGAAGTCCCCAGTGACCGCCGGCCCGTCGGGTCAGGTTCCCCTCGATCGTGGAGCGGCGCGAAACATGACGTGGGCTGTCAGGATTTCGGGGAAGCATGGGGGCACCGGTCGGCGCGGGAGGACGTGGGCCGGGCCTATCGACAAGGACCTGCCATGCGTGAAACCCAAGAAGAACTCACAGAGCTCCAGGCCCTTCTGGACGACTCCCTCTCCCGCTCCACCTCGCATCTGCGGTCGATCATCAATGAGGAGAGGTCGCTGACCGCGGAGCAGCTCTGCCAGGTCCTCACCGGCATGTGCACCCTCGCGCTGTCCACGGTGACCGCCAAGGGAGAGCCGCGGATCAGTGGCGTGGACGGGCACTTCCTGCACGGGAAGTGGCACTTCGGCACGGCGCGCGACGCGGCCAAGGCCCGCCATATGGCCGCCCGCCCCGCCGTCAGCGCGGCGCACATGCGCGGGGAGGACCTGGGCGTGTTCACCCACGGAACGGTGGAGATCCTCAACCCTCCCGGCGGCGAGCCCGCCGCGGACTGGCCGGACCTGCTCGCCTACTTCAAGGGCTTCTACGGTGAGGACGCCTTCGACTGGGACAACGACATCGTCTACTACCGGCTGCACCCGCACTGGATGGCCGTCTACGCGCCCGACTTCGCCAAGCTCACGAAGACGTCGTGATCGGTGTGGCGGGAGTGACCTCCTGGCGGTGGACGATCACGTCGAACCACTGCCGCAGCGTGCCGCCGTCCATGTAGGACCCGGGGCCGGTGTGGGGCAGGCCCCGGGTCTGGACGGGGGCGTCCAGCCATCTGCGCACCGGCGGGGGAGCCGGTGTGCGCAGGTCGATGGTGAACTGCGCGGTGCGGACGCCTCCGAAGGGGCGCTCGAACCAGTTCGGGGCGGGGCGCGGCATGGGCGCGGTCCGACCGCCGCCGAGGCTCACCGTCCCGTGGTCGAAGGTGAAGCCGATCGACCGGTAGCGCGGGCCGTACCAGCGGCGCAGGTACGAACCTGCGGCGGCGAAGCGCATGTCCGGTTCGGGCGGCCCGACGATGCGCATCCGGGGCGCGTCGGCGGTGTGCGGGGAGGCCGCCCAGTACGCGATCTTGTCGCCGCTGAACCCGCGCCACCATTTCAGGTTCCGCGCCGCGTGGGCGTCCCTGTAGGCGTGCTGGTCGGGCTCCGGCAGGTTGTAGTGCTCGTAGAACGAGAGGATCTGCCGGGCGTTGTGCACGGCCAGGGCGTGCGCTCGGTCTCCCGGCCGATGCGGCAGCCCTTCGACCAGGTCGTACATCGCGCGGGCGTGGCGGACGTACGGCCGCTTGTCCTCCACCTCTCTGTACTTCATGACGTACTCCCACACGTCCGAAGTCCGGGGCCGGAGGAAGCGCAGGTGCCGCCGAAGTTCGGGGAGGCGGTCCGGCGCGGTCGCGGTGACATGGGCCCGGACGGCGTCGTAGGCCGGCAGGCCGGTGAGGAAGTACTCCACACCGACGAAACGCACCTTGTCGGCTCGGCCCGCGTTGAAGTCGCGGAGCCAGCGCAGCACATCGGCGACCTCGCGGGTCTGGTACTGGGGGAGCATCCGCTGCATCAGCGCGTCCAGGTCCCCTTCGCCCGTCCGGATGTACCGGTCGATCTGGACGCCCGTCGTCCAGTCCTCCTCCCACGCCACGGACCGGAAGCCGAGCCGCTCGACCAGGAGGCGGAGCGTGCGGTGCTTGAGCCGCGTCTCCTCGCGGGTGCCGTGCACCGACTCGCCGAGGCCGACGACGGTCGCGCCGCCGATCGAGCGCAGCAGCGGCGCCTGGTCGTCCAGGGGCGCCGCGGGGTCGAGGGTGCGCAGGGCCGCGGCGTTGTGGCCGGCCCACGCGGTCACCGGCTCCGTGCGGGGCTCGGCGCTCGCGGCGGGGGCGCCCGCGAACACGGTCCCGATGCCGGTGGCGGCCGCCAGAAGCAATGCCGCCTGTACGTTCCGTCCAAGGTGGTTCATCGTTTCTCCTTTCGGCCGTCATCGTGGCTCGCCGGTTCTGCGGGGCACGTCCCACCAGGGGCGGCACGTCGAGTACGCCCGGCGGCGTAGTTCGGCCTTCGTCCAGGCTGCGGCGCGGCTAGGAGAATTCGCGATGGTCAGGCGGAGAGGCGGCCTCGGAGGAGAGCCGTCAGGGTCGCCTGGACGTCGGTCAGGGGGCGGCCGGGCTGGAGGGCGCGCCAGTCCAGGGTGACGGTCAGGACCATGCCGAAGACGGCGGAGGCGGCCGTGCCGGTGTCCAGGTCGGGGCGCAGGTCACCGGCGGCGACCGCGTCGCGCAGGACGTCGGCCACGACGCCGATGGCGCGTTCGCGGATGAGGCGGGCGGCGTGCTGCCAGTCGCCGCCGGCCCGCCACGTCTCGGCGATCAGGAGCCGGGCGAACGACTCGTGCTCGCCGATGTAGGCCAGCTCGGCGGCGACGACGGCCTCCAGCGCCTCCAGCGGGGGGCGGCCGGACGCCGCGTCGCGCAGCGCGGTGGCGAGCCGGTCGACGCCGTACTCCAGCAGCGCCGAGAACAGGGCGGCCTTGCTGCCGAAGTTGTAGTAGACGGTGCCCTTGGCCACGCCGGCGCGCTCGGCGATCTGGTCGACGGTCGTCGCGGCGAGCCCGCTCTCGGCGATGAGTTCGATCGCCGCGGTGAACAGCTTCTCCCGGGTCGCGATGCGGGCCACGTCCCCTGCCTCCGATCAGAGTTTCAGCGCCGGGTGCAGGCGCTTCATCGTCCAGACCCGGTTGTGCCGGACGGCCAGGGCGGTGAGCGCGAGCCCGCCGGCCAGGAAGGCGACCAGCACCGCACAACCCTGCCACACCGAAGTCAGGTCGCCGCCGCTGATCAGGTGCCGGACGGCGTCCACGACCCACGGCATCGGCAGGTACGGGCGGACGGCCTGGAAGAACTCCGGGCTCGTCTCGATCGGGTACGTGCCGGCCGCCGAGGTGAGCTGGAGCATCAGCAGCGCCAGGGCGATGATCCGGCCGACGGGGCCGAAGCGGGCGTTCACCCACTGGATCACCGCGAGGAACGCGGCCGAGGCGAGCACCAGGAACGCGACGAGGCCCGGCCAGTGCTCGGCGCGCAGGCCGAGCGCGAAGCGCAGGACGGCGAGGACGACGCAGGCCTGCGCCGCGCCGAGCGCCGCGGCGGGCAGCCAGCCCGCGACGGCGACCCGCCGTCCGGGCGCGGTGCCCGCGAGGGCCCGGGGGTTCAGCGGGCGCAGCAGCATGTAGATGATCATGCCGCCGACCCACAGGGAGAGGGGGACGAAGAAGGGGGCGAACCCGGTCCCGTAGTTCGGCACCTCGTTCTCGGTGGCGCTGGCGAGTCGCACCGGGTTGCTCATCATGTCGTCGCGGGCGGCGCGCTCCTTGTCGTTGTAGTCGGGGATCTGGGAGACGCCCTCGTTCAGGCCGTTCGCCAGTTGCTCGTTGCCGTTGGAGATCTGCGCCAGGGCCGTCTCCAGCGTCACCGCACCGCCGGACAGCTGCCCAAGGCCGCCTTGGAGCTGGCCCGCCCCGCCCGACAGGACGCCTAGGCCGCTGGTGAGCCGGGACGAGCCGGAGAGCAGCCGGCCCACGCCCGCGTTGACCTGCTGGGTTCCGGCGTTGAGGCGGTCCACGTCGCGGCGGGCCTGCTCGACCTTGGCGGCGAGGGTGGGCGCGTCCTTGGCGATCTTGCGGGCGGCGCGCTCGACCGTCCGGGCGTCGGCGGCGACCTTGCGCAGGTCGCCGGTGTGGTCGCTGATGTAGCCGTCCACCTGCTTCGCGACGGTGACGACCTGCGCGGCGGCCCGGGTGAGGTCCCGCCTGACGTCCGGGGGGACCTCCGGGTGCGCGGCCAGGTAGGCGTTCAGCTCGGCCTGGGCCTTCTCCGCGCGCTGGACGGCGGCGGCCGTCTGGGCGGGCAGCCGTCCGGCGCCGTCGGCGAGGGCGTCCGCTCCCCGCGCGACGGCGAGCGCGGCCTGGCGGATCTCGGGGGCGTTGTCCCTGAGCAGCGGGACGAGGGTGTCGCTCGCGCGGTCGACGGTCGTGGTGAGCTGCTGCATCCCGGCGGCGACCTGGCCCGTCCCGGTGCGGAGCTCCTCCAGTCCGGAGGTCAGCTTGCCGCTGCCGGAGCGGGCCTCGTCGATGCCGCCCTTCAGCCTGCCCGCGCCCGCCTCGGCCTTGCCCGCGCCTTCGGCGAGCTTGCCCGCGCCGTCGTGCGCCTGGCCGGAGCCCTCCGCCAGCTTGTCCGCGCCCTGGGCCGCCTTGCCGAGTTCGCCGTGCAGCTTTCCGAACGACAGGAAGATCTGGTCGAAGTAGCCGTGCACGGCCTCGCTGCCGGCGGCGGCGCTGATCTCCTTGAACGCGGCCTGGGCGAGCGTCCCGACCACGTAGTTGTTCGCGTCGTTCATCTGGAGCCGCAGCCCCGCCGGGGTGGGCGTCCCGTCCCCGGACGGCGACGCGATCCGGGCGCTGAAGTCGGCGGGGATCGTCAACGACATGTAGTACTTCCCCGACCGGACGCCCTTCTCGGCTTCCGCCGCCGAGACGGTGCGCCAGTCGAAGACCTTGCGCTTCTTCAGTTCGTCCGCCAGGTCGGCACCCGCGTGGACGGTCTTCCCGTCCGCCTTGGCGGGCTTGTCCTGGGCGACCAGCGCGACCGGGACGTGCTGGAGCCGCGCGTACGGGTCCCAGAACGACCAGAGGTAGAGCCCGGCGTACAGCAGCGGCAGCAGCACGAGCCCGGCCATCGCGACGCGGGTCAGCCGGTTGCGCTGGAACCGGCGCAGCTCGAGGCCGCCCGGGGTCAACGCGGGAAGTCTCATCGGGGGGTTTCTCCTCGGCTAGAGCGGGAGGGTGTGCGTGGCGAGGCCCTCGGCGGGCGCGGCGTCGTGGCAGGACGCGATCACGGTGACGCCGCCGGCGGCGATCGCGGCGAGGCGCTGCCACAGGTCGCGCTGCCGGTCGGCGGGCAGGCCCTCGTCCACGTCGTCCAACAGGAGCAGCCCGGGGTCTCCGGCGAGCGCCAGGGCGGCGCCCAGGAGCTGGGCCTCCTCGGGGGCGAGTTCCTCCGCGAGCGTCCCGGGGTCGACGTCCAGGCCGACGCGTTCGAGGGTGCGCCGCCTGCGGGCCTCACGGCCGCGGAACCGGCCGAAGACGCCTTCGCGCAGCGCCAGCGCCTCGTTGACGTGCTCGCGGACGGTCAGCGTCGGATCGAGTTCGGTCACCCCCGGCACGATCCCTAGGGCCGCGACCCGCTGGATCTGCCGGAGCCCGGTGAGCCCGCCCACCGCGACGGCGCCCTCGGCCGGCCGCATGCGCCCGGCGCAGGTGAGCAGCAGCGCGGTGCGGCCGGTGCCGGCGATGCCGCTGACGGCGACGAGCGCGCCGGCCGGGACGTCCAGCTCCACGTCGCGGAAGACCCAGCCCCGCGCGCCCCTGACGCCGAGGCCCCGCGCCCGCACGGATGATCCGCGTGCGGGCGCGGGACCGGCTCCGGGGCGGCCCCCGCCAGCCCCTGAGCCGATCGGGCGGGGTCCAGAGACGGCCGCCGCGGTCCCCCCGGCCGCAGCGGCCGCCCCTGGAGTCTCGTGCTCGGACGTCATCGCGACCCTCCGCGGAGGTTGAATTTGCACTGACCGGTCAGTACAAATTTAGCTCCACTTGAACGTCGCGAATCCATCCGAAGCGGTGACATCAGACACGTGCCCTCACGTCCGGCGTCACACGGAACAGGGGACGTGATTTGAGTCACAAGAACCGCATCTGACCAGGGAGTCTGCGAGGTCACTATTGGACGGGATGTCTGATCTGAGAGACTGCGGGAATGACCGACTCGTCACGTGCGCACCGCCGGCTGGCCACGCTCATGGCCGGGATGGGCACCCTGCACATGGTCGCTCCGAGGCCGTTCGACGCGCTCGTCCCCGAGCGGCTCCCCGGCGGCGCGCGGACCTGGACCTACCTCAGCGGCGCCGCCGAGCTGGCCTGCGCCGCGGCCGTCGCCCACCCGCGCACCCGCAAGGCGGGCGCGCTCGCGACGGCGGGCCTGATGGCGGCGGTCTTCCCGGCGAACGTGAAGATGGCCCGCGACTGGCGCCGCCGCCCGCTGCCCTTCCGCGCCGCCGCCTACGGCCGCCTCCCGCTCCAGGCCCCCCTCATAGCCTGGGCCCTCCAAGTGGCCCGCACCGCCGACTGAGATCCCGCCCCCGCGGCGCGACCGGTGCCTTAAGATCAACCACCGCAGTGACCCCGCAACGGCGTCATGCCTGCGATCGCGTCCGAAGGCAGGTTCGAGCGAAGCGAGAACCTGATCGCGCAGCGAGCCGCCAAGGCGAGACGGAGCGATGCCAGCGATCGCCGCGTTTCTCGACGATGGAGGGCCGCCAGGCCCGAAGGAGGAGGAAACGCAGTTGAGCGCAGAAGCACTCCGTCCGGAGGATCCTGCCGAGATCGGCGGGTATCCGCTGCTGGGGCGGCTGGGCGCCGGCGGCATGGGGCAGGTCTACCTGGGGCTGACCGGCAGCGGCCGGCACATCGCGCTCAAGGTGATCCGGGAGGACTTCGAGGGCCCGACGGCGCTCGCCCGCTTCCGCCGCGAGGTCGCGACCGTCGAGCGGGTGCGCGGCCGGTTCGCCGCGGCGATGGTCGGCGCCGGGCTGGACGCGCCGCCGTACTGGCTGGCCACGGAGTACGTGCCCGGGCCGACGCTCCGGCAGGCCGTCGCCGAGCACGGCCCGCTGCCGCCCGACACCTGCCTGCGGCTGCTCGCCGAACTGGCGCAGGGGCTGCTGGAGATCCACCGGTACGGCGTCCAGCACCGCGACCTCAAGCCGGGCAACGTGATCCTCGCCCCGGACGGGCCGCGGCTCATCGACTTCGGCATCGCGCGCGGCGAGGACCAGACGCAGATCACCCAGACCGGCGCATGGAACGGCACCCCCGGCTACGTCGCGCCCGAGGTCGTCCGCGAGCAGCAGCCCCTGCCCGCGTCCGACGTGTTCTCGCTCGCCGGCACGATCGCCTACGCCGCCACGGGACGCCCGCCGTTCGGGGGCGGGCGCATCGAGGCGATCATCCACCGCACGCTCAGCGGCGACATCGACCTGGAGGGGGCCGACCCGCGCGTCGCCGACCTCGTCCGGCAGTGCGCCGAGAAGGAGCCCGAGGCCCGGATCACGCTGGAGCGGCTGCTGCGGACCGCCGCCCTCGCCGGGCCTGCCGCCGGACCCCTGGCCGCCGACCCCGCCTACCGGGCCATCGTGGGCGCCCCTCAGCCGATGCCCGCCAGCGTGCCCGACGCCGTCGCGTCGGGTCTCGTCCCGGCGGACCGCACGAGGACCGTCCCGGGCATCGCGCGCGGACGGTCGCGGGCGGCCGTCATCGCGGCGGGCGCCGGGGTGGCCGCCGTCGTCCTGACGGGCGCCCTCCTCGCGCGGTTCGCCCTCAACGGCGACGAGTCGGGCGGCAAGGGCGGGGGCGACGCGCAAGGCGGCCAGGGTACGGGCGGGAACTCACCCGCGGCTCAGGGCGGGTCGCAGGCCGGGCGGACCCCCGGCCCGGGCGGCCGCCCGCCGGACGTGATCCTCGTGAAGCAGCCCACCAGCGACTTCCGGAGCGTCGCGTACTCGGTGAAGGAGGGCACCTGCCTGCCCGCCGTCCGCACCGAGGACGAGGCCCTCTCCGGTCAGCTGCAGGTCTCGGCGCCGCGCCAGCCGTACTCGGGCAAGACCGTCAAGGTCGGCATGCGGTTCAAGTGGGATTCGCCGTCCGGGTACTACCTGGCGGCCCAGCTCCGCCCGCCGGGCCCGTACGGAAGCGCGGGGCCCGGATGGATGCAGAGCAAACCGCACCTGTACCCGTCCGGCTCCAGCGGGCTGGACCTCACCTTCCCCGCCGACTTCGCATGGGACGGCTCGGGCGCGGGGACGGTCCCGGAGCTGCGGTCCGGTGTCTGGACGGTCGTGTGGATGCACGTCCACCCGAACGGCGACGCCTACTACATGGGCTGCGACGGCTTCACCGTGAAATAGGCGTCAGCGGACGGCGATGACGGCGGAGCCGTGGCCGAAGAGGCCCTGGTTCACGGCGATGCCGGCCCGCGCGTCCTCGACCTGGCGGCCCTCGGCCTGGCCGCGCAGCTGCCAGGTCAGCTCGCAGACCTGCGCGATCGCCTGGGCCGGGATCGCCTCGCCGAAGGACGCGAGCCCGCCGCTCGGGTTGACCGGGATGCGGCCGCCGAGCGCCGTGGCGCCCGACCGGAGCAGCTCCTCGGCGCCGCCCTTCTCGCACAGGCCGATGTCCTCGTACCAGTCGAGCTCCAGGGCGGTGGACAGGTCGTAGACCTCGGCGAGCGACAGGTCCTCGGGGCCGAGGCCGGCCTCCTCGTAGGCGGCGTGCGCGACGGCGGACCGGAACGGGCGCTCGGGCTCCGGGACGGTCATCGCCGAGTCCGTCGCGAAGTCGGGCAGGTCAAGGACGGTCTTCGGGAACGTCGGCGTCACCGTCGACAGCGCCGGGATGCGCACCGGGTCGGCGATCCCGTGCTTCCTCGCGAAGTCCATGGACGTCAGGACGAGCGCCGCGCCGCCGTCGCTGGTGGCGCAGATGTCCAGGAGCCGCAGCGGGTCGGCGACCACGGCGGACTCGCGCACGTCCTCCACGGTCACTTCCTTGCGGTACCGGGCGTTCGGGTTCGCGAGCCCGTGGCGGGCGTTCTTCACCTTGACGGCGGCGAAGTCGTCCAGCGTCGCGCCGTACATGGCCATCCGCCGGCGCGCGTACAGGGCGAAGTAGATGGGGTTGGTCGCGCCCAGGAGGCGGAAGCGGAGCCAGTCGGGGTCGTCGGGGCGGTCGCCGCCGACGGGCTTGAAGAAGCCCTTCGGCGCGGCGTCGGCGCCCACGACCAGCGCGACGTCGCACAGGCCCGCGAGGATCTGCGCGCGCGCCGTGTTGATGGCCTGCGCCCCGGACGCGCATGCGGCGTAGCAGCTGGAGACCCGCGCGCCCGACCAGCCGAGCGCCTGCGCGAACGTCGCACCCGCGATGAACCCCGGGTACCCGTTGCGGATGGTGTCCGCGCCCGCCACGTACTGGACGTCCGTCCACGCGAGCCCGGCATCCGCGAGCGCGGCCCGCGCCGCCGCCAGCCCGTACTCGACGAAGTTGCGGCCCCACTTGCCCCACGGATGCATGCCCGCACCCAGCACGGCGATGTCGCGCGTCACTTGACCGGCCTCCACATCCAGACGGTGTACTCGGCATCGTCGTCCTCGTAGAGGACGCCCTCGGTGAGTTCGACCTCCATGCCGACCTCGAGGTCGTCGACGGTGTGGCCGGGGGCGACCTGGCCGAGGACGACCATGCGCTCGGCTTCCAGTTCGACGGCCGCCACCGCGTACGGGACGAACGGGTCGGGGGAGACGTACGGGGGCGGCGGTTTGTACTGGGAGTCCGCGTACGACCAGATGCGCCCGCGCGCCGACAGCGCGTACGGCTCCAGCTCGGAGCCGTCCTTCGGGCCGGTGCAGCCCGGGTTGCGGCACGCCAGCTCGTTGCGCGGGAAGTACGGCGTTCCGCAGGCGCCGCAGCGGCTACCCAGCAGGCGGACGTCGCCGTCCCCCGTGGTGAACCAGCCCTCGATCGCCGGACGGCGTTCCTTGGTCGTGGTCACGCGGTCCTCCTCGTCTCCGACGGGGCGCAGCGTAACAACCGGGCAGGCGCCCGAACCGCGGCATGTCCGGTGAGCGGGACGGACCGGGCGCCCCGATCCGCCGCCCACCCACCTAACTGACTCGTCAGTCACTTCGCTACAGTGAACCGAGTCGGATTCTGCTCATGCCGCCCGGCAGGTGCGGACGGGTGAGCCGCGGACACGTAAGCGGACACGTAACAGGGTGCGGACAGGTAAGGGAGCATGCGGATGCGGACTGGACTCGAAGGGAAGACCGCGCTGGTCACCGGGGCGTCCCGGGGGATCGGGAAGGCGATCGCCACCGCGCTCGCCGCCGAGGGCGCGAACGTCGTCCTCTCCTCCCGCAAGCAGGAGGCGCTGGACGAGGTCGCGAAGGAGATCCGCGCGGCCCACCCCGGCGTGGGCGTCCTCCCCAAGGCCGCGCACGTGGGCGACGCCGAGCAGGCCGCCGCATGCGTCGACGCGGCCGTCGCCGAGTTCGGCGCCCTCGACATCCTCGTCAACAACGCCGGCACGAACCCCTACTTCGGCCCGATGGCCGACATCGAGCCCGCCGCCGCGGCCAAGACCGTCCAGGTCAACCAGTTCGCGATCGTGCAGTGGACGCAGCTCGCCCTGCGCGCCTCGCTCGCCGAGCGCGGCGGCGCCATCATCAACATCGCGTCGGTCGGCGGCATGGTCACCGAGCACGGCATCGGCTACTACAACGCCACCAAGGCCGCCGTGATCCACCTCAGCCGGCAGTTCGCGATGGAGCTGGCCCCGAAGGTCCGCGTGAACTGCATCGCGCCCGGCCTGGTCAAGACGCACCTCGCCCGCGCCCTGTGGGAGAACAACGAGGCCGAGATCAGCAAGTACATGCCGCTCGGCCGCATCGGCGAGCCCGAGGACATCGCGAACGCGGCGGTGTTCCTCGCGGGCGACGCCTCGTCCTGGATGACCGGGCAGACGCTCGTCGTGGACGGCGGTGCCACCATCCGGCCCTCGATCGCCTGATCCGCCCTCGCCCGGTAACGACACCCGGAAAGACGCCCAGGCACCACCCGTCCAGGAACACCGCCCAGGAAAAGGGATACGCGCATGTCACGCTGGGGACTGACCATTCCGCTGACCGGCCTCCCGCTGGCCGAGCACCGTGAGATCGTTTCGGGGCTGTCCGAGCTCGGCTACACCGACGCCTGGTCGGCCGAGACGAACGGCGCCGACGCGTTCACCCCGCTGGCGCTCGCCTCGCAGTGGGATCCCGGGCTGCGCCTCGGGCCGGCGATCGTCCCGGTCTACACGCGGGGCCCCGCCCTGCTGGCGCAGCAGGCCGCCACTCTCGCCGACCTCGCGCCCGGACGGTTCGTGCTCGGCATCGGCACCTCGTCCGACACGATCGTGGAGCGCTGGAACGGCATCCCGTTCGACGAGCCCTACAAGCGCACCCGCGACACGCTGCGCTTCCTCCGCAAGGCGCTCGCGGGGGAGAAGGTCAAGGAGGAGTACGAGACCTTCGCCGTGAAGGGCTTCAAGCTGGAGAGCGCGCCCGCGGCGCCGCCGCCGATCGTCCTCGCGGCGCTGCGTCCCGGCATGCTGCGGCTCGCCGCCCGCGAGGCCGACGGCGCGATCACCAACTGGCTCGCGCCGAAGGACGTCCGGACGGTCCGCGGCGCGCTCGGCGACGAGCCCGAGCTGATCGCGCGGCTGTTCGTCTGCCCGACCGCCGACGCCGAGGAGGCCCGCGCGATCGGCCGCTGGATGATCGCCGCCTACATGACGGTCCCCGTCTACCGGGCGTTCCACGAGTGGCTCGGCCGCGGCGAGGCGCTGCGCCCCATGAACGAGGCGTGGGCGGCCGGCGACCGCAAGAAGGCGCTGGAGGTCATCCCGGACGAGGTGGTGGACGACCTGATCGTGCACGGCTCCCCGGAGGCGTGCCGCGCCCGCGTCCGCGAGTACGTCGACAACGGCCTCACCACGCCGGTGCTGGCCGTCGTCCCTGGCGGGGGCCTCTCCCAGGCGGAGGCGGTGCGGGCGCTCGCCCCGAGTGCGGACTGAGATCACGCGATCACGTCCCGATGTTTACGGCCATGGGGATCGGGGAGGGTGGGGCAAATCCTGCATGAAAACGACGTGAGGAGCTGATCGTGCTCACGCTGACCAGCGGTGCCGTCCAGGTCATCCGTACGGTGACCGCCAATCCGGAGCTTCCGCCCGAGACCGGTATCCGCATCGAGTCCGGGCTCGACGGCTCGGACGCGCTGCGGCTCTCGGTGGCCCCGGCCCCCGAAGCCGGCGACCAGGTCGTGGAGGAGGAGGGCGCCAAGGTGTACCTGGAACCCACGGTCGCCGAGATGCTCGACGACAAGACCCTCGACGCCCAGGTCGACCCGCAGGGCGACGTGGCCTTCACCATCGCCGAGGGGTCCGAGGGAACCCCGACCTGACGCAGCCGGGACCGGGGCGCGCCTCCGGCCGCCCCGGTCCCGCGCGCCGGCCCGTTCCGGGATCGACGCCGTCTCATGCGGCGCCGTCCGGTGCGGCGGCGTTCGGGCGGCGCCGTCCGGTCAGCGCATGGCTGAGACGACGGCGACCACGGCGAAGACGAATGCGGCCGCGGTGAGGACCGCGAAGGCCGCGATCACCGCGCAGGCCAGGCCGCGCGGCTGATCGTGCCAGGCACGGTCGCGCCAGGTCGAGAAGCGGTCGCGTGCCTGCCGATCCGGTCTTCGCCGGATCGGGCGTCCCGCGTCCGGGGGGTCGGGCGAAGGCGGGGTCGTCACGAGCGCCAGTGTTGCAGATAGACCGCTCCACTCGCCGCGCGCGGGCGCCGTGCGGTTCCCGGCCCTCGCTCGGCCCGGAGCGGCCGCCCGACTTCGCTCCGCCGAACGCGCCGCTCAGTCGCCGAACGACGGGTGCGGGCCCAGGGCCCAGTACTCGAAGAGGCCGTAGCCGGTGGCGGCGTCGGCGGGCTGCGCGCCGTCCAGGTACTCGTACCGGCCGACCGCGTCGACCATGCCCCACATGCGGGCCGCGTCGTCCGGTTCGCGGGTGTCGTAGGCGACGCCCTGCACCTTCAGGTCGGGCCCCTGGTACATGCCGTGCTTCCAGTCGGGCTCCAGCCCGTAGCCGGTGCCGACCATCATGTGGACGGGCAGGATCGGCGTCGCCCTCACCGCGAAGGGCTTCCCGCCGGGCGGCGCGAACCGGATCGCGGCCGTGACCACTTCGCGGGTGCCCTCCGCGTACTCCGGGAGGTATTCGGGACGGCCCAGGTACTCGGGCTCGCGGTCGCCGTCGGGCCACACGCGGGTGGCCTCCTCCAGCAGGCGGCGCCCCTTCTCGTCCTCCTGCACGATGCAGAGGATCGAGTGGTCCTCGAACTGCATCGGCGCGTACAGCCAGTAGAACGTCCCCGCGTTCTTGGCCTGGATGCCGGGCGGCTCCGACTCGCCCACCGGGCGGATGCCCCAGGAGCGGTCGCGCGAGCCCCACCAGTGGTCGGGCGTGACCTCGATGGTCTCGCCGTCCACCTTGATGGCGCCCGTCCAACGGCCGGTCTGCGCGAGGCGGCGGGAATCGAAGATGACACGCTCCTGCCAGCGCAGGTAGTGCGGCGGCTCCAGCGTGGCGGGGATCGCGCCCTCCCACGTGAGGTCGAACGAGAGGCCGTGCCCGGTCTCCTCCAGGACGACCCTGAGCCGCTTCAGCCCCTCGACGACCTCGACCCGGAACGGCCCGACCGTGGTGTCCATCCGGTCGTTCCCGAGTTCGCGGGACGCTCGGACGACCTTGTGCGCCGGCCCGCGCCGGACGACCGCGAACGCGTCCATCACGCCGAGGTTCGGGTACTGCCCGATCCCGATGATCAGCATCAGCTCGTCCGAGCACGGGTGGACGTTGAAGTAGTACCGGTCGTAGAAGTTGCGGTCGGAGGTCGTGACGTGCCGCATCACCTCCGGCGCCTGGTGGATCGGGTAGTCGTCGAGCGGCGAGAGCGTCACCGGTCCCCTCCCAGGATGCGGGCCAGCAGCTGCGTGCAGTTGTTGTTGTAGGGGAAGTCGGCCGACTCCTCGATCCAGCCGAAGTCGATCATCGCCTGCCCGATCCGCGCCATGATCACCGAGAACTTGAAGCCGGACAGGATCTCGTAGTACGCCATGTGCCGCATCGGGCGTCCGAGCAGCTCCTCGTACCGGGCGACGGTCTCGGCGTAGGACGGGAAGCCCTCCAGCCGCTCCGCGCCGACGCCCTCGGAGTGGTGCCGGTCCAGGAACATGAACCAGGCGAGGTCCTCCTCGGGGGCGCCGAGCACGGCGCCCTCCCAGTCCAGCACCGCCGCCGGCGCGCCCTCCTGGAAGATCACGTTGCCGATGCGGGCGTCGCCCCACAGCGCGACGGGGGCGTCCGGCTCGTCGGGGCGGTTCGCCTTCAGCCACGCCAGGGCCTTCAGCGCCGTCTCCTGGGGCCCCTGGTAGGCCCAGCCCAGGTAGTGCTCGTAGTAGTTGAGGCGCTGGTCGAGGCCGGGCGCGCCCCAGTCCGGCTGGTCGAGGAAGCCGAGGCCCAGCTCCCCGACGTCCAGCCGGTGCAGCCGCGCCATGACCTCCAGGGTGGACCACCACATCGCGGCCCGCTCGTCCGGCGGGACCTCGGTCACCCACCCGTCCATGTGGTACGGCGGCATGTCGGTCGGGACGCGGCCGTCGACGCGGCCCATCACGAAGAACGGGGCGCCGAGCACGTCCGGGGACGGCTCGTACCACCGGATCGGCGGCACCGGGATGGAGGTCCGCTCGTCCAGGATCCGCATCAGCCGGTACTGCTCCTCGAACCGCGGCTCGGGGAAGATCTGGTACTTCTCCGGGGCGACCCGCGCGACGAACGGCTCGCGTCTCGGCGCGCCGCCGCCGTCCCACTCGGCCTCGAAGAGCAGGGTCTCGTTGGAGAACCCGCTGGTCTGGGGCGTGTCCACGTGCGGGATGCGGACGCCGGGCAGATGGCCGTCCAACCACCGGGCGAGGGTCCGCCGGGTGAGCTCGGGATCGCGCTGGTCGGGAACGGGCATCGCACCGCCTCCTTGCCGTGCCTGCCGGCCGGGGCCGCGCCCGGACCGCGCAAAACTGAAACGTGTTCTATCAACGGTCCGGGGGGTGGTCAATGGGCCGGGAGAACGGCCGTGAAAAAATCGGCGGATGCGTCTCACCAAGCTCGGACACGCGTGCGTGCAGCTCACCGAGGACGACCGCACGATCCTCATCGACCCCGGCTCGTTCAGCGAGGCCGGGGACGCGCTGGCCGCCGCCGACGCCGTCCTCATCACCCACGAGCACTTCGACCACTTCGACGCCGACGCGCTGCGCGCCGCGATGGCCGACCGTCCCGAGCTGGAGGTGTGGACGTCCCGCGTGGTGGCCGAGAACCTCGCCGACCTCGGCGGGCGCGTCCACCAGGTCGGCCACGGCGACGCCGTCACGATCGCCGGATTCGACGTGCACGTCTACGGCGAGGACCACGAGCTCATGCACCCCGACCTGCCGCCCATCCCGAACGTCGGGTTCCTCGTGGACGGCGAGGTCTTCCATCCGGGCGACGCGCTGACCGTCCCGTCCGAGCCCGTCCCGACGCTGTGCCTGCCCGGCAACGCGCCGTGGATGCGCGCGCTCGACCTGTACGAGTACACGCGGGCCGTCCGCCCGGGGCGCGCCTTCGCCATCCACGACGGGCTCCTCAACGACATCGGCCTGACGGTCATGGAACGCGTCCTCACCAGCGCCGGCGACGAGCTCGGCAAGGAGTTCCGCCGCCTCGCCCCCGGCACCACCGTGGATCTGGCCGCCAAGTGAACGCTTCCCCCCACCTCCCCCCGGCCACCCCTCCGTCCACCGGCGGTTTCGAGCGCGGAGCGGACGTCCTGCCGCAGGCGGAGGAGCCGCCGGGCGACGGCGAGCGCATCCCCGCGCCCCGCGCCATCCAGGCCGTGTTCTTCGACATCGGCGAGACCCTCATCAACGAGGGTGAGATCTACGGGCGCTGGGCCGACTGGCTCGGCGTGCCCAGGCACACCTTCCTCACCAAGCTCGGCGCGCTGCTCGCGACCGGCGGCGACCACATGGACCTGTTCGAGTACTTCCGCCCCGGGTTCGACCTGGGGGAGGAGCAGCGGCGCCGGGACGAGGCGGGCGTCCCGAACGGCTTCGGTCCGGACGACCTGTACCCGGACGCGCGGGCTTGCCTGTCCGCCCTCCGCGACCAGGGGCTCTTCGTCGGGATCGCGGGCAACCAGCCGGTCCAGGCGGCCGAGCAGATGGCGGAGCTGGGCCTGGACGCGGACGTGGTCGGCATCTCGGACGTGTGGGGCGTCAGCAAGCCGTCCCAGGAGTTCTTCGAGCGCTGCGCCCAGCTCGCGGACGCGCTGCCCGACCGCGTCCTGTACGTGGGGGACCGCATCGACAACGACGTCCGTCCGGCCCTTGAGTTCGGGATGCGGGCGGCGTACCTGCGGCGCGGCCCTTGGGGGCACATCCAGAAGGACGAGGAAGCGCTTCGCGAATGCCTGTTCGTGCTGGACGACCTGGCCGGCCTGCCGAGCCTCGTCGCCGAGCACAACGCCGGCCGCCGGCCCCTAGGGGACGTCCCGTACTCCTGAGGTAGCAGCCCGGAACAGGTCGAACGGGCGATGTGAGGCCGGTAGTCCGGTTCGTAGCGTGAGAAACGTGGCCGCCGAAAAGCGCGGCCGCGTTCACAGCTCGACGAATCGGGGAGAGAAGAACCCATGAACGGCCTCTATCGTCCGCGTCGCGACCGCGTCATCGCGGGTGTCTGCGCCGGTCTCGCGCGCCGGTTCGGCATGACCCCCTGGACCGTCCGGATCCTGTTCCTGCTCTCGTGCCTGCTGCCCGGTCCCCAGTTCGTCGTCTACCTGGTCCTCTGGGTCATGATGCCGAACGAGGACCGCCACATGGCGGGCGTCCGCTAGCTCAAGATCAACGATTCTGCTCGACCGGGGCCCGCCCGGAGGTGTTAGATCGGGGCACCACCATTCCCGTGGGAAGGGGAGGAGCCGCGGTGCCTGACGAGGCTCCGGGCCCCGGCCGGCCGGGCCGGGCCGCGGACGAAGCCGCCGCGCGGGAGGCAGACCACGCGGCGCGCCTGCTCGGGTACCTGCGCGACCTGGCGCGGGCCCGGCGGCGCCCGTCCCGCGACCTCGCCGACCACGACCACGTCCACTGGCTGGCCGAACTGCCCGGCGACGTCTACGTCGAGACCGACGCGGGGCCGGGCGAGGTGCTGTTCAGCGTCCCGGTCATCCCGCTGACGCCGCCGGTCGTGCTGGAGGAGTTCGACGGCTGGCTCGCCCTGCGCAACTGGTACCGGGTGCTGCGCGAGCTGTCCGGCGAGGAGGCGGTCCTCGCGACGGGGCTGCTGTCCTGGCGGCCGGCCGTCCACGACCACCTGCTGAGCACGCCCGTCCGGATCGTCCTGGACGAGCGGACCGAGCGCGTCGATGTCGTCCTCGCCGGGCACACGACCCTGCGCGACCGGGAGCTGCTGTCGGGGCACCCCGGCTTCCGTCCCGCCGACTGGATCGCCGACGCCGTCCAGGCCGGGCAGGGCTTCGGGCTGAACGCCTCCGTCGGCGACGTCCTGCGCAAATGGTGCCAGGTCGCGCTGACGAGCCCCGCCGACTACCGCGAGGACTGGGCGCCCGACGCCGACGCCGCCTCGCCCGTCCCGCGCCTCCGGCTCGCGCCCGCGCTCGTCGTCCGCCCGGCGGGCCGCGAGGCCGTCGCCGACCACCACGCCCGGCTGCTGAGCCTGCTGCCGCGCGGCGTCCCGCAGGGGGTCGCGCGGTTCGTCTCGCCGTCGCTGAAACCGCAGGTCATGCACATCCCGGAGCGTGCGCCGGAGACCGTCCCCGACCTGCTGGCCGGGCTGCTCGCGCGGGGCCGCCGGGTGCTCGTCGCCACGTCCGGCCCGGCCGCGTCCGCCGCCCTGCGCAGCGCGCTCCCGCCCGGCCTCGCGGCCCTCACCGCCACCGACCCGGCCATGGCGGCGCGCGTGGCGGACGCGATCCGCGCCCGCGGCACATCGCAGGGGCCTGGCACGTCGCAGGGGCCTGGCGCGTCGCAAGGGCCTGGCGCGTCGCAGGGCTCTGGCGCGTCGCAAGGGCCTGGCGCGTCGCCGGCCCCAGGGGCGCCACAGGCCCTCGGCGTCGAGGCGCTCACCGAGCGGGAGGACGCCGCCGCCCTGCGGGTCGCCGAGCTGACCGAGCGCCTGCGCGGCGGCGAACCGGCCGAGCCGCCGCCGGACCTGCGCGGCGAGGAACCCGAGCTCTCGTGGATGCCGGTCCGGCCCGACCTGCCGCCGGGCCCGCCGATCTCCCGGTCCGAGGCCGCCGAGCTGGTCGTCCTCCTCACGGAGGAGAGCGCCGAGCGCAAGGCCCGCACCGCGCAGCGCGACGTCGACCCGGGTGCGCTGCCGAGCGCCGCCTACGTCCGCACCCTGATCGAGGCGGAGGCCGCCGCGGCCGAGCGCGCCGAACGGTCGAAGACGGAGCTGTCGCAGCGCCTGCGCGACAGCGACGTCACCCTCCTCGCCCGCCTCGACGGGGACGCCTCCGTCGTCGCCGCCGCGCTGCGCGACCTCGGCCTGGAGGGGCACCCGGGCGGGTGGAACCCCTCCGACCTCGCCGTCCGCGCCCTCGGCGACGCGCTCGCCGAGCGGCGCCCGCTCATCTGGGCCCGCGTCGTGGAGATGACGTCCCGCGCCCAGTGGGCCGAGCGCGCCCTCGCCGAGCTGAGCGGCCACCGCGTCGACCTGCCCCCCGACGCGGACCTGCGCGGCCTCGCCGCCGCCGCCCAGGACCTGCGCGCGTACCTGGCCGACGGCGGCGCGCTCAAGCGCGGACCGCTGCGGTCCGGGGCCCAGCGCCAGGCCGAGCCCCTCCTCGCCACGGTGAAGGTGGACGGCGCGGCGCCGACCACGCCCGAACTGCTCGACATCGTCCACACCGACCTCATGGTGCGGATCACCTGCCGGGAGCTCCAGTACGTGTGGGAGGCCGCGGGGATCTCCTTCCCCGCCGACCTGCCGCCCGCCGAGCGCGTCGCCCGCTTCGTCCGCGCGCACTCCCGGCTCGCCCGCGTCCGCGACGCGATGACCGCCCTCGACTCGACGCGGCGGCTCCTCGAACGCTCCGGCTTCCGCGTCCCGCTCGTCCATCCGGTCCAGTGGCACGACTACGCGGCCGCGCTCCGCAACGCCCTCGAAGGGGTCGGCGTCGGCCGCGCCACCGCCGACCTCGACGCCCTCCGCGACTCGATCGGCCCCGTCGACGACGATGATCCCCCCGAACTGCGCGCCGCGCTCGCCGCCGTCGACGCCCGCGACGCCGCCGCCTACGGCCGCGCCCTGAGTGCGCTCGCCGAGGGCCGGCACGAGCGCTCCCGGCAGATCCGCTGCGAGGAACTGGTCGCCCGCGTCCGGGCCGTCCACCCCGACCTCGCCAACCTCATGATCGCGACCGACGGCGACGAGGTCTGGCACGACCGCACCCGCCGCTGGGACGAGGCCTGGACGTGGGCCCGCCGCCGCGCCGCGTCCACCGGCCCCGCCGCCGAGGAGCGCCTCCGCGAAGCACTGGCCGAGGCCGAGGACGCCCTCCGCGAGGCCCGCGCCGACCTCACCGCGGCCCGTGCCGCCGCGTCCGCCCTCGCCCGCCCGGGGCCCGACATCGTGCCCGCCTGGATCCTCCCCCTGTGGCGCATACCGGACGTCCTCCCGCCCGCCCCCGACGCCTTCGACGTCGTCATCGTGGACGGCGAACACGAGGCGGGCGCCGAGGCCCTCTACGTCCTCTGGCACGCGCCCCGCACCATCCTCGTGGGCCCGTCCGGCCCCGACCTCCCGCCCCCCGAAGGCCCGCCGCCGAGCCCCCGCCTCCCGTCCCACCTCCACGACGCGATCACCCCCACGACACCGCTCTTCGCCGCCCTCACCGCTCCCCGCACCCCGCCCCCGCCGGACGCGCGGCCGCTGTCCGAGCGGCCGGACGTGACCCAACGGGACATCCCGATCCAGCCCCCGGGCCCGCAGGACGTGGGAGCGCGCCCGCAGGCTCCCGTCATGGGCCCGCCCGCGCGCGAGGAACGGCCGGACGCGACGCAACAAGACCTGCGCCCCCGACCGCCCACCAGCGCCGCCCCACCCACGACCCCTCAGGCCCCGATCTCCGGCAAGCAAGCGGAAACGAGACCCCGCGACCCCCGCCCGCTGGAACGACCAGAGGAACAGGACAGGGACCCGCGCCCGCCCGCAAGTCCCCCAGCCCCTCCCCCCGGAAGGCCCCCCGCGCTGCCGGAGGAGAGACGCCAAGACGCGAGAGGTCTCCCACCTGGACGTCCCCCGGGCCGGCCCCCGCACCGGGAGGACGCACGCCCTCAAGACCCGCGCGCGCTGGAACGCCTGGAGGACGAACGCCAGGACAAGGGAGGTCGCCCACCCGCGCGCCCGCCGCGTCCCGTCTCCAGCCAGCCACCGCGCAATGAGGAAGACGCGCGCCCCCAGGACCCGCGCACAGTGGCGGAGGACCGCCGCGACGTGCACGGTAGGCCGCCAGTGCGCCCGCCGGGTCCCGTCTCGGGCCAGCCTCCGCGCGAAGAGGAGGACGCGCGCATCCAGGACCCGCGAGTGGTGGAACGGCTGGAGGACGAAGGCCAGGCCCAGGGAGGTCGCCCGCCTGCGCGCCCGCCGGGTCCCGTGTCCGGCCGGCCTCCGCGCGAGGAGGAAGTTGCGCGTACCCAGGACCCGCGTGCGGTGGCGGAGGAACGGCGGGACGTGCGGGGTCGGCCGCCTGTGCGTCCTGGTGCGGGGGCGCCGGGGCAGCATGTTCCGCCTCGGCGGTTGGACGCGGCGTGGCGCGAATCGCAAGAGGCCGAGCAGCAGGGGCAGGGCGCGTCGCCGTCGCGACCGGGCGGGCGCGGTGGCAGCCTTCCGCCCCGGCGGCTGGACGCGACGAGGCGTGACCAGGTTGCTCCGGAGCCGGGCACCGAAGCACCGGGCCCCAGCCCGCGCGCCCCGGAGCAGGAACCCGCACCGCCTCCCGGCCGATCGGAGATCCCCGCGATCTGGGGCCGGCCCGGTCCGCGACCGGCGCCCCCGCAACAAGCACAGCCCCCGCAACAAGCACAGCCCCCGCAACAAGCACAGCCCCCGCAGCAGGGGCAGCCGCCGCAGCAGGCTCAGCCCCGTCCGCGGACGGAGGAACCGTCGCGGAGAGAGCGCCCACAAGACCAGCGCCCGCAGCAGGCGCAGCCCGGCCCGGGGGCGGAAGAGCAGTCGCGTACGGAGCCGCCGCGGCAGCAGCGTCCGCGGCGGGCGCAGCCTCCCCTTGGGGCGGAAGAGCCCTCGCGAACTGAGCCGCCGCGGCAACTGCGTCCGCAGGAGGGGCAGCCTCGCCCGGGAGCGGAGGAGACGTCGCGTACGGAGCGGCCGGGACAGCAATCGCGGCAGGCGCAGCCCCGGGCCGGGGCGGAGGAGCCGTCGCGGACTGAGCCGTCGCGGCAACTGCGTCCGCAGCAGGGGCCGCCTGGCCCGGGGGCAGGGGCGCCGTCGCAGCAGGGGCCCTCGCCGCAGGCGCAGTCGCCGGCGCGGGTGGAGGGGCCGCGGCCTCCGGGGCCGCAGCGGGCACAGCCGCCGCGGCATGCGCGGCCTCGGCTGGAGGGGCAGGCTCCGCAGCCGCAGCGTTCGGGGCAGGCCCCGCCGCGGGCGGAAGGTCCGCCTCAGCCTGCGGCCTCCCCGCAGTCCGGGGCGGCGTCGCGGCCGGGTTCGGGCGGGCAGGCGAAGGTGCGGCGCGGGCGGTCGATCGCGACCTACAAGCGTCCCGAGCTGGTCGAGATCGTCGGGCATATCGCCGAGCGCGAGCCGGATCTCACGGACGAGCAGATCGTCGAGCTGGTCACCCGCCTCCTCGGGTGCCCGGAGGACGAGGCGCTGCTCGTCGGGGCGCGGCTCCGGTACGCGGTGGAGGTGTACCGGGAGAGCACCCGGTAGCGGTCAGCGGCCCGCGCGGCGGCGGGCGCGGTGGGCGGCGACGGTCGTCCGGCTCGCGCACGCGTTGGAGCAGAAGCGGCGGCTGCGGTTGCGGGACTCGTCCACGTAGAAGCGGGCGCAGCCGTCGGCGCGGCAGCGGCCGACGGTCACGTCCGGGTCCCCGCACAGGACGTGGGCGAGGGCGGCGGCGCAGCTCCGGCCGAGCCACTGGACGCCGTCCTCCCCGTCGCGGGCGAAGTGCAGGTGCGGGCCGTCGCCGTCGTGCTCGGCGACGCGCATCGCGGGCGGGTAGCGGTCGAGGAGGAGGTTCACGGGGAGGGACGGGCCGCCGTCCGCGACCGCCGCGATCGCGTCCCGCAGGGCGGGCAGCAGGGCTCCCAGGTCGTCCGGCTCCGCCACGTGGTGCTGGTGGAAGAACTCCCGCCTCAGCGCGGTCGGCTCGTCGCCGTTGACCAGTTCGACCGCCAGGCGGGTCAGATTGCCGATGTAGGCAACGTAACGCACTTGACCACCTACCTTCCCGTCCCCAACAGTAGGGGGCATGATGAAGAACACTACCTACACCGCGCGGGCCCTCCAGCGGGCCGGCCGCTGGGACCTCGCGCTGGACGTCCTGGAGCCCGAGGACGCGGCCCTGCGCGCGGAGATCCTCACCGACGCCTTCTGGTGGCGGCTCGAAGGCGCCGCGGAGGCCGAGGACGCGGTCGCGGCGCTGCGCGAGTCCGAACCCGCCCGGGCCGCGTTCCTGGACGGCCAACTCGCCTACACCCGGACGCTCTTCGGGGTCGACACCCGCCCCGACGACGCCGAACGCGCCCGCGCCGGGTTCACGACGGCCGCGTCCGACCGGGAGCTGGCCCCGTGGGCGGCCTTCTGGCTGGGCGTCGTCGCAGAGCTCCTGGACAAGGACCCCGTGGCGGCCGCCGAGCACTACCGCCGGGCCCTCGCCGGCGCGGACGACGATCCGCTGCTGGAGTCCTACGCGATCAGGCACCTGGGCGGCCAGGCCCTGGAGAGCGGTGACGCGTCGGGCCTCGACAGCCTGCGCAGGTCGTACCTCCTGCGCGCCGCACTCGGCGCCCGGCCGCAGACGGCGGCCGCGGCGGTCACGCTCGCCGACCGCCTCCCCGACGGCCCGGAGGCCCGCGACCTGCGGGAGATCTCTCGGGCGACGGCTCGCGAGCTCGGACTGCGCTGGCTTATGGAATAGAGCATTCCGTTCTGTTAAAATCGGGGCATGACGCGGATACTGGACCGCCGGACGCTGAACCGGGCGGCGCTGGAGCGGCAGCTGCTCCTTGAACGCTCGGCCATGCCCGCCCTGGAGGCGGTCGAAAGGCTCGTCGCCATCCAGGCGCAGGAGACCAACATGCCGTACATCGGGCTCTGGACGAGGCTGGAGGGCTTCCGCCGCGACGACCTCACGAGCCTCCTCTACGACCGGTCCGCCGTGCGCAGTTCGATCCTGCGGGGGACGCAGCACATGGCGTCGGCCGCCGACTACGTGTGGGTGCGTCCCCTCGTCCAGGAGAGCCTCCTGCGCGGCCGCCAGGCGGCGTTCGGCAGCGTCTCCAGGGACTGGGACCTGGAGAGCCTCGCCGCCGAGGCCCGCAGGCTGCTGAAGGGGCGGACCCTCACCCGCCCGCAGCTCGGCCGCGCCCTGGCCGAGATCTGGCCGGGCCGCGACCCGCAGGTGCTCGGCTGGTCGGCGCAGACGCTGGTCTCGGTCGTCCATCCGCCGCCCAGCGGGACGTGGGACACCGGCGGCGCGACCCCGTTCGCCCTGGCGGAGGAGTGGATCGGCCGGCCGCTCGCCGAGGAGTCGCCGGACCGGCTGATCCGCCGCTACCTGGCCGCCTTCGGCCCGGCCTCCGTCAAGGACTTCCAGATGTGGTCCGGGATGCGCCGCATGGACGCCGCCTTCGAGGAGCTCCGCCCTTCCCTCCGGACCTACAGGGACGAGGAGGGCGCGGAGCTGTTCGACCTTCCAGAGATGTCCCTCCCGGACGTCGGCGCCCCCGCGCCCGTCCGCTTCCTCCCGGCCTTCGACAACCTGATCCTGGCCTACGCCGACCGCCGCCGCATGATGACGGACGAGCAGCGCAAAGCCGTGTGCGTGGGAGCCATCACCAGGCCGACCCTCCTGGTCGACGGACGCGTCCACGGCGTCTGGACGCTCAAGCACGACCGGAAGGCGGCCCGTGCCGAACTGACCGTCGACCTGTTCGCCCCCCTCGAAGACGAAGGACCGGCCCGCGACGAGGCGGCCCGCCTCCTGGCCTTCGCCGCCACCGACGTCGACCACGCCCTGCGCATCGCGCCCTGGGACGGGATGAGCCCGCCGGCCCTCAGGTGATCGGCATGGTGACCGCGAGCGGCCAGGCAAGCAGCACGCCGCCGACGATCGCGGTCACCCACGCAGGGGCGCGCACCGCGCGCAGCGCCGCCGCCTGGACGCCCTGCCAGGCCAGGAGACCGGCGATCAAAGGCGACACCAGCAGCACGAACGGTGAGACGGCCCCGACGAGGGCGGCTGCGCAGAGGGCGGCCAGCGCGGCCGTCGCCGACCACGCGTGCACGCCGATCGCGGTCAGCCGCTCATGCCCGGCGCAAAGCGCCTCGACACCGAGGCAGTACAGGCCGGTCCCCACGGTGATCGGGACGAGCGCCCATACTCGCGGCCCCACCGGCACCGCGTGCGCCCACCCCAGCTGGGCCGGGACGGCGAACGACACCACCGTCAATGCGACGAGCACGGCCGCCGCCGCGATCGTCCGCACCTTGGGCCGCCCGCCGAGGAAAGCCGCGTCCCGCGCGCAGACGAGCGCCACCACGCCGGCGACGCCGAAGAAGCCGGCGAGCGGCCAGGCCATCGCGAGCGGCAACCGGAACACCCCCATCACGGGCACCGCCGCCGCGACGGCGACCGCCGCCGCCACCAGCGCGAACCTCACCGAGACGCGGCGGCGCGCCTCGCGGTGGCCGTACGGCCGCCCGAGCAGCGCCGCGGCGATCGCCCCGAAGCTCAGCACCGCCGCGAGATGCAGCAGCATCGCCGACCCCGCCCGCTGGACGGCGCGCACGTCCGCGACCGGAGGCGAGCGATGCCCGAACGCCGCGTCGAGCCAGGCGCCGGTCTCGCGATGGGTGCGCGGGCTGAACAGCACCCCGGCGTGCTCGACGCCCCCGACGATGACGGCCCGCCGCGCCGTCCCGTCCCGCGGGTCGCCGTATGTCCTGCCTGGCCGCCCCTCGGGGTAGACGGCCCGCAGCGCCCGGACGGCGCCGTCCCGGTATGCGGGGAACTCCAAGCCACCGGCGAGCAGCAGCACGTTCCGGGCCGAGGCCGGCACCGGCATCTCTCCCTGCGAGATCGCGACCGTCGCCCCGACCGACGGATGCGCCGCGCCGTACCGGATGACCGCGGCGGCCCCCAGCGAGTGCCCCACGAGGCCGATGCGCTCGCCGTCCACAAACGGCATGGCCCGCAGATGCCGGACGGCGACGTCCAGATCCCGGTCGAGCCGCGCCTCGGCGGCGGGCCCGTCCCCGTTCCCGGGCAGCCGCCGCGTACTGGCCCCGTGCCCCGCGAGATCGACCAGCGCCACCGCGTACCCGCGCCGCGCCAGCGTGTCCGCGAACCCGCGCATGAGCCGCCCGCCGGCGCCGAGCCCGTGCGCCACCACGACGCCCGGCATCCGTCCGGCCGCCCCGGCACCCCGCACGACCTCGACCGGCACCCCCTCGACCACCACCCCCCGCCGCTCGACCCCGCGATCCGCCCCCAGCACCCCCACCCCCCCGACAAGGGCGCAGACAACCCCCACCACCACCGCCGCGATCCGCATCGGAGTCAGGCCGCGGCGTCCTCTCCCACGGTGATCGTGAAGGTGGTGTGCATCGCCCTGGCGATCCGGTCCAGCATCGCCAGGGTGGGGACACCGCCACCGCCCTCCAGCAGGGAGAGCGCGGGCTGAGTGATACCGGCGCGCTCGGCCACGACCGCCTGCGTGAGCCCGAGTTCAAGGCGGCGTTCGCGCACCATGTCACCGAGCCGCAGGTCGAGACCCGCCTGCTCGTAGTCGGGATCGCCCGCGGCCTCCTCCCGCAGCCGCTTCACGCTGGAGGCCCGCCACTTGGTATGCCCGGCCATCACCCGCTCCTCTCGGTGCTCCACAGAGTCCGGCCATCGCCGCGATCTGCGGTTTTGTCATCGTTCACCGGCCGGGGTCGGAGTACCAGGGTGGCAGGGACGGGGGCGGGGCGTGATCGGAGTGCGAATGTCGGGGGTGACCGGCACAATCGCGCCCATGGTGACCGAGGAACTGGTCCAGGTTTGGCGGGACGTCGTTCGGGGCGACGAGAAGTCGTGGGTGCTGTTCGAGAACGGCACTTGCGTCATTCTGATGGAGCCCGGCGACGACCTGAGCGCGCAGGCGGTGGAGCTGCTGCGCGAGTACGGGCCCGTCCACGGGGGCACTCCGGCCGGTGACTTCGGGACGATCGATCTCGACCAGGCGCCGGGCTGGGCCGTGTACGGCCACCACAACGACATCCTCACCTATGTCGCTCCCGAGGAGGTCTGCGACGACGCGACCGATCTCGCCGTGGGCCTTCTCGGCCGTTCCAAGCGTGATCAGGACGGGCGCGAACTCATGGTCGTGCACGTGGAGGACAAGCGCGGCCGGTGAATTGGGCGGCTGTCAGTGGATGTCTGTACAAATGTGTGCGTGACGGAGTGGGACGAGGCGGGGCTGGCGCGGTTGCGGGCGGCCGCGCACCTGGGCATCGGGGATGCCGGCCTGCTCCGGGGGCGTTCGCTGAGTCCCGTGCTCCAGTACGCCGGGGACGTGCTCGTCGCGGCACTGGCCCATGGGAGTGACGTGCGGTCGCTCGCCCTCGCCTGCCTCGACGAGCTGAACAAGCGCGGTCTGCCGGGCGACGCCGAGCTGGCGGACGAACTCGCCGCCGCTCTCGGGGAGGGGGCGCCGACCGGCCTGGCTCCGCTGCCCGTCGATCTCGGGGCGGTGGCGGCGGCGATGGACGACGGGTTCCAGGTCCTCGATCCCGAGCGCGGGGACGTGCTCCCGGCCGGCGAGGCGGACGGGCTGCCCGTCCCGCCGGGCGTCCTGCCGGAAGGGGAGGACGCCCGGAGGGGAGCGGCTCGTGCGTGGTTGGCGGAGCAGGGGTTCCGACCCGTCCCGCGGAGTCTCTAGGAGCCGGGGCGCACCAGGGGGAACGGGATCGTCTCGCGGATGCTGCGGCCCGTCAGCGTGATCAGCAGCCGGTCGATGCCCATGCCCATGCCCCCGGCGGGCGGCATCGCGTACTCCAGGGCGCGCAGGAAGTCCTCGTCCAGCTCCATGGCCTCGGGGTCGCCGCCCGCGGCCTGCAGCGACTGCTCGGTCAGCCGCTGCCGCTGCAGGATCGGGTCGATCAGCTCGGAGTAGGCGGTGCCGAGTTCGAGGCCGAAGATGATGAGGTCCCACTTCTCGGCCAGGCGCGGGTCGTCGCGGTGCGGGCGGGTCAGCGGGGACGTCTCGGCCGGGTAGTCGCGGACGAACGTCGGCGCCGTCAGGTGCTCCTCGACGAGCGCCTCGAAGAGCTCCTGGACGACCTTGCCCTGCCCCCACTGCGGGTCGACGTTCAGCCCCAGCCGCTCGGCGAGCGACCGGACCCGGTCCGGCGCGGTGCCCGGGGTGATCTCCTCGCCGAGGGCCTTGGAGACCGACTCGTAGACGGTGATCTCCTGCCACGGCTCGGCGAGGTCGTGCTCGACGCCGTCCCGGACGACGACCGTGGTGCCGAGGGCGGCGCGGGCCGCGTCCACGACGAGGGAGCGGGTCAGCTCGGCCATCGTGTCGTAGTCGCCGTAGGGCTCGTAGGCCTCCAGCATCGTGAACTCGGGGTTGTGCCGCGGCGAGACGCCCTCGTTGCGGAAGCTGCGGTTCAGCTCGAAGACGCGGCCGACGCCGCCGACGAGGAGGCGCTTGAGGTACAGCTCGGGCGCGATCCGCAGGTAGAGCTGCATGTTGTAGGCGTTGATGCGGGTCGTGAACGGGCGGGCCGTGGCGCCGCCGTGCACGGGCTGGAGCATCGGCGTCTCGACCTCCAGGTACCCGCGGGCGCGCAGGCCGTCCCGGACGGCGGCGACGGCGTCGCCGCGCATCCGCAGCATCCGGCGCGACTCGTCGTTGACGATGAAGTCGACGTACCGCTGCCGGACGCGGGCCTCCGGGTCCGCCAGGCCGGTGCTCTTGTTCGGCAGCGGGCGCAGGCACTTGGCGGCGAGCGTCCACGAGGACGCGAGGACCGACAGCTCGCCGCGCCGCGACGTGACGACCTCGCCCCGCACGCCGACCTGGTCGCCGAGGTCGATGAGCGACTTCCAGCGCCGCAGCGACTCCTCGCCGAGCGCGTCGGAGGTCAGCATGACCTGGAGGTCGCCGGTCTCGTCCCGCAGCGTGACGAAGATCAGCCAGCCGTGCTCGCGGGCGAGGACGACCCGTCCGGCGATCGCGACGGCGTCGCCGGTGCGGGTGTCGGGCGCGAGGCCGGGGTGCCGCGCCCGGATGCCGGCGGCGTCGTCGGTGCGCTCGCAGCCGAGCGCGTACGGCTCCATCCCGGCGTCGCGGATCTGGTCGAGCTTGGCGTGCCGGACCCGTTCCTGCTCCGACAGCCGGCGCTGCGGCGCGCGGGCCGCCTCCGCGGCCTCCTCGATCTGCTTGATCTTGTCGACGAGGTCGCCGGACGGGACCATCGCGGCGGCGCGGTCCAGCTTGGGGCGGTTCAGGCTCGGCAGGAAGCCCTCGGCGCGGGCGTAGGCGAGGCCCAGCCGGACGATGTGGCGCCCGTGCTCGTAGCAGATGAAGCGGGGCCGCCAGTCGGGCATGTACTTGGCGTTCGACAGGTACAGCGACTCCAGCTGCCAGAACTTCGACGCGAACGACAGGAGCCGGTAGTAGAGCCGGGCGACCGGGCCCGCGCCGATCTGGGAGCCGCGCTCGAACGCCGAGCGCAGCATCGCGAAGTTCAGCGACAGGTGCTGCGCGCCGACAGCGGCGGCCTTCTCGGCGAGCTTGGCGACCATGTACTCGTTGAGGCCGTTCTCGGCGAGCCGGTCGCGGCGCATCAGGTCGAGCGACAGGCCGGCCCGCCCCCAGGGGACGAAGCTGAGCAGGCCGCGCAGCTCCCCGTGCGCGTCGAACGCCTCGACCATGACGCAGCGCCCGTCGGTGGGGTCGCCGAGCCGGCCGAGCGCCATCGAGAAGCCGCGCTCGGTCTCCTCGCCGCGCCAGGCGTCGGCGCTGCGGATGAGCTTGGCCATCTCCCAGCCGGGGATCTGCGAGTGGCGGCGGATCCGCACCGTGTACCCGGCCCGCTCGACGCGCCGGACGGCCTGGCGGACCTGCCGCATCTCGCGGCCGTCGAGGTTGAAGTCGGTGAGGTCGACGATGGCCTCGTCGCCGAGCTCCAGCGCGTCGAAGCCGTGCCGCTTGTACACGCGGGCGGCGCGCTCGCCGACGCTGACCGCGCCGGGGATCCAGGCGTGCGCGCGGCACTCGCCGAGCCACGCCTCGATCGCCTGGTCCCACGACTCGGGATCGCCGAGCGGGTCGCCGCTGGCCAGCGAGACCGCGCCCTCCACCCGGTAGGCGATGGCCGCCTTGCCGTTGGGCGCGACGATGACGTCCTTGTCGCGGCGCAGCGCGAAGTAGCCGAGGGAGTCCTGGTCGCCGTACTCGGCGAGCAGCGCGCGCGCCGCCAGCTCCTCCGGGGGGCTGAGGACGGCGTCGCGCCGCCCCGGCCTGAACAGGGCCCAGAACGTGGCGATCAGCAGCCCGGTGCCGAGCACCCACAGGATCACGTCCACCCAGAACGGCACGGACACGTCGATCGGCTTGCCGGTGACGCGCGGCCCGAGGACGGTCTGGGAGATCGCGTAGAGGGGGTGCGTCCAGAAGTCGCCGCGGGGGTTGCGGTCGGTCAGCGTGACCAGGAACGTCCCGATCCCGCCGGTCACGATCAGCAGGCTGGTGAAGACGAGGGTCGCGAGGCGCCGGTTGGCCCGGTCGGGCAGAGTGGTGAACTGGCCGCGCGCGGCGATGAGCAGGCCGAGCACCGCGAGGTACACGGCGGCGGTGACGATGAGGCCGACGGGGGTGGGCTTGTTCGGGTTGAACAGCGTCGTCAGGACGGCGGTGACGCCGAGCGCGGTGGGCAGGCAGAAGATCAGGACGAGGATCCGCCACGCGGCCTTCTTGCGCCGCCGGACGCCCATCGAGAGCAGGATCCACAACAGGCCGATCGGGACGCTGGGGAACCAGCCGAGGTAGCCGATCCATCGCAGCGCCCAGATATCGGCTATCTCAAGGATGAGACCATAGGAGACCCATGCGAGCAGCGACAGGATCCCGGAGAGTCGGGTGTACCAGAAGAAGATCGTCGGCGCGGCCTGGATCAGGCGGCTCCACTCGCCCCGCAGGCCACGCTGCGGGCCCTGCTCGGTCATGGTCCCCTTTCTACCGGGTCGCACGTCGATCACGCCTCCGCCCCCGTGCGCCCGTCCGGCGGCGAACCCCGGGGTGATGTCGGGCGTCGTACGGGTAAGGGGATGTGGCTTGCACTCTCGGTCCAAGGTTGTCAGCAAAAGTCGATATGGTCGCGGATATGCCAAATGAACCCACCGGTGAGCGGTTGCTCGCCCGCCGCTACCGCCTGGTGACCCAGGTCGGCCGAGGCGGCATGGGGACGGTCTGGCAGGCGCACGATGAGGTCCTCGGTCGTGACGTTGCGGTGAAGGAGGTCATCCTCCCGCATGGTCTCACCGATGAGGAACGCGCCGTGCACCACAAGCGCACGTTCCGTGAGGCCCGGACCGCGGCGCGGCTCAGCCACCCCGGCGTCGTCGCCGTCTACGACGTCGTCGAGGAGGACGACCGCCCCTGGATCATCATGGAGCTGATCAAGGCCCGCTCCCTGGACCAGGTGATCAAGCAGGAGGGGCCGCTGGAGCCGCGCCGGGCCGCGGAGATCGCCCGGCAGATGCTCGCCGCGCTGCACGCCGCGCACGAGGCCGGGGTGCTGCACCGCGACGTCAAGCCGAGCAACGTGCTGATCACCGGCACGGGCCGGATGGGCGAGCGCGCCGTGCTCACCGACTTCGGCATCGCGACCGCCTCGGGCGACGCGACCCTCACCCAGACCGGGCTCGTCATGGGCTCGCCCGCCTACATCGCTCCCGAACGGGCCCGCGGCCGCGTCGCCGGGCCCGCCTCCGACCTGTGGTCGCTGGGCGTCACGCTGTACGCGATGCTGCACGGCAAGTCGCCGTTCGAGCGTCCCGAGCCGATGGCCGCGCTGGTCGCGGTGATCTCCGACGAGCCGGACCCGCCGGAGAAGGGCGGCCGGCTCGTCCCCGTCATCGAGGGCCTGCTGCGCAAGAACCCCGAGCGGCGGATGGACGCGATCGAGGCCGGCCGGATGCTGGACGAGATCGTCCGGCAGGAGACCGTCGACACCCAGCGGACGATGGCCGTCGAGTACCCCGTCGAGGAGGCGCCCGCCGCCCAGACCACCATCCCGGAGGCCCCCGGCGAGGCGCCCCGCCCGGTGGACGGCGGCGCCCGCCCCGACCAGCTCACCAGCTTCGACCTCCCGAGGGGGGTGCCGAACGCGCAGGGCAAGCCGAGCGCCCCGGAGCCCGCCGACCCGGCCGAGACCGCGCCCGACCCCGACCGGGTCAGTTCGTGGCGGCCCCGCCCCCGCACCGAGCCCGCCGCGCAGGCCACGCGGGCGAGCGAGAGGCCGGAGCCGGGACCGGACACCCACTTCCCGCCGACCACGCACCACCCGTCCGCCGGACGTCCCGCGCTCGCGTCCAACCGCAACGTGCTGATCATCGCGGCGGTGGTGCTGCTGGTGATCCTGGTCATCGCGGGGATCGCGCTGGCCAACGGCGGCGACGACGACAAGGGGCAGAAGCAGAAGAAGAGCACGTCGGGTCCCTCGGCCACCGGGAAGGCCTCGTCCTCCTCGCCGGTCAAGTCGAAGAAGCCGAGCCCGGCCGTCCCCGCCGGGTTCAGGACGCACAAGGACCGCAGCGGCTACTCCGTCGCCGTCCCCGGCGACTGGAAGGGGCCCGAGCGCAAGAACGGCGGCGACTTCTTCTACGCGCCCGGCCGCAAGACCTACATCCAGATCGACCAGACCGACGACCCGGGCCCCAGCGCGATCGACGACTGGCGGCGGCAGGAGCGGGGCGGCTCCGGCTGGCCCGGCTACGAGAAGCTCAGGATCGCGGCGACCGGCGACCACCCGCCGGTGCCCGACACCGGCAACGGCGACAAGTCCGCGGACTGGGAGTTCACCTACAACGGCGACGGAGGCCGGGTGCACATCCTCAACCGCGGGTTCGTGACGAAGGGCCACGGCTACGCGATCCTGCTCCGGGCCCCCGACGCCGACTGGGACGAGGTGTACTCCGAGCTCCAGCCGGTCTACCGGTCCTTCAAGCCCGCGGACGCCTGATGGAGGGGCGTCTCCTGGCCGGCCGGTACCGGCTCGAATCCGTCGTGGGACGCGGCGGCATGGGCACCGTGTGGCGCGCCCGCGACGAGACCCTCGACCGCGAGGTCGCGGTCAAGGAGGTCGTGCTGCCCTCGGGCCTCAGCGACGAGGAGCGCGAGAACCGGCACCGCCGGACGCTCCGCGAGGCCCGCGCCTCGGCCAGGCTGAACCATCCGGGCGTCGTGACCGTACACGACGTCGTGGACGAGGACGGCCGGCCGTGGATCGTCATGGAGCTGGTGCGGGCCCGCTCCCTCCAGGAGATCGTGGACGAGGACGGCCCGCTGCCGCCCGGACGGGTCGCGGCGATCGGCGCCCAGATCGCGGGCGCGCTGCGGGCGGCGCACGCGATCGGCGTCCTGCACCGCGACGTCAAACCGGCGAACGTGCTGGTCACCGGCGACGACCGGGCCGTGCTCACCGACTTCGGCATCGCGCAGCTGGCGGGCGACGCCACCCTCACCGGCACCGGGCTGATCATGGGGTCGCCCGCGTACATGTCGCCGGAGCGGGTGAACGGCGACCCGGCGATCCCCGCGTCCGACCTGTGGGCGCTCGGCGCCACCCTGTACGCGGCGACGGAGGGCAAGGCGCCGCACCACCGCAGCGACGCGATGGCCGTCCTCGCCGCCGTGATGACGCAGGACGTCCCGCCGCCGAAGAACGCGGGGCCGCTCGCGCCCGTCCTCACCGGCCTGCTGGAGCGCGACCCCGTGCGGCGGCTGCCGGGCGACCGGGCCGAGGAGGCGCTGAAGGCGATCGCCTCCGGGCACGCCGCGGACATGGCCGCCGCGCAGATCGCCGCGAACGAGGCGACGGCGGCGGAAGGCGGCCCCTGGACGGCGTACCCGCCCGCGCAGACGCCCTCGGCCGCGCAGCCCCCGGCCGCGCAGTCGCCCGTGCCCGCGCAGGCGTCCATTCCTGTGCCCGTGCCGTCCGAGATGACGACGCACTACCCGCCGGGAACCGGCACGCAGTGGACGCCGGGGCAGCCGCCCGCGCAGGCGCGCAGGAGGTCCCCGGTCGTGCCGGTCCTCGCCGGCGTCGTCGCCGCGGCGGCGGTCCTGGCGGTCGCCGCGTTCGCCTTCTGGCCGCGGGGCTCGTCGGCCGGCGGCCCGGACGCGTCGCAGCCGCCGCAGGCCGCGGGGCAGCCCACGCAGGGCACGCAGACCGGGCAGACCACGCCCACCGCGCCGTCGAACACCCCCAAGCCCACGCAGGGTTCGGGCGAGCGGCGGCTCCCGGACGGGCTCGTCCTCGCGAGCGGCCCCGGCTACACGATCGGGGTCCCGCGCGGGTGGCGGCGCTCGGTGCAGGGCAACAGCGTCGTCTGGACCGACCCCGCGTCCAGCGCCTACGTGCAGGTCGACCGGACGGTCTGGTCCGGCGACCCCTACGAGCACTGGGTGACCTGGGAGCGGGAGGCGATCGCCGACGGCAAGCTCAAGGACTTCCAGCGGATCGGAGAGATCACCCGCACGACCGCCGCCGGGCGGCCCGCGGCCGACATCGAGTTCACCTGGTCCCGCTCGGGCGTCACGCGCGCGAGGGACCGCGGAGTGATGGTGAACGGCCGGCCCTTCGCCGTGGTGGTGGCGCTACCCGCCTCCCAGTGGAACGGGAACGAGGCACTCGTGAACAATGTGCTCGACACGTTCCGTCCCTCCGGGGTGGGATGACCAGTGGGGGGACCTTCTAGAAATGGCACAGGCACGTCTGCTCGGTAACCGCTACCGGCTCGACTCGGTGGTCGGCCGCGGCGGCATGGGCACCGTGTGGCGCGCCTTGGACACCATGCTGGGCCGCGAGGTCGCGGTGAAGGAGGTCGTCCTCCCGCCCGGTCTGAGCGACGCCGAGCGGGCCGTCCTGTACGAGCGGACGTTCCGCGAGGCGCGCGCGTCGGCGCGGCTGAACCACTCCGGGGTGGTGACCGTCCACGACGTCGTCGAGGAGGCGGACCGGCCCTGGATCGTGATGGAGCTGGTCCTCGCCCCGTCGCTCCAGGACATCATCGAGCGCGGGCCCATGGAGCACCGCAGGGTCGCCGACATCGGGCTCCAGATGCTCGGCGCGCTCCAGCACGCCCACCAGAAGGGCATCCTGCACCGCGACGTCAAGCCCAGCAACGTGCTGGTCACCGACACCGGACGGGCCGTCCTCACCGACTTCGGCATCGCGCAGATGGAGGGCGACTCGACCCTCACCCAGACGGGCCTGGTCATGGGGTCGCCCGCCTACATCGCGCCGGAGCGGGTGCAGGGCGAGCGCGCGGTGCCCGCCTCCGACCTGTGGGCGCTCGGCGCGACCATGTACGCGGCCGTGGAGGGGCGCTCCCCCTACGAGCGGTCCGACGCCATGTCGTCGCTGCAGGCCGCGCTGATCGAGCCCGTCCCGCCCGCGCGCAACGCCGGGCCCCTCGCCCGGGTGCTGGAGGGGCTGCTCGTGCGCGAGCCGTTCCACCGGATGACGGCGGCGCAGGCGATGCCGCTGCTCACCCAGGTGGCGGCCATGCCCGCGCCGCCGCCGCCGATGCCGACGCGGCTGGACGAGACGGTGGCGGACGAGCCCTCCGCCCGCTACCTGCCCGGCGGGCGGACCGAGGGCGCGTCGGAGACCGTCCTCGACCCCGAGGACCTCGACCCGGTCACGCGCCGCGACCCGGGGCAGGACACCGACCTCGATCCGGTGACCCGCCGCGACCGCGGCGAGCCCGGCCCGGTGAACCGCCGCGACCCGGGCCCGTTCCACGACCGGAACGCCTCGCAGCCCACGCCGCCGTCCCCGCCCCGGCCGGAGCCGGAGTCGCGGACGATGCTGGAGACGGAGTGGGCGCCGCCGCCCCCGTCCCAGCACCCGGCGGTGCGGCAGCCGCATCCGAGCCTTCCGCCGCAGACGCCTCCGCCGTGGGAGCAGCCGCAGCAGTACACGAACTGGCAGCAGCCACCGCCGCCGCCCGTCCACGACCGGCCCGGCGGCGAGCGCCGCAGGACGGTGCTGGTCGTCACGGTCGCGGTCGTCCTCGTCGTGGCCGCGGTGCTGCTGGGCGCGTTCATCCTGCGCGGCAAGCTGAGCACCGGCGCGCTGGGCGGGACCGCCGGTCAGCCGGCGCCCCCGGCGGCGAGGCCGCTGATCTGCGCTCCGCCGGCGGTGACGGCGGGCTGCTCGGAGACCACGTCCGTCAGCACCATGTAGGGCGGGGTCAGCGGCGGCGGCGTCGCGGGGGTGAAGGTCACCGGGACGCCCAGCAGCTTGGCCGACATCTTCGTCGTGTACATGACGACGTCGCCGCTCAGTGTGAGGCCGCCGGTCCGGGTCCGCGCGGTGGCGCCGCCGTGCACGGCCGTCTGGTCCACGTTCTTCAGGACGGCCTTGGACATGCTGAACTTCAGCGCCTTCACCGTCCCGCCCGCCGAGGGGAGGGACGCGACGCCGTCGTAGCTGAGCCCCGACATCGTCAGCGAGTCGGCGCGCAGCGTCCCGGTGTCGGCGTAGAGGCGCGGCCCGGTCCCGGCGTCCTTGGCCGGGGCGGGCGTCGCGCTGGGCGTCGCGGTGGGCGTGGCAGAGGGTGTGGCAGTGGGCGTGGGGGTCCCGCTGGTACTCGGCTGCGGTGACGGCGTCTGGCTCCCGGAAGGCGTCATCGGCGCGGAGGTCTGCGCAGAGGACGGCGCGGAGGACGGCGCGGAGGACGGCGCGGAGGACGGCGTGGAGGGGGAGGGAGACGGCGTCGTCGAGGCCGCGGCCAAGGCCGGGGCCGGGGTTGGGGCGGACGAGTCCGACGGCGCCGGTGAGGGCGACGGAGCCAGCAGGTGGACGCCCAGGAGGGCCGGGACCGCGAGGGCCGTCAGCCGCCCGCCGCGCGGCGCCGCGTGCGTCCCGGGACCGCCGCCCCGGGACGCGGTGCGGCGCCGGGGCCCGTCCGGGGACGGCGACCAGGCGAAGCCGAGGGCGCCGCCGAGCACGCCCAGCAGCAGGCCCACGAGGAACCCGCCGAAGTTGGACGTGAGGAACGACGCGAGCGACAGCAGGACGGCGAGGACGCCGTAGAAGCTGCGGTGGGCGGGCTGGAACCACAGCAGCGCGCCCGCGGTGACGAGCAGCGCGCCGATGAGCCAGCTCGCCACCCCGGCCATGCCCTGGTGGACGATGAGCGGCATCGGGGCCAGCGGGATGGCGATCAGCTCGACGCCGCCGAGGACGGCGAACACGCCTCCCCAGAAGGGGCGTGTCCGCCGCCAGCGGCGGAACCCGCGCGGCGCGCGCCGGGCGGGCCCGGTGAGGTGGGCCGACCCGGTGCGGGGAGCGGATCCGGCGGGGCGAGGGGGTTCGGCGGGAAAGGTCATGGCCTCAGAAGCACTCGGCGCCGAGCTTCATGCTGAGGTCGTTCAGCTTGAAGGTCCCGGCGGTGGTCGCCCACGCGACCTGCCTGACGTTCCGCAGCTCGATCGTGGACGCCTGCTGCCCGAACATGCCCGCCGCGCCCTGGGCGCCGTCCGGGCCCTTGTCCAGCGTGCTCGCGTCCCGGCCGATCTCGATGTTGGAGAACGTGGCGTCGGCGTCGAGCTGCTCCACGTCCAGGACGAGGTCGCTCGCCTCGACGGGCTTGGCGCCGGTGCCCGCGGTCAGCCGCAGCGTGAACGGGCCGACCTTCACCGACTGGCACATGTCGCGGATCTGCGCGGACCTGATGGCCGAGACCTGCACCGGGTGCTTGGCGCCGTCCTTGCTCGCGTCGATCCCGCCGTACTGGACGAAGCCCTGCCCGCTCAGCGAGTCGGCGCTGACCTTGAAGCTGCCGCCCGAGACGGCGAAGGAGGAGGCGATCGCGCCCTGCGCGGTCATGAAGACGAGCGCGCCCGCGCCGACCGCGGCGGGGGCGGCGATCGCGGCGAACCGCTTCCAGCGGACGCGGCCGAGCGCGGCGTCGGATGAGGGGGACATGGGGGCTCCCGGGGGGTTCGTGGTCCTCGACGGACCTCGGTGACACGGGTCACTGATGTGACGCAGAGTGCAAGTTACCCCCAAGTACTTACTTGCGACAAACCGGACAAGCGATATGAAAGGTAAAAGATTCGAGTCGACTGACCTGCAAGATCACGTTCGGGCGGGTCGGGCTGCCTGGAGGGAGGTGAAGCGGAAACCGGCTACGGTAAGTAGCTGCTGATGGGCGCGGCAGGCGCCGCCCCGCAAGGGAAGGAGAGGTTCAGGCGCCCGCGGTCAGGGCGTCGAGCGCCATGCGCAGATCGGCGACATGGGCGTCGAGGTCGTCGGCGGACTCGCCGGACCGCATCCGGGCGACGTCCGCCTCGATGCGGGAGACCCGCTGGTCGAGGGCCGCCAGAAGCCTGTCGTACCCAGCCGCCGAGCCCTCGCCCTCCTCCAGCGTCTGGCGCAGCAGCCGGGCCTGCTCCCGCAACTGCTGGTTGCGGCGGTGCAGTTCCACGAACACCGACACCTTCGCGCGCAGCAGCCACGGGTCGAACGGCTTGGTGAGGTAGTCGACGGCGCCCGCCGCGTAACCGCGGAACGCCTGCTCGCCGGTGCCGCCGCCCGCGGTGAGGAAGATGATCGGGACGTCGCGGGTGCGCGGCCGGGACTTGATGTGCTCGGCCGTCTCGAACCCGTCCATCTCCGGCATCACGACATCGAGCAGGATCAGCGCGAAGTCGTCGTTCAGCAGTTCCTTCAAGGCGGCCTGGCCGGAGGTGACGGGCACGACCTCGACCGGCAGCGCGTCGAGCACGGCCGTGAGGGCGGTGAGATTCTCCTCGCGGTCGTCGACGGCCAGAATCCTCGCGTCGTGCGGCACCGGACTCCCTAGCGTCGGTGACGGCCTGTACCGTCCACCCTGTCATGGTCCTGCGGGCGACAACAGTGAATCGCCGCAGAGTAAAATTTCTAGGGCAGCCAGCCCGGTTTGACCAGTCCCGACTCGTAGGCGAACACGACGAGCTGCGCCCGGTCCCGTGCCCCGAGCTTCACCATCGTGCGGCTGACGTGGGTCTTCGCCGTGGCGGGGCTCACCACCAGCCGCGCGGCGATCTCCTCGTTCGACAGCCCCTCGCCGACCAGCGCCATCACCTCCCGCTCCCGCTCGGTCAGCGCGTTCAGCCGCGGCGAGGGCGCGGGCTCCTTGGCCCGGGCGGCGAACTCGGCGATCAGCCGCCGCGTGACGCTCGGTGACAGCAGCGCGTCCCCGTCCGCGACGGCCCGGACGGCGTGGATCAGCTCCACCGGCTCGGTGTCCTTCACCAGGAACCCGCTCGCGCCGCCGCGCAGCGCCTCGAAGACGTACTCGTCCAGCTCGAACGTGGTGAGGATCACGATCCGCACGCCGTCCATCCGCTCGTCGGAGGCGATCCGCCGGGTCGCCTCCAGGCCGTCCAGGCCGGGCATGCGGATGTCCATCAGGATGACGTCGGGGCGCAGCCGGCGGGCCCGCTCCACCGCCTCCGCGCCGTCGCTCGCCTCCCCGACGACCTCGATGTCGGGCTGCGCGTCCAGCAGCGCCCGGAACCCGGCCCGCACCAGCACCTGGTCGTCGGCCAGCAGCACCTTGATCATCGCGCGTCCCCTCCGGCCCGTGCGTCCGCCTCGGCGTCCAGCGGAAGCCGCGCCCGCACGGCGAACCCGCCGCCCGGCCGCGGACCGGCGTCGAACGCGCCGCCGAGCGCGGCGGCCCGCTCGCGCATGCCGCGGATCCCGCTGCCGGCCGGACGGTCGTCCAGCGGGGACACGCCCCGGCCGTCGTCCTCGACCTCCACCACGATCTCGTGATCACCGTAGGCGATGCGGACCCGCGCCGTCACCGGGCCGGGCCCCGCGTGCCGGGTCACGTTCGTCAGCGACTCCTGGACGATCCGGTACGCGGCCAGGTCGGCGCCGGCGGGCAGCGGCCGGCGCTCGCCGGTGGTCTCGGCCTCGACCGCCAGCCCCGCGGACCGGGCGCGGTCGAGCAGGTCGTCCAGCCGCTCCAGCCCGGCGGTGGGGGCCCGCGGCGCGGTCTCGCCCTGCGCCCGTAGCGCGCCGATCACCCCGCGCATCTCGGTGAGCGCCTCCTTGCTGGCGTCCTTGATGGCGGCGAGCGCCGTCCGGGCCTGCTCGGGGTTCTCGTCCATCAGGTGCAGCGCCACGCCCGCCTGCACGTTGATCATCGAGATGTTGTGCGCGAGCACGTCGTGCAGCTCGCGGGCCATGCGCAGCCGCTCCTCGCTGGCCTGGCGGCGCTCCTCCTCGGCGCGCGTGCGGGCGGTCTCGGCGGCGCGCTGCGCGCGCATCCGGATCAGCTCGGCGGTGACGAGCACGACCAGCGCCCAGCCGACGACGAAGGCCGACCCGCCGAGCGTCGGCTCCTCCACCGGGAACGGGCCGCCCTGCCCGCGCTCCGCGGCCGGGACGCCGATCAGCGCGGTCAGGCCGAGGTAGGCCGCGAGGCCGATGCCCGTCCCCGCCCAGACCAGCAGCCGGTGCCCGGCGACGACGGCGGCCATCATCGCGACGACCAGGGACAGCGGCGCCGGGCCGTAGGTGTAGGCGCGCAGGAAGTACACGGCGGTCACCGCCGCGGTGGAGCACACCGTGAACACCGGGTACCGGCGCCGGAACAGCAGCAGGACGGGCCCGGCGAGGAGCAGCGCGAAGCCGAGCGGGTCCAGCGCGGTCTGACCGACGTCGTCGCCCCCGTGCCTCCAGGGCGGGCCGTCGGACGACCGCCCCGGACGCCCGTTGTCCTGCGCGCCCAGCGACCCGAACACCTGGAAGAAGGCGAGCAGGAGGGGGACGACCCACACCGGCCACGCGGCGGGCCGCGGCCAACGCGGCGGCGAAGTGCTCATTCCTGCACGTTAAGACATGCGCTTGCGGCGCCACGTCGGCCGTGGGGAGTCAGCGCCCCTACTCCGCGGGAGGTATCCGGAGCCGGGCGCCCAGCCATGCCAGGACGCCCGGGACGTGGTCGCGCCACTGGGACGCGGACGCGGGGGAGCCGTCCACCAGGGACGTCCCGACGCGCATCGGAGGGCGCGCCAGCGAGGCGAACCGCCGGGCCTGCTCGTCATCCCTGCCGGACGCGACCAGGACCGACACCGGCGGCGGCGGGACGTTCTGGAGCCGCCACAGAAGGTCGCCGGCGAGCCGGTAGCGCTCACTTCCGCCGTAGAGGTCGCCGTCCGGCGCGCCGAACCGGCCGCCGAGGCTCGCGGCGGCGGTGAACCGGTCGGAGCGCAGCATCGCGAGCCGGGCGGCGCAGTAGCCGCCGGCCCCCGTCCCGGCCACGGCCCATCCCTCGCCGCCCCGTGCCACCCGGTACTGCGAGGCCAGGGCCTCCGGAAAGTCCTGCGAGAGGTAGGTACCGCCGAGCGTGGCGTGCCGCCCCGGCACGTCCATGCAGTCGGCGGCGCCGCGGATCCGCACCATCGCGTACACCATCGGCTGCGTCCCTCTGGCGGCCGATGGCAGGCCGGCGTCCCGCAGCCAGTCCGCGGGCGCGCCCTCCGCCATGAGGACGACGACGGGCAGCGGCTCGGCCCTCTGGAAGTACTGCGGCGGGAGGTAGACGTACGCCTCGCCCTCGATGCCGCTCCGGACGCCGTGGATCGTCAGGCGGTCGACCCGCCCGTCCTCGGCGGGGTCCTGCTTGTGACCCGCCCGCTTGGGCGCGAGATCGGTCACGGCGCGCTGGACGAGGCGTCCCGCCGCGTGCTGCGGCTGGACGTGCTGGACGTGGACCTTCGCGGGGTCGTTGCCGAGCAGATCGTTCCACGTCGCGTAGAACACGAAGTACCGGTTGGCCAGCAGCACGACCGACGCGGTGAGCGCGGCCTGCGTGGCCAGCAGGAGCCCCGAGCGCGCCAGCACGGCCCGGACGCCGGGCCCCGCCGGCCGCCGCCACAGGACGACGGCCGCGACCGCGCAGCCCAGCGCCAGCAGGCACACCGGCCCGATGAGGGCGGCGCTCACCGGTTCCATGTCAGCTCACCGGTTCCATGTCGGCTCCCGTTCCGGGTCACTCGGCCCTCAGCCGCGCGCTCAGCCACCTGATGGACGGCGGGATGTACTTGCGGAACGTCTTGAAGTTATGGCCGCCGCTGCGCAGCAGCACCTTGTCCACGACCAGCGGAGGGCGCGCGGCCCGCATGAACCGCTGCGCCGACGGGAACGTCTTCTCGCCGACGTCCGCCGACGCGACCAGGATCGACACCGGCGGCGCGGGCAGGTGCCGCAGCCGCCAGACCAGGTCGTCGCTCAGCCGGACGGCCCGGCTCCCGCCGTACAGGTCGCGGGTCGTGGGGTCGAGCAGCGCGTCGAAGTGCCCGGCCATGCTGACGGCGGCGAAGAACCGGTCGGAGTGGAGCATCGCGAGCTTCGCGGCGCAGAACCCGCCGGTGGAGTAGCCGGCGAGCCCCCAGCCGCTCCGGTCCCGCGGCACCCGGTAGGTCCCGGCGACCGCCTCGGGGACGTCCTGCGCGAAGAACGTCTCGACCTGCGGCCCGCCGGGCACGTCGGCGCACTCGGTGTCCCAGCCGCGCACCACGGTCGGCCGCATCATCACGTAGATCATCGGCTGGATCCGCCGCTGCGCCTGTGCCCGCGCGACGTCGGCGGGGACGTGCCCCTGGTGGATCCATGCGAGCCGGTCCGCCGCCGGGTACCCGGCCAGCATGAGCACGACCGGGAAGCGGCGGGCGGCGTAGGCGCGCTGGAAGTACTGCGGCGGCAGGTACACGTACGCCTCCGAGGCGAGGCCCGTCCGGACGCCGCGGATGTCGAGCCGCTCGACCTGGCCGTCCTTGGCCGGGACGTGCTCGGCGCGCGGCCCCGGGTCGAGGCCCGACTGCACCGTCCGCACGGCCCGCGTCGCGGCGGCCGCGTTGCCCCCGGGCGACCGGTGCGGCTGCGCGCTTCCGCCCGCGGCGCTCAGCAGGTCCGTCCAGGAGCCGTAGAAGAGGTAGTGCGCGTTCAGGGCCGCGAGCAGCGTGAGCAGGAGAACTAACTGGCAGCCCGCCAGCATCAGCGTGCGGACTCCCACGGCCCGCGGCCCGGATGAAGCGGCGCGCGGCCAGGCGCGCACGGTCGCGGCCATGCAGCCGACGGCCAGCAGAAACAGCAGGCTCAGCGTCCCCGCGCTCGTGAGTCCCACGCATCTACTACGACCGAGGGGCGGAAAAAGTTCAGCGCGCCCAGCGGACGGGCAGGTGCGCGAAGCCGTGCCGGGCGCTCGACCGCAGCATCACCGGCTCGCCCGCCGGCTGCGGCAGGCCGGGGCGTTCGAGCAGCGCGACGAGCAGCGCGCGCAGGTGCACCCGGGCGAGCCGCGCGCCCAGGCAGGCGCGGTGCCCGAACCCGAAGCACAGATGGGACGGGCCGTCCCGCAGGAACCGGTCGGGGACGAAGCGCCCCGGCTCGGCGAACACCTCGTCGTCGTGGTTCGCGGACACGAGCCACAACATGACCTCCTCGCCCGCGAGCAGTGGCACGTCGCCGACGACCGTGTCGCGCTGCACGGTGCGCCGGACGTGCAGCACCGGCGTCCACCAGCGCAGCATCTCCTCGACGGCGCTGTCGATGAGCCGCTCGTCCCGCCGCCCCTCCCGGAGCCGGACGTACTCGGCGGGATGGCGCAGCAGCGCGTGGAGGCCGCCGGCGAGGGTGTTGCGCAGCGTCTCGGGGATGTCGCGGGCGACCTCGCGGACGAAGTCGACCGGCTCCCGCGGCGGGATCCGCGCGAGCATCGCCGTGGTGGGCGGGTCCATGTCGATCAGCGCGGCCTCGCCCGGCGGCTCCTCCCCGCTCAGCGGGCCGTGCACGACCCCGTCCACCTGGGGGGAGAACAGTTCGGGATGCAGGAGGGCGTACCGGACGTCGCGGTGGCGCAGCACGGCCCAGGCGCCCGGCCGTCCGGCCGTGCGCCCGTCCAGCCACACCACGGGCGTCCGCGTCCGGAGCCGTTCGAGGCTGTCGTGGGGGACACCCCGCGCGTAGGCGTCCGCGCAGTCGAGGACCCCGGCGTCGGAGACGGGCAGCGTGCCTCGCCGTTGAGGCATGGGTACCTCCTCTACCAGGCAGACGCTAACGCGTTACGGCCGCGTGCTGAAGGGCCGGTTTCGGCCGTGCCCGCCGCAAACCCCGCCGAAACGGCGTGCACGCTATCCCGCGAGCCACTCTCCGGTCTCCACGCTGACGAGGCCGTGCCGGGCGGCTTCGATCACCGCCTCCCGCTGCGAGTGCACCCCGAGCTTGCTCAGGACGCTCTGGACGTGGCTGCGCGCCGTGCTGCGCGTCACCCCCATCGCCTTGGCGAGCGCCTGGGTGGACTCGCCCCGCGCCAGCCGCGTCAGCACCTCGCGTTCCCGCGGCGTGAGGAACCGGGCGAACCGCCGCGCCTGGTCGTGCCGGCGGGCGTCGCCCTGGCGGATCCCCTGGTCGACGACGACCTCGCCGTCCGCGATGCGGCGCAGCACGGCGAGGATGTCGCCGGCCTGCTGCCCCTTGTGCGCGAACCCGCGGACGCCCGCCGCGATGCCCGCCTCCAGCACCGGCCGCTCCAGGAAGCCGGTCAGCACGACGAACCTCGTCCGCGGGGACGAGCCGCGCAGCCGCGGCATCCAGTCGAGCGCGGTGCCGGACGGGAAATGCAGGTCGATCAGGCAGAGGTCGGGCTGCGCGGTCCGCAGCACGGGCAGCGCCTCGGCGGGGGAGTAGGTCACCGCCACGACGCTGTGGCCGGCGTTGGCCAGCACCAGGGAGAGCGACTCGGCGAAGACCGCGTGGTCGTCGCAGACGACCGTTCTCATGGATGCGGCCGCCAATCGTCGGCGAGCGCGTCGGCGAGCGCGTCGGCGAGTTCGTCGGCGTGCGTCTCGGCGTGCGCGTCGGCGAGGGCGTCCGCCGGCCGGTCCTCGGGGGGCGGCGCCGCCGGCAGCAGGATGCGGACGCGCGCCCCGCCCATCTCGCAGGTGCGGATCTCCAGCCTGCCGCCGTACCCGGAGACGAGGTCGTGGACGATGCCGAGGCCGAGCGACGCCAGGCCGGGCCGGGCCGGGCCCCGCCCGGCATGTGGCCCCTTGTCCGTACCGAACCCCGGGCCGTCGTCGTCGACCTGGACGACGAGCCAACCCTGGTCGGTCTCCACATGCACGTCCACGCGTCCCTCAGCGACGCGGCACGCGTTCTCGATGATGTTCCGGACCGCACGCCATAGGGCGACCGGGTCGATGTGCGCCCACGCCTCCCCGGCGGTGAGGCGTACCTCGTGCGGGGTGACGAGCCGCATCGCGGCGACGACGTCGGCGGTGAGGTCGTCCACCCGGATCCGCTTCGGGTTGGGCGCCGGGCGGTCGTCGTCGTCCTCGTCGAGCCGGCGCAGCAGGTGGTCGAGCCACCGCGTCTCGCCGAGCAGCTGGTCGATGCGGGCCCGGCTGGTGTCGCCGACGTCCTCCGCGACGACGACGGCCGAGGCCAGCATGATGATCGTGCCGAGTTCGTGTCGGATGTCGTGCCGCAGCCGCCGCCGCCAGAGCGACTGGCCGCCGCGGTCGGACGCACCCGTCCGGTCGCGGCGGTCGTGGCATCTGCCCTCCCAGACGCCCGTGCCCGCGAGCGTTCTCCCCCCGATGGGAGCGTCCGCCCGGGAAGACCGAGCCCACCCGTTGTTCATGAGGACCACCCGCCCCGAAGTTCCAGCACCGTCTCGACGGTCCCCCGGCCGCCCCGGGGATGTCCAGTAGATCGTCCGCCATATGTCACCATTTGTCCGGATGCGGTCATTTTGTCGCAGAGCGTAAACTCGGCCCCTTTACGTGGCGTCTCAGTCGACATATCGAGACCGCGAGGTATTTCTTTCATGCTGACGGCGTAGTCGCTTTACGCATTCCGGCGGGTGTGCCGCGGGAGGTGCGGAGAGACAGTCTGACCATGCCGACGGTCACATTCATCGGACATGCGGGGGTGGCGGTGGACGCGGCCGCGTTCCATCTGCTCGCGGACCCCTGGCTCTCTCCGGCCGGGGCCTTTCTCGGGGCCTGGCACCAGTATCCGAGAAACGATCACCTGGATCCCGGCCCCCTGCTCGACGCGGACTGGGTGGCGGTCTCGCACGAGCATCTGGACCATTTCGACCCGTGGGTCATCGAGCGCCTTCCGGTGCGAACCCGGATCCTCATTCCGGGTTATCCCGGACCCGCCTTCCGGGAACGCGTGGCGGCCGCCGCCGGCGGGCGCCAGGTAATCGAGGTGCCGCCATGGGAGAAATTCGCGCTCGACGATCGCGGATCATGGCTCACCGTCATTCCGGAACTATCTCCCATGTGCCATGACGCCGCCTTTTTGATCGTGGCGGACGGCCGCGGGATCCTGCACTGCAACGACGCCCGGCTCACCGCCGCGCAGGCCCGGCGGGCCAAGCACATGGCGGGCGGCAGGCTCGACCTGATGGCGCTGCAGACGTCCGGAGCGTCCTGGCACCCGATCTGCTACGAGTACCCGGCCGGCGAGATGGCCGAGGTCTCGATGGCCAAGCGCGTCGCCAAGCTGCGCGCGGCGCAGCGGCTCGTCCGGCAGACCGAGCCCGTGCTGGCGGCCCCGTTCGCCGGGCCGCCGTGCTTCCTGGACGCCGAGGTCGACCACCTCAACTGGGTGCTCGACCAGGAGGACGGCGCCTTCTGCGACCCGGAGGCCGCCACCTCCTGGCTGCGCGAGCATCTGCCGGGGCAGCGCTGGGAGTGCTTCAAGCCCGGCGACGCCGTCGATCTGGACACCGGCGAGATCACCCGCGACCCGGTCTCGGCGGAGTTCTCCTTCGCCGACGCCGACCGGGACGCCTACCTCCGCCGGTACGCCGCCGACCGGGCGGCCGCCATCGCGGCCGTGCTGGCCGGGCATCCCGAGCCCGGCCCGGACCTGTTCGACCGGTTCACCGCCCACTTCGCCCGCCTCGGCGGCCTCAGCGACTACTTCCTCCAGCGGATCGCGATGACCGTCCGCTTCGAGGTGACCGGCCCGAACGGCGGCACCTGGGACGTGGACTTCTCGCCGGACGGCCTCACGGTGGCGGAGGCGTCCCCGGACGTCCGCCCGCACTACCAGATCACCACCGCGGCCCGCTGGCTGGACGGCGTGCTCACCGGCCGGATGGCGTGGGAGGACCTGCTCATCTCGTTCCGGCTCAGCCTCTACCGCGACCCCGACGTCTACAACGACCACCTGGTCGGGCTGCTCAAGCACGCGAACGCGCCGGCGCTCGACGCCGTCGAGGCGTACGAGACCGGACGGGACGAGAGCGAGCGCATCGTCGTCGCCGACGGCGGCGCCCGCTACGACATCCCGCGCTACTGCCCGCACGCGGGCGAGGACCTCTCGGTCGGCGCGGTCGTCCGGGACGGGCGGATCCACTGCCTGGCCCACAACTTCGCCTTCGACCTCGCCACCGGCGAGTGCCTCAACGCCCGCGCCGCCAACCTCACCAGCCGGCCGCTCTGACCCTGTCCCGGCCGCGGCGGCCCGTGCCGCCGCGGCCGGGGCGCCGGACGAGGTGGCGGTGAAGTTCCGCGTGGTCACAAGACGGTTGCGAATGGTGAGGCGCGGCGTGTCCGGAACGGGGTTTGGATCGCGGCATGTTAGCTTTTCGCTTGCTATTTGGGGGTTTGAAGGGGTGTGCGGTTGAACCGCAGGAAGCTCGGCCTTATGGCCGTCGCGTTGATTCTGGCCGTCGGTGTGATGGAAGTCCTGGCTCTGAGGCTCGGCTCGCTGGAGTTCCCGGTCCCGTCGAGATCGCAGCATCCGGCCGTGGCCGACGAGCCCGGCGGCAACTGACCACTCAGCGCGCCGTGTTGCGGGCCTTCATGAGGCTCTGCAGATCGGGGTGGGCGCCGCCGGACGCGTCCGAAAGGGCGGGGCAGGCCCACTCCTCCTGGCGTCCCCAGGAGTAGGAGATCTCCAGCGGAGGCCGCGGCGCGAGCCGGTCCCAGCGCGCCAGGATCTTGCGGAACTGGGCCTGCGTCGGCATCCAGTACTGCTTGTCGCCCTTGGCGCAGCTCTGCCCGAACGTCTGCAGGACGGGCGCGACCTTGGCGCGCGGGATGCCGGCGGCGTCCGCCATGCGGACCATCCGGTCGATCGCCCCGATGTCGCAGTGCTCGCGGGTCTCCGGCGAGCCCTTGCAGGGGTAGGGGTCCAGGCCGACCAGGTCGACGCCGACGCGTCGCGGCGTGAGCGGCTTCATCGGCCAGTCGGTCAGCGAGATGAACGAGACCTGCCCGGGTGCGTACGCCTCGATGTGGCGGGCGCGGCGGCGGATCTCGCCGGCGACCTCCGGGCAGTCGCCGGTGTTCGGCTCGTCCGACAGGTACCACCCGTACACCCTCGGGTCGTGGCCGAAGCGCTGGACGGCCCGCTGGAACGCCTCCCAGCCGAGTTCGAAGTCGCCGCAGGTGAAGTTGCCGACCCAGAGCAGCGCCTGCATCCCGGCGGGGACCCCGGCGACGAGCGCCGGGTCCGCCTTGACGTCCACCAGGTCGTAGCCGAGCGCCCGGAGCCGCGGATAGTCGGACGGCCGGGTGTTCAGCGCGATCCGGCGGGTCCTGCCGGGCTCGGTAGCGGGCGTCCCGGGCGGGGCCGCCGGACCCCGGTACGGCTCGTACCCGGACGCCCGGTCGTGCAGGTAGAGAAGGAATCCGGCCGCGAGCACGACCGTCGCGGCGACGGCCGCGATCTTGAATCGGGCGTCCCGGAGGTCCATCCCGCGTCACTCCCCGAAAGCGGTGGTCAGGCGGCGGAGCCGGGCTCCTCGGCGGCGCGCACCGGCTGCTCCCTGACGGTGGTCTCTCTGACGGTGGTCTCCCTGACGGTCGTCTGCCTTACGACGGTCTGCTCGACGGTCCCGGCGGCGTCCACCCGGAGGGGCGGGACCGTGAAGCCGAGGATGTGCCTGACGGTGTCCCAGAGCGCGCCGAGCGTGGCCCGCATCGACGGGTCCCGCAGGTAGACGGCGTCGACCGCGACCCGCGCCGGGACGATCCGCTCGATGTAGCCGGCGAGGTCGACCTCCTCGCCGGGGCCGAGCACGTCGAAGTCGCGGAACCGGACCTCGGACACGCCCGTCAGCCCGGGCCGGTGCTCGAAGACCCAGCGGCAGCCCCGGTCGTAGTGGACGGCGAGGTCGTAGGTCTCCGGGCGCGGCCCGACGAGGGTCATCTGGCCGCGCAGGACGTTCACGAGCTGCGGCAGCTCGTCCAGCGACCACCGGCGCAGGACCTTTCCGACCCTGGTCAGGCGCGGGTCGCAGTTGGCGGTGACGGTGAGGCCGCCGACGCCCTGCCGCATCGTCCGGAACTTGTACATGGTGAACAGCCGCCCGCCCTGCCCGACCCGCGTCTGCCGGAACACGCCCGGCCCGCGGCTGGACAGCCGCACCAGCAGGTAGACGAGCACCAGCGGGACGCTGAGGAGCAGCAGCCCGGCGACCGCGCCGGCGACGTCCAGCACTCGGCGCGCCGCGGACGGGGGGATGCCCTCGGAGGTGTCGACGGGACGGCTCGCGAACTCGGACATGGTCACCCCTTGTCGTCGTGTGCGGGGGGCTCGGATGCGGGGGGCGAGGACGGTGCGGGGGACGCGGGCGCGGTGTTCCGGACGTGCCGGAACCAGACCAGCAGCGCCGCCGTCGTGGCGACGAACGAGACGGACGTGGCGATCGCGGCGCCGACCGCGCCGTGCGCCGGGATCAGGACCGCGCCGAGGACGACGACGACCGCGAGGCCGATCCCCTGTCCGGTGGACGCGGCGCCGGGCCGTCCGACCCCGTACAGGTAGGCCATGACGAGCCCGGTGACGCCGAACGTCGTGACGCCGGCGAGCCGGATGTAGGTGGGCACGACCGCGTCGTCGAACACGTCGCCGAAGATCCAGGGCAGCGCGGTCCCGGCGGCGAGGGCGAGCGGCAGGGCGGCCAGGGCGGACACGCCGAGCGCGGGCAGGATCAGGCGGGCCGTCCGCCTGGTCGCGGTGTCCCGGTCCTCCTTGGCGAAGTCCGGGTACAGGATGTAGTTGACCGCGAGGCCCGGAAGCTGCACGAGCTCGGCGAACTTGCTCGCGACCGTGTAGACGCCGAGCACCTTCGGCCCGGCCAGCGCGCCGAGCAGCGCCATGTCGAACCGCAGTTGCAGCAGGTCGATGAGCTGGCCGAGGTAGCCGCGGAGCCCGTACCCGGCGATGGACGCGCCGAGCCGCCGGTCGGGGCGCCCCCAGCCGGCGAAGAACCCGCGCCGCGCGAGCCGGCGGGCGATCCACGCGGCGGCGGCGACGTCGGCGAGCACCAGCCCGGTGATCAGCGCGCCGGGCCCGTACCAGCCGGTCAGGAGCACGAGGTAGATCGGCAGGAAGACGAACTCCTCGACGGCGATGGCGAGGCTCGCGCCGGGCTGGTCGTCGGTCCCCTGGAGCAGGCCCTTGCCGACCGAGACGAAGCCCTGCGTGAAGGACGGCACGGCGGCGGCGACCGTGACCCACCACCCGAACGACTGGAAGAACACCAGGTGGACCAGCGGGCTGAGCGCCAGCCAGCCGGCGCCGGAGACCGTCGCGCCGATCACGGTGAGCCACGCCAGCGTGGGCCGCACGCGGCTCTGGTCGTAGTCGCTCCGGGCGAGGAAGAACGGCGCCGCGCCCGGCAGCCCGGCGCTGGACAGCTGGCACAGCAGCCCCGGCAGGATCCGGACGAGCGTGAACGCGCCGACGAGCTCGGGCCCGCCGATCCGCGCGACCATGATCGTCGCGAGGCCGAGCGAGGCGAGCGCGCCGATCCTCCCCGCCATGTTCCCCGCGACCAGCGCCAGCAGCCTGCGCCGGGCGCTCCCCGCCCGGCTCTCGGCGTCCGGGCCGTCCGCGGAGGGCGGTGCGGCGACCGCCGCGCCGTTCCGGTTCGGCTGGCCGCTCACCGCGCGACCTCCCTCTCGCGAACCCGGACCCCGCCTCGCACGCGATGGGGGCCGGGCCGGTGGGACGGTGGACTCGACTCCACGGGCGGCCGGACGAGCCGGCGGTCGGGGGAGTCGCCGCGGCGTCCGAAGAGGTCGAGGGCGGCGATCAGGCCGAAGACCGCCCAGCCGTGCCGGTAGTGGAGCGTCTCGTAGAAGAGGCCGGAGACGAGGAAGACGGCGACGAGCGCGCCGAGCAGCTCGGGGCGCGGCACGAGCCGCGCGTACCCGCCGGTCAGCGCGTCCCGGCGGGCGATCCGCACGCACTTCAGCAGCAGGACGAAGACCAGCGCGATGAGCGCGACGCCGCCGAGGAAGCCGCGCTCCAGGACCGCGGCGACGTAGTCGTTGTGCGCCTCCCGGACGTAGGTCTCCTGCCGCACCAGCATCTGCCTCTCCGTCTGGCCGGGGCCGATGCCCCACGGGTGCGTCTGGTCGCCGATCATCTGGAGGGTGGTGGCGAGGACCGTGCCGCGCGAGTTCGTGCTCTCCCCGGTCGTCCGCCCGATGGAGTCGCGCAGGATCGGGGACGCCTGGCTGGCCTGGTCGAGGAACGGCTGAATGTCGACCTGGGTGACGACCGCGACACCGGCCCCGCCCACGAGGAAGGCGGACAGGCCGACCGCGACCGCGTGGTGCGCCTTGCCCTCGCGGAACAGCCGGAACAGGTAGCCGAGCAGGATCGCGACGCAGAGCGCGAGCAGGCCGCCGTTCGAGCCGGTGAGGATCTCCGCGGCGAGCAGGATCCCGCACACCGTCCACCGCTTCCCCCGCGTCTCCGGCCATCGGGTCGCGCGGGCGATGAAGAAGACGCAGATGAACCAGTTGGACGCGTAGTTGGCGTCGCCGAACGTGAACATCGCGCGCTCACCGTCGACCTGCTTGCCGGACAGCGCCTCGATCCCCAGCACGAAGCCGACGATCATGACGAGCGCGTAGAAAGTCCCGATCCATACGAACGCGCGGAGCGCGACCCTCAGCAGCGCCGGGTCGCGGCCGAGGTTGGCGACGCTCACCGCCCACAGCAGCACGAACAGGTCCTTGACCAGGGTCAGCGCGCCCGCGTCGTTGACGACGGCGGCGATCCCGCCCGCGACGATCGTCATCAGGGTCGGGACGAGGAACGGCCAGCGGACCGGGAGCCTCCGGGTGCCCGCCCACAGCAGCGTCGTCGCGGTGAGGCCGACCAGCGCGAGGTCGGGCAGCCCGGTGTTGCCGGGGCCCGGCGGAAGGCCGGCCGGCATCAGCATCGGCAGCGAGGCGATGCCCGCGACCAGCGCCACCGACGTCAGCCGCGTGCGGCGCCTCGGCGGCGGCGGCGCGGGCGGGGCCTCGGTCATCGCGGTCATGGGCGGCGGGAGTTCCCTCGGTAGGTCTCGTCCAGGACGGTCCCGAGGTACTCCGGCGAGAACCACCCGCCGACCCTGGCGCGCGCCCGCTCGGCCATCCGCGCGGCGGCGGACGGGTCGTTGAGCAGCGCCGACACGGCGGTGGCGAGCCCGTCCGGCTCCTCGGGCGGGACGAGCATCCCGGTCTCCCCGGCCAGCACGAGGTCCTGGTTGGACGGGACGGCCGTCGCGACCAGCGGGATCCCCGCCCCGATCGCCTCGACCAGCGCGCACGGGAGCCCCTCCCAGCGGCTCGCCATCGCCATCACGTCGAAGGCGGGCAGCACCTCCGCGACGTCGCCGCGGTGCCCGAGCCAGCGCATCCGGTCGCCGATGCCGAGCCTCGCGGTGAGCTTCTCCATCTCGCCCGCCATCGGGCCGCCGCCGACCCACAGGCCGAACACGTCGTCCGGCAGCCGGGCGATCGCCTTCGCGAAGACCTCCGGGCCCTTCTGGAACGTCAGCCGCCCGACCGACCCGACGACCTTCACGCCGAGCGGCAGGTCGAGGAGGCGGCGGGCCCGGGCGCGGGACCCGGGCGCGGCCGCGTAGGCATCCACGTCCACGGCCGGCCAGGACAGCCGGACCCGCTCCGGTGTGGTCAGCCCGAGCCGCAGCGCCGTCGTCACCGTCTCCGACCCGATCGCAAGGAACGCGTCGGTGCGCTTGGCCGCGACCCGTTCGAGTCCTATGTAGGCGCGTCGCCGCGCCCACGACTGGAACTCGTTGAACGGGAACCCGTGCCAGGTGTGGACGATGCGGGGGACGCCCGCGCGGGCCGCCGCGACCCGTCCGATCACGCCGCCCTTCGCGCTGTGGGTGTGGACGACGTCGTACCGCCCCTCCGCCAGGACGCGGGTCAGCGTCCGCAGCGCGGCGAGGTCGTCGCGCGGCGAGACCTGCGGCACCAGCGGCCCCACCTGGACGATCTCCATCCCGGCCGCGTGCGCCTGCCGGGTGAGGTCACCGGCGGCGGCGTTGGCGACGGCCTCGTCCCCGAAGAGGACGCCGTTGCCGGTGGACGAGGCCGTGCTGTCCATGCCGACGCCGCCGGTGACGATCGCGTGCTGGTAGTCGCCGTCCGGCAGCGCCAGCGCGCCGTTCAGCGCGACCCGGCCGGCGCCCCCGTTGAACCGGGTGATCACCGTGGCGACCCGGAGCTTCCGCGCGGTGCTCACGCACGGCTCCGCAGCGCCTCGGAGAGTGCCGCGACGACGCGTTCGACGCCGTCGTCCGACAGCCCCGGATACAGCGGCAGCGACAGCAGCTCCTCGCCGACCCGGTCGGTCACCGGCACCTGCGCGCACTCCTCGGCGCCCAGGATCTCCTGGTAGGCCGTCATCTGGTTCGCCGGGATGAAGTGCACGGACGTCGCGACGCCCGCCGCCTCCAGCTCGGCGCTGACCGCGTCCCGGTCCGGCACCCGCACCTGGTAGAGGTGCCAGGCGTGCTGGACGCCGTCCAGGCGCCGCTGGGGCAGCACGAGGCCGGGCAGGTCCCCGAGCGCCGCGTCGTAGCGGGCCGCGATCTCGGCGCGCTCCCGCTGCCAGCCCGGCAGGGCCGCGAGCTGCGCCCGCCCGATCGCCGCCTGGACGTCGGTCATGTTGGCCTTCAACCCGAGCGTCCGCACGTCGTACCGCCAGCTCCCGCCGGGCAGGTACCGCCGCCACGAGTCCTTGCTCATCCCGTGCAGCCGCATCGCGCGGACCCGGTCGGCGAACTCCCGGTCGCTGGAGGCCACCGCGCCGCCCTCGCCGATCGGCATGTTCTTGGTGGCGTAGAAGGAGAAGCACGCCGCGAACGACTCCGACCCGACCGGCCTGCCGCCGCGCGCGGCGCCGGGGCCGTGCGCCGCGTCCTCGACGACCCTCGTCCGGTCGAGGCCCGCCGCCTCGGCGAGCGCCGCGACGTCCACCGGGTAGCCGCCCTGGTTCTGCACGACCATCGCCGCGGGCGCGGTGCGGCTCGCCGCCTCCCTGACCGTCGCGGGGCTCGGGACCAGCGTGTCCTCGTCGATGTCGACCAGCACGGGCAGGTGCCCCGCGTGCAGGATCGCGTTGATCGCGCCGCAGAACGTCAGGCTCGGCGTCAGCACCGCCGAACCCGGCGGGAGGTCAAGCGCCCGCAGGCACAACTCCAGCGCGGCCGTGCACGAGGAGACCGCGACGACGTGGGCGGCGCCCAGGTGGTCGGCGAACTCCTGCTCGAACGCGGCCGTCTGCGGCCCCGTCGTGATCCAGCCCGAGTCGAGCACCTTGACGACGGAGTCGGACACCTCGCCGGACACCGACGGAACCGTGAACGGAACGGACGTACTCACCTGGTCACCCCTTGATCTTCCGGGACGCGGCGACGACGCCGAGCAGCGGCCAGCCGGACGCGGCGACCAGGTCCCGGACGGTCTCCAGGCCCGCGACCCTCGTCACCGGACCGACCACCACGACCACGCCCACCTCGTCGTCCGAACCGGGATCGATCTCCTCGAACGCGTGCACCTGGCAGAGCCGGCGCACCGGGGCCGGCCGGCGGACCTCCGAAGGGGAGATCTCGGACTTCTTCGTCATCACGCCGGTGCCGGCACCGGCGCGGACCACCGACGTGCTGGTCTTCCCGCCGGGCCCCTTGCTGTTGAGCGACGGCCCGTCCGTGCCGCCGTCCTCGCCGTGGTCGCCGTCCGGGGCGTCGTCTCCGGGCCGGGCCTTGACGATCTTCGTGTCGTCCCCGTACACCGCGGACGCGACCGACGACACCAGGTCGGCCGGCAGCGGACCGGGCGCCCCGACCAGCACGACCCGTCCGACGCCCTCCTTCTTGGCGGCGAGCCGGACGCGCCGCCCGAGGTCGGCGAGCCGGGCAGGGCCCCGGTCGGCCCAGCCGAGCAGCGGCACTCCGAGCCGCCGCGCCACCCGCCGCTGCCCCGGGATCGTGGGACGGGCCATCTCCGTCACCACCGCGATCAGGATTCCGCCGACCAGCCCCACCAGCCCCGCGATGGCCGCCGTCATCACGACCGGGTTCCTGCGCGGGGCCAGCACCGCCGGCTGCACCACCGATGCCGTCCCGGCCGACGAGAGCTGCGTCTGCAGGTCCGACCGGTTCGACCGCAGGTCGGTGAGCTCCGCCTGCACCCGCTCGCGCTCGTTGGCGGCGCCGATGTCGGGGTCCGGCTGCCGGCCCGCCCGCCGCGCCAGCGGGCCGAGGTCCTTCTCCAGCTTCCGGACGCGCTTGTCGATGTCGGCCATCTGCCGCCTGATCGACCCCTGGTTGGACTCGTTGATCTCCTGGACGACCGCGGCGCCGATCGCGTCGGCCAGCCGCCGCGCCACCTCCGGGTCGCGGTCCTTCACCGACAGCTCCACCACCGTGGACGTGCCGAGGCCGGTGACCTCGATCGCCTTCGCCGTCTTCACCGTCGACCGGTCGAGCCGCTGCCGCCGCAGCACGCCGCTCAGCAGGTTCTCGCTGGTCGCGAACGCCTTCACCTGGCTGACCACGATGGACACGCCCGCGTCCCCCGGCGCCGCGTCGGTCGCCCTGCTGCTCGCCTGCAACCGCGCCCCGGCCGTGTACGGCGGCTCCCGCCCGCTCATGACGAGCCCCACCAGCACCAGCGGAAGGACCGTCATGACCAGCAGGACCGCCCAGTAGCTCCGGACCACCCGCGCGGCGACTTCGTCGATCTCCACGATCTTCCCTCCGGCTTCGTCACGGCGAGCGTAAGAAGCCCCTCCGCCGGAGGGATCGTGCAAAAGACGACCCCGTTCTACGCCGTTTGCACCAGAGCGCGCCCGGGGTCAGTAGTCGTCCGAGGTGGGACGCATCCCGGCGCGCATCGCCAGGGTGATCGCCTCCAGGGCGGAGTGCATGTCGAGCTTGGCCAGCAGGTTCTGCGTGTGGGTGCGGACGGTGTTCGCCGACAGGCACAGCCGCTCGGCGATCTCCGCGCGGCCGAGGCCGTCCACCATGCACTGCAGGACCTCGCGCTCCCGCGGCGTCAGCTCGGCGATCACTCCGCCGGCGTCGTCCTCCCGCAGCCTGCGCAGCACCTCGCCGAGCACGTCCGGCGGGATCCAGCCGCCCCGCCGCGCGGCGGAGCGGATCACCCGGGCGACGAGGTCGGCGCTCTCGGTCTTCTCCACCCACGCCACGGCGCCCGTCCGGATCGCCCGCACCATCGCGTCCACGTCGCTCATCGCGGTCAGCATCACGACCCGGACGTCGGGGTACCGCTTGCGGACCCGGTCCAGGACGTCCAGCCCGCTCTCGGTGTCCAGCGTCATGTCGAGGACGATCACCCGCGGGCGCTCGGCGGCGGTCAGCGCCAGCGCGCGCCGCACATCGGCGGCGATCGGCAGGATCACCAGATCGGGCTCGCGCCCCAGTCGCGCCGCGAGGGCCTCGGCGAAGAGCGCGTGATCGTCCACGATGAGGACGCGGATCGGTTCCATGCACCGACCATGACCGCTGAGCGCGCTCCGCGGATCCTGCAAACGCTGTACTTCGTTTCGGCCGTCCGATCCGCGGCGGAGGCGGTGCCGGGGGAAGACTCGTGCGCGGACGGCGGCCGGGCCCCGCCGGTTCACACGCGTCCGGACCCGGTCACCGAGAGTGCCAGACATTGACCATCCGCGGCCGGCTGCCGATTCTGTGGCTGACACTCAAGGGGACGCACTGGCCTGCAGGGATGCCACATGAAAGTGCTGATCACAGGGGGAGCCGGCTTCATCGGCAGCACGATCGCCTCCGCCTTCGCCGAACACGGGATCACTCCCGTGGTGCTCGACAGCCTGATCACCGGACGGCAGGAGTTCACCGCCGGCAAGGTCTTCTACCAGGGCGACATCGGGGACGGGGACCTGGTCGACGAGATCTTCCGCGACCATCCCGAGATCGTCGCGACCGTGCACTGCGCCGCGCTGATCGTGGTGCCCGACTCGATGACCGACCCGCTGCGCTACTACCGGGTCAACCTGTCCAGGACCCTCGATCTCGCCGGCCACCTCGTCCGCAACGGCTGCGATCGCATGATCTTCGCCTCCACCGCGGGGATGTACCGCCCCGAGGCCGACCTCTCGGTCTCCGAGACGTCCGATCTGGAACCCCAGAACCCCTACACCCGCTCGAAGATGATGGCGGAGCTGCTCCTGCAGGACTTCTGCAAGGCGTACGGGCTGCGCGTCATCTCGCTGCGGTACCTCAACCCGATCGGCGCCGACCCGCGGCTGCGCACCGGCCTGCAGAACAGCAAGCCGACCCACGCCCTCGGCAAGATGATCGAGTGCTACTCGCTGGGCGTCCCCTTCAAGATCACCGGGGTGGACTGGGAGACCCGCGACGGCACCGCGATCCGCGACTACATCCACGTCTGGGACATCGCCCGCGCCTTCCACGCGGCCGCGACCCGCTTCGACGCGATCATCCCGCCGACCGGTGACCACTCCCGCTACGAAGTGATCAACCTCGGCACCGGCGACGGCACCACCGTCCGCGAACTCGTCGCCGCCTTCCGCGAGGTCGTCGGCGAATCCTTCCTGGCCGAGGACGCCCCCGCCCGCCCCGGCGACGTCGTCGGCGCCTACGTCGTCCCGTCCAAGGCCTGGGAACTGCTCGCCTGGAAACCCGAGTACAGCATCGAGGACGCCATCCGCCACTCCCTCCAATGGGCCGACCGCCGCCGCGCCCTGGACGTGGCCTGACCCGCGAACCCGTCCGGTCACCCCACCTTCCGCAAAGGGGTGACCGGACGAACTCCAAGGGGCGGTGACCTGGTCATGACCGATGGTGGAAGCCCGACCATCCGCCGGCGGGAACTCGGCTCGCGATTGCGGAGACTTCGCCTGGGATCGTCCAAGACGATCGACGAGGTAGCGCAGGCGCTGCTGTGCTCGACGAGCAAGGTGAGCCGGATTGAGACGGGCCAGCGCGTCGCGACCGCGCGTGACATCCGGGATCTGTGCGACCTGTACGGGGTGACCGACCCCGCGGTCAAAGACGAGCTGATGCGCCTGGGCAGGGAGGCGCGCCGGCGGTCGTGGTGGCGGCAGTACAGCGACCTCGGCGAGGTGACGTCGCTGATCGACTACCAGGAGGGTGCCTCCTCGATCACGGAGTACGACTCCTGCCTCGTCCCCGGACTCCTGCAGACTGCGGACTACGCCCGTTCCGCCCTGCGCGGACTGTCGCCGAGCATCCGGGAGGACGTACTTGAGGAGCGCATCGAGGTGCGAATGCGGCGGCAGAGCCTCCTCACCCGGGACGATCCGCCTCGGCTCTGGGTCCTGCTCGACGAATCGGTGCTGATCCGGCATGTCGGCGGGAGCGCGACCATGAAGGCGCAGCTGAACAAGCTGCACCAGCAATCACGGCTTCCGCAGGTCACCCTCCAGGCCGTGCCTTTCAAGTCGGGCGCGCACCCGGGCCTGAACAGTGCTTTCTCCCTAGTGGAGTTCAAGGACGCGGCTCTGTCCCCCATCGTGTACACCGAAGGGCTGATCGGCGAAATCTACCTGGAGGGCAGGAACGATATCGACCGGTACCGAGAAGCGGTCGACCACCTGCGCGCCACCGCCCTGAGCCCTGCGGATTCGCAGGACCTCATCACCAGGATAATCGGACGTCTCTCATAGACGCGCCAAGTCGCCGATATATCCGTTTTCCATAATGAAAGCCAGGACAAGTGGACCATCGGCCGAGCCCGCCGCTTTCAGTAGGTGGCGGAGCGCTGGTACTGCGCCCAGATCGCGTCGTCGAAGTAGGGGGACAGGTTGTAGGAGCGGTCGGCGGCGACACGGCTGATGACGCCGTTGGCGAGGCCCAGATGCGTCCCGGCGTCGTAGTCCTTCAGCCAGGGGCCGCCACTGCTGCCGGGAGGTAGGTCGCAGTTGATCCTGACCCGGCTCTCGGGAGGCGGCAGGAAGGGCCGCGTCTCCCCGAAGCACTCCTTCTGGACGAGCAGCGCACCCAGGTAGGAGATGACGGTCCGCGGAGCGACGTAGGACTGGTTGACGATGATGCCGTTCTCGCCGACCGCGTCGCCGAGCCGTTGACCCTGCTGGTTCGGCTTGACGTTCACGAAGCCGAAGTCGTAGCGGAGGTCGCCCTTCTTCCCCCACTGCTTCACGCTGTTGGCCCTGAAGCCTTCGAAGACCCCGAACGGTGCCGGGTCGTTCGTCGTGGCACCGGGCCGGAACTTGAAGTTCTGGTACTTGCGGCTCTTGCCGCCCTCGGACATGCAGTGCCCGGCGGTGAGGACCAGGTTCCTGTTGTTGCTCCTGACCACGGCCCCTGTGCAGAGGCCGTGTTCGTGGGTGACGGGATCGTCGTATTCCAGGCGTCCCACGGTGGGGTTGAAGCCCGCCCCGATGCGGGAGGCGCCGAGATGGGCGGGGCCGCGTGGAAGCACCAGATGCGGCGCCCCCGGACGGACCGGCGGCGCGCCCGGCGCCCCCTCCGCGGACGCGATATCGACGCCCCCGACTCCGGTGGCGAGCACGGTGGTGAGAACCAGAGCCGACCCTATTTCGATATATTTTTGGGCGTAGTATCTTTTTCTCATCCAATTCTCCGTAGCAGTGGATTGTTGCACGGATGGACGAGAGTCCAATCTAGATAAGAAGGCCGCCCGCGAAATCCACTTGCATGCCGATGTATTTTCGCCTCGGCTGGGTTATGGCCGAGCTGCGGCCGGCGCCTCGGCCCCACCGCGGAGCAGAACGATCAGCGGGAGCCGGTTCCCGGCCGCCGGGAGGCCCCCCGAGGTGCCGCGGCGCCGCACGCAGGGGCGGGCGGACCCTCGCTTCGGCGAACCTGTGAAGATCGGCGTGTAAACGGGGCCGCTCGCACGGGAGTACTGGGTGAAGGTCACCTACTCATCGAAGGCAGGGGCGGATGGATGATCCCCGAAAACGCTTCGCCGATCTGTACGACGAGAACTACCGGCGGGTGCTGGCGTACGCGCTGACCCGCACTGAGCCGCATACGGCCGAGGACGTCGCCAGCGAGACGTTCCTCATCGCCTGGCGGCGCCTGGCCGACATACGCGAGCCGGCGCTTCCGTGGCTGCTGGGCGTGGCCCGCAACCTGCTGCACAAGCAGCGGACGGGCGGATACCGGCGCCATGCGCTGGCCGACCGGGTCGCCGCCATGACCACCGATGCCGATCTCATCGCGTGGGACGTGGCCGAGCACGTCACCGAACGCGACAGCGCCGTCGCCGCGTTGGCCGCGATGACCGAGAAGGACCTCGAGGTGCTCACCCTCGTCACCTGGCACGGCCTGACGCCGCGCGAGGCCGCCAAGGTCGTCGGCTGCTCGACGGCGGCGTTCCAGGTCCGCCTGCACCGGGCCCGGCGCCGGCTCGTGAAGGCCCTCGACGACGCTCCCGCGCGGCGTACCCGTCCCTCCGTCACCGGCAGCGCCGAGCGGGTGACCAGATGAGCTCCGGAGCAGACATGAACCGAACCCCTGACAGCACCCTCCAGGCGCTGAGGCCCCAAGCCCTCGACGAACTCGCCGCCGAGTCGTACGCGCGCCGCCGCGAGCAGGACATCGCCCGCGTCCTGGCCGCCACGTCAGAGGAGGCCGTGCCCCGGACCGAACGGCGCCGGATGCCGCGGCTCCTGACCGCCGGACTGGCGGCAGGCGCGGTGGCCGCAGCAGCGGTCGGCGTCATCGTGGCCACCGGCGACTCCAGCGGCACCCGCACGCCCGCACCGGCCGCATCGCAGCGCCTGGACGCGCGCACGGTGCTGCTTGCCAGTGCCGAGGGCGCGGCCAAGGCCCCCGCGACGACCGGCAAGTACTGGTACACCCGGGAACGCGAGACCCGCCTCGTCGGCCCCGCCCGAAGGCGGTCCCCCCGCAGCGAGGCCCTGGCGAAGAAGCGAGGGAAGAAGTCTCCGCCGGTGACCGCCTACGTGACAACGACGCAGGAGACGTGGAGTGGCCGTGATCGCCGCGACCGCACGATCGTCGGCATCGACCGGAAGATCACCTTCCCGAGCGCGGCCGAGGAGGCCAAGTGGAAGGCGCTCGGCTCACCGGAGCTGGAGCCGTGGTCGGCCAAGCGGCACGTCAACGACTACGACTTCTCGGACCTCAAGCTCACCAAGACCCAGCGGAACCAGACGGTCTCCGCACTGGCCAAGCTGCCCTCCGAGCCCAAGGCACTCGAGAAGGCGCTGCGAGGGTGGTACCGGGACGAGAACCAGGCGTCTCTGGGGCACGACGGTGTGCCGATGTCGGGGGACTTCGCCCAGTACGTCTTCGGTACCGCGCAGGATCTGCTGGTCGGCCCGATCACGCCCGCGACGAAGAGCGCCCTCTTTCGGATGCTCGCCGAGCAGCCGGGCATCACCTACCTCGGGACGGGCACCGACCGGCTCGGGCGCAAGGGCGCGGTCCTCGCCGGAAAGGGCGGGATCGAGATCCGCCTGATCATCGACCCGGAGACCGGGCAGCTCCTCGAACAGGACTCGGGCGACCGGAAGTCCCCCATGCTCGTCATGACCTACCAGTCGATGGGCTGGGTGAACCACCTCGACGACCGCCCCTGAAAACCCCTGACACGGCCCGGGACCCATGAAGCGGTCCCGGGCTTGGGGTTTCATCAAGGATGTTTGGTTCGCGCATTAGCGGACGCGTTTGGGTATGCGGTTTGGGTATGCGGTGAACTCCCGAATGGCTGGAAGCATTCTTGGCATTACTCAAAAGTTGCTGCGCTGGTCCGCCGGGCTGTGCTGGTCCGCCGGGCTGCGCTGGTCCGCCGGGCTGCGCTGGTCTGCCAGGCCGTGATGAAGCCGATCGCCTTCCACATCCCGGTGACCTGCGCCCGGTGCTACGCCCAGTGAACGTTCATGGTCACAGCCCCTTATGCGGCCCGATTGAGGGTGGCGGACGGCTCGGCCGTTTGCGGCTCAGTTCGTGGGTGGGCCGTCTGTGGCTCGATGGGTCGTGGGTTGGTGTTTGGTGGGTGGGTTGTTTTGTCGGGTGGTGGGTGGAGCCGATAGAGGTAGCGGCCGGTGGCGGGGTCGTGGGTGGTGTGGATGTGTTGGGGGTGGGTGTGTTTGTAGCGGTTGTGCCATCCGCAGCACAGGGCGAGTTTGTCGATGTCGGTGGGGCTTTTGCCCAGGGCCCATCCGTTGACGTGGTCGACCTCGCACAGCGTCCCGGGCACCTCGCAGCCCCGCACCGCGCACGTGGGATAGAGCGTCTCCAGGACTTGGCGCTGGGCGGCGGTGGCGAAGCGGACTTTGTGCCCTAGGTAGAGGGGCGTGTTTCCGCCTGCGAGCAGCAGGGGTGAGACTCCGGCGGCCAGGGCGATGCGGCGGGCCTGCGGTGCAGGAATCGGTGTCCCGTCGGTCAACCTCGCCTGTGCCTGGCCGCCGGTCAGGGTGTCCAGGTCGCAGATGACGGTGACCTTGGTGGCCTTGTGCCCGCCCGACAGCACGCTGCTCAGTGCGGCGGCGGTGCGCTCGGGCAGGTCGCGGTGGTCGTCGGGCCCGGACGGCTTGGCCAGCGGGCCCAGGGTGCCGTCCCAGACGGCGGCGTCCTCGGCGTTCAGCCAGCCCTTGATGTAGCGGCCGCCGTCCAGCGAGCGGGTGGAGTCGATCCAGGACCGCTCGTACCCGCGCTGCACCTCCTCAGGTGGCTCCTCGCAGCCGTCGCGTTCGGCGATCACCTCCCGGATGCGGCGCCCGAACGCGGCGACCTTCCCGGGCGAGAAACCCTGGCCGATCATGTCCAGCAGCAGCGTTTCGGCCTTGGCGCAGTCGTCATCGTCGAGGCGGGCCACGGCGTCGGCGACCGTGGAGGCGTAGCCGCAGGACAACTCACCTCTGGCCAGGAGCTCGGTGACCACAGGAAGCCGATGGAGCTGCCGGGCCAGCGTGACGCGCTCCTTGGCGCGGGCATCGCGCATGCCCAGCCGCGACCGCAGCCACGCCTGCGTGGACGGCAACCCCCACCGGCGCGTCTCACTCGCCGCGTCCACGCGGGCGACGAACCCGGCCAACGCGGCCTCATGGGCGTCCGACGCCACCGCTAACGTCTCGGCGAGCTCCATGCACACCGCAGCCGACTCGGGCGCGGGGCGGGCAGCGAGTTCGGCGGCGATCGCGGCAGCGGCGTCCACCAACTCCTGCGTGGACGCCACACCGAGATCCATATCCGTAACCGAACACATACACAGAGCATATCGAACAGGTGAACGAGCTACCTCGGGATTGCAGGTTGATTATTGTCACCATAGCGATAGTTCAGGCGCCGGCATCACATTCGCATTCTTGGAAAAGCCGGACATTGCCGCCCGAGGCGACAACTTCGCGGCGCCGGACGCACGCGATGACCCGGTGGAGAGCATCACCCGGACGATCGAACCCTTGATCACTATTTTTGGCGCGGAGGCGGCGTGGAGGCATCGATGACTGAGCCTCGGCCGCCGGCTATATCGACGATGCGACCGCGGAGCGCCTCCTGCTGTCCGACAACGAACATTGCTCGGGCGGACATTGCTCGGGCGGACATTGCTCGGGCGGACATTGCTCGGGCGGACGAGGTCCGGTCGGTTGCGACGCGATCCTGGTCGGCGCAAACATCATCCGGCGGGACAACCCGCACTGCGGTCCGCTCGCCGGAGGTCGTGGCGAGCGGACGACGCGCCGGCGCCCCGTGAGCCCTGTGAAGGTCACTATCGGCGGAGCGCGGTGGGGAACTGAGTGTGGGCGGTGCCACCACCCGAACACGTGGACATGCCCTGCCCGGGGAGAGGCGGCCTCCCGGAAGGTGCCTGCACGTTCCATCTGCTCAAGGGTGTGGGCGGGAAGATGTGCAGTTTCGTGCCAGTGCCGCTGTCAGCAGCGCTTGCGCCGACTCGCGCATGAGTGTCGCGGCCTCTGGCCGTGGCATGGCGGCGATGTCGACCATCCAGACCCAAGCCTCGATTCCGCAGCCAGCGCGAATCGCGACGGCGAGTCGTCTGCGGACGATCTGCGGATGCGACTCGGCCAGAGGCGCCAGGGCGTCCTCGATCCATGTGAGGGCCCTGCCTTGCCGTAGTGCGGGACGGATGTCGGGCGGCGCTTGCGGTCCCTGTTCCAGGGACACCCGCAGGGCGGCTCGCAGTTGCGGCTCCCACTCGCGCAGGATCTTCGTCTGCTCGGTGATGACCAGGTCGAGGCGAGCGTGGACGTCATCGGGTGCGTCCCGGTCGAGCAGGCTGGGCCGGTCGATGATCGGTATCGCCGCGAGGAGCAAGTGCTTCTGGTTCGGGAAGTAGCGGTAGGCCGTGGTGCGGGAGATGCCGGCGGCGTCGGCCGCCTGTTCCACGGTCGGGGCGTGTCCGCCTTCCAGCAGGGACCGGGCGGCTTCGACGAGGGCATTGCGCGTGCGCTGCTTCTGCCGTACGCGTCCGGTCGACTCATATGGTACTGCCATCCCGTCATGGTACTGTAGTCCCATGAACGAGGATCCAGTGGTCACCGACCCGGAGCTGTACCGGGTCCTGTGGGAGAACGACCGGGTGCGGGTGCTGGAATACCGGGATGCGCCGGGTGATGCGACACACCTGCACTCCCATCCCGACAGCGTCATGGTGACCCTGTCCTCGTTCCAGCGGGTGATCTCGTCGGGAGGCCGAGAGGCCCGGGTGGACCTGGAGGCAGGCCAGGCCCGCTGGCTGGACGCGCAGGAGCACCAGGGCCGCAATGTCGGCAGCACTCCCACCCATTCCGTGTTCATCGAACTAAAAGAACCCCGCCCCGGCGCCTCGCGCTCGGATGCCGCCTTGGGACCGTCCATCCCCTGAACCCCGCCCGGCGCCACTTGGCCGAGCGGTAGGCGTCACCAGGTGGACGGGTACATGCGGTGTTTGAGAAGCGCGTCCACTTGGTCGGCGGCGTGTTCGGCGTTGCCGCAGGGGGAGAGGTAGCCGCGCCTGCCGCGTGCGGCCTCGTAGTAGGCCCAGGTCCGGCCGGGCGTGGCACGGGCGCGCACTGCCAGGCGGACGTGGTCGTCCGGGCTGAACGCGAGGATCCACAGCAGCGGCGACCGGGTGGGGAAGTCGTCGGCCTGGTAGTGCTTGATGCAGCGGTAGCCCTTGGCCTCGATCGCGGCGGCGAGCAGTTCCAGGTGCAGGATCGCCGTCGCGCGGGTCCGCCACCACAGCAGACGCCCTCCCGCCCGGACGATCAGCGAGCGCAGCGGGCCCATGTGATCTTCCCTTCCTCGTTGAGCGGCCGGACGCCCCAGTCATGGACGAGCTGCTCGATCAGCACCAGACCGCGCCCGCCCTCGGCCTCGTCGGATGCGCACTGGATGACGGGGTGGGCACTGCTCTCGTCCCACACCTCGATGACGGTGAGCGGTTCGCGCACGTCCGGGAAGATCCGCACGACGATGTGCCCGACCCCGACGTGCTTGTAGGCGTTGGTAACCAGCTCCGTAACCACAAGCCGCCCGACGAAGTCGTCGGCGTGCCCGAGTTCGCGGAACCGGCCGATGAGGTAGCGCCGCGCTTGCGCGGGGGCTTCGTCGGACGGTTCCAGAACGAGCGGCGGCGCCTCGGGCGCGAGCAGTACTCCCTGCATCGGTGAACCCCTCCCAGCCTGGACAGAGGGCGATCTCAAACGGGCTAACCCCGCAAAACCGGAAGAAACCTGCTCGATCACCCTGTGTTATCGAATGAACACCATCAAGCCACAGGGCGAAGTACGTTAATAGGTGACCGGAGAAGCACCCCCATTTTGGTTGCATTCATTAGCGCACTGGTTGCAGGCCTGCGAGGAGAAGCTAGATGGCTGAGCCGAGAGGTAAGGGCAAAGACAGTCCTGAACTCAGGACCTTCGGGGCAGAGGTAAGACGGTTACGTGAGGCGGCGGGTCTGAACCAGACGGCACTGGCTGCCTTGGTGCACGTTTCGCGTGCTTATGTCAGCCACGTCGAGCGTGGCAAGACTCGATGCCGCTTCGACTTCGCCAACCGGTTGGACGGCGCGCTGCGTGCCAACGGAGAGATCATCCAGGCATGGAACGAGTTGCTGGAAACGATCAAGTCGACCAAGTACGCGACCTACTTCGTCAACTTCCCGAAGGTGGAACTGACAGCCGGCCTTATCCGTGTCTACGAGACGCATATCGTGAACGGACTGTTTCAGACCGAGGCGTACGCAGGCGCGATCCTGAAGAACCCCGATGACACCGCGTCCCGCATGGGCAGGCAGAAGCAAGTCATGTGCAGTCCGATGCCAAAGATATTCGTGGTGCTGGAGGAGAGCGTCCTGCTCAGGCAAGTCGGCACCGTCGAGGTGATGCGTGAGCAGCTCGATTATCTGCTTGACCTGTCCCGCCGAGACGGGATCCGAGTTCAGATCCTCCCGCCCGTCTATGTTGAGGAGGCGCGGGCGGCCTTCGCCATAGCGACACAGTCCGACCGTAGTGAAGCGGCATACATCGTGAACGCGACCGAGGGCGTGACCAGCGCATCCGCTGAGGACCTTGCCAGCCTCAACGAGACCTTCGCTAGTCTGCAGGCGGAGGCGCTCAATGTAAGGGACAGTCGAGCGCTGATCAGGAAGGTGATCGAGGAAAGATGGACCTGAGCAAGGCAGTGTGGCGCAAGGCTTCACGCAGCACGGTTCAGAACGACAACTGCGTTGAGATTGCTAGGACTTCGCTGGTGGTGGCGTTCCGTGACAGCAAGGACCCTGACGGTCCCAAGCTCGTTATCAGCCCCGGGGAGTTTCGGCACTTCACCAGGGTACTCAAGAACCTTTAGCGCACTGTTCGAACCGGAAAGCGACCGGCGGTCATGGGCCGTCGCGAATGTGGCATAGTCCAATGGCATCTCAAGGCCGGTTCTAACTGTACAGAACTAGCCTTCCCCGTGTGAGGGCGGTGGCCTCTGGGACAGCGAAGTCCGGGACGGTCCGAAGTTCAGTGGGAGCCCCACCCCTTCCGGCGCCTCAATGAGGTCCGGGTCGGTCAGCGGGGGGTGAGGGTTATGGGGAACTCGGTTACGCCTCTTACGAAGGCGTTGCGGAGGATTCGGGGGCCCTGGTCGTCGGCCCATTCGGCGGTGGCCACGCGGGCTATGAACTCTTCGAAGAAGATTTGGAGTTCCAGGCGGGCCAAGGACGCGCCCAGGCAGAAGTGGGGGCCCAGGCCGAAGGCTATGTGGTCGCCTGGGCGGCGGGTCACGTCGAAGACGTCCGGGTCCTCGAAGACCGCTTCGTCGCGGTTGGCGCTGCCGTACATCAGGAGGACCTGGCCGCCTGCCGGGATCTTCACGCCGGCGACCTCGGCGTCGGTCGCGGCGACGCGGCACATGTTGAGGATGGGGGTCGTCCAGCGGACGAACTCCTCGACGGCGTCCGGGATGAGGGACGGGTCGTCGCGCAGCTTGCGCCACTCCGCCGGGTTGCGGATGAGGGCGTCCAGGGCGGTGGCGATGACGGTCCGGGTCGTCTCGGCGCCGCCGACCAGCAGGAGCAGCGCCTCGTGGGCGAGGTGCTCGTCGTCGTAGGCGGGCTGGTCCGGGCCCGCGTTCGACCAGACGGACAGCAGGTCGTCGGTCGGGCAGGCGCGGCGGTCCTTGGCCATCTCCAGCACCGCGACGGCGTACTCCCCGGCGGCGATCGTCGCGTCGTCGGTGACGTAGCGCAGGCCGCCGCCCGCGTACACGGCCGTCGCCGACCAGTGGACGAGCCGCGGCCAGGCGTCCTCCGGGAAGCCGAGCAGCCAGCCGATGACGCGGGCGGGCAGTGGAGCCGCCAGCGCCGGGACGGCGTCCACGGTGCCCGCCTCCAGGGCCGTGGTGATGCAGTCGACGGCGGTCGCGCGGATGCGCTCGGCGTAGCGGGAGACGCCGCGCGGGGTGAAGCGCTGGTAGACCATGCGGCGCCGGTGGGCGTGCTCGGGGTCGTCCTGTCCGATCATCGACGGGTCGGCCGGAAGCTGCGGGCGGTAGCCGCCGGAGTTCGTCCACACCTTGGGGTTCCGCTCGATCGCGAACACGTCGGCGTGGCGCGAGACGCCCCAGAGGCCGTTCTCCTCGTCGTGGTAGACGGGCGCCTCCGCGCGCAGTCGCGCGTAGACGGACCAGGGGTCGGTGGCGTACATCTCGCCGTCGAGCAGGTCGATGTCCACGGGCTCGCTCCTCGGGACGGGGGAGACGTGAGTCGAGACCACGATCTCACCAAGCAAGCGGTAGGTCTATCGTGGATCGGAAGGCGCCGCCGGTAAAGGGGGCGTACGTCCGGGATGCACGCGTTCGGGGCCGATGTACGGAAGAATGGGGGACGGTCACGGCGAGGCGGGCCATGCGGAGAGGCAGGGCGAATTGAGCGGCGATGCGCGGTTCACCGTCACGCGGACGCTGAGCAAGGATCAGCAGGCGCGGCGCGAGCGGCTGATCGACTCTGCCCGCGAACTCGCGCTGGAGGGCGGCTACCCGGCCGTCACCATGCACGACGTGGCCGACCGCGCCGGCGTCGCCCGCGCGACCGTCTACCGGTACTTCGCCACCAAGGACCACCTGCTCACCGAGGTTGCGGCGACCTGGGCGCACCGCGTCACCGACGACATCGACGCGCTCGCCGTCGGCGACACCCCGCAGGAGCGGCTCACCGCGCTGCTGGAGCGCATCGTGTACGTCGCGGCGGCGGAGCCCACCCTGACCTCGGCGATCATCCAGGCCGTGACCTCGGACGACTCCAGCGTCGACGACGCCCGCACCGTGCTGTTCCTGTTCCTGCGCGACCGGCTCTCGACGGCGATCGGCGACCCGGTGCCCGAGCGGGACGACGTCGAGATCGTCCTCGGGCACATCCTGCTCGCCGCGCTGATCAGCCTCGCCTCGCTGCGCCAGCCGGCCGACGAGGTCGCCTCGATGGTCCGCACCGCGGGCCGGTTGGTCCTGGCCGGCGCCTTCGCCGCCCCCACTCCGACCTGATTTGGTCCACTCGCCGCGACGCTGATTGGACCTGGGACGTAGACCATCCCGGTCATAGCGTGCGCATGTGACGAACCCCCTGCTGTTCCTGCTGGCCGCGCTGGCGCTCGTCGCCATCCCGGGCCCGAACCACCTGTACATCACCACGCGCAGCATCGGCGAAGGGCGCCGTGCCGGGATCGCGTCCGCACTCGGCGTCGAGACCGGCACGCTCGTCCACATCGCCGCGGCGGCGGCCGGGCTGTCCGCCGTCATCGCCGCGTCCGCGACCGCGTTCGGATTCCTGCGCTACGCGGGCGCCGCATACCTCGTCTACCTTGCATACCGGACGCTGCGCACCCGCCACGAGGCCGGGGAACCCGTCCTCCGGCCGCGGCCGCTTCGCCGCGTCTACCTGGACGGCGTGCTCGTCAACGTCCTCAACCCGAAGGTCGTGCTGTTCTTCCTCGCGTTCCTGCCCCAGTTCGTCGACCAGGAGGCGGGCGCGGTGCCGCTGCAGATCGCGGTGATGGGGGCCGCGACCGCGCTGATCGGGCTGGCTAGCGACATCGTCTACGCGGTCGCCGCAGGCTCGATCGGTGCCTGGCTGCGGGCCCGCCCCGCGTTCCGGCGGCGGCAGCGGCACGCGACCGGGCTGATCTACCTCGCGCTCGGCGCCGCGGCCGTGTTCGCCGCGCCCAGCCCCCGCCGTGCGTGAAGTCCGGTCGCGCTCCTGCGCGGCATGGTGGGTTTGTCAGTTCGCTTACAAGTGACGCTGCGCAATGCGTAGCGCGTCTTGCAGCCCGCCCGGAAGGTCCTCTGTAGCTTCCGGTGCGGGAGGTGAGAACGTGACGACGAGCCTTGGAGAGCGCTCACCGCTGAAGCCCCTGGCCGGCGTCCCCCGCGAGCTGTCCGCCATGTTCCGGCCTCACCTGGACGCGCTCGCCGAGGAGATGATCGAGGAGATCCTCGCCGGGATCCCCGAGTACTCCCGGCCGCAGGACGAGGAGTACGCGCGCCTCGTCCGGCTCGCCGTCGAGGGGGCGCTGCGCCAGTTCGTCGACCTCATCATGGACCCGGGCAGCTCCTGGGAGCCGGTCGCCGCCGTCTACCGGGAGATCGGCTGGGCGGAGGCGCGCGAGGGCCGCAGCCTGGACGTCCTGCAGACCTCGATGCGGCTCGGTGCCCGGGTCGCCTGGCGCCGGTTCGCCGCCGAGTCGGAGCGGTACGACATCTCCCCGCGCACCCTCGCCGGCATCGCCGAGGCGATCTTCGCGTTCCTGGACGAGATCGCCCGCGCCGCCACCGAGGGCTACACCAAGGCCCGCGCGCAGGAGGCCGGCGAGCTGGAGCACCGCCGCCGCCGGCTGCTCGACCTGCTGCTGGCCGAGCCGCCCGCCGCCCCGCAGGCCGTCGCCGACCTGGCCCGCCTCGCCCAGTGGCGCGTCCCGCGCACGGTGGCCGCCGTCGTCCTGTACGAGCGGGAGCGGCGGCCGTTCTCGCCGCCGTCGCTGCCGCCCGAGGTGCTCGCCGACGTCAACCGCCGCGAACCCTGCCTGCTCGTCCCCGACCCCGAGGGCCCGGGACGCGGCCGGATGCTGGAGTCGGCGCTGCGCGACTGGGTCGCCGCGCTCGGACCCACCGTCCGCACCGAGGACGCGGCCAGGTCCCTGCGCTGGGCCCGGGAGGCGCTGCCGCTCGCGCGCCGCGGCATCCTGCCGTCCGACCGGCTGATCCGCTGCGCCGAGCACATGCCGGCGCTCGTCGTCTTCAAGGACGAGGAACTGGTGCGCGCCGTCGCGGAGCAGCGGCTGGCGCCGCTGAAGAGCGTCCGGCCCCGGCACCGCGAGCGGCTCATGCGGACGCTGCTTTCCTGCCTGCAGAACGGGTTCAACGCCACCGAGGTCGCGCACCGGCTGCACGTCCACCCGCAGACCGTCCGGTACCGGCTCCACCAGCTGGAGGAGCTGTTCGGCGAGCGGATGTACGAGCCGGAGCTGCGGCTGGAGCTGGAGATGGTGCTGACCGTCTGGCTCACCGCGCCCCCGGCGGTTCAATCAAGCGATTGACCGAGCGCGGTCCGAGCGCCTAGCTTTGGCCGCATGAGCAGCAGCGACAACGGGCGAGAGCGGATCATCGAGGCCGCGACCCGGCTGTTCGCCGCGCTGGGCTACGACGGGACGTCCACCCGCATGATCGCCGAGGCGGCGGGGCTGAACGTCGCCACCGTGGCCTACCACGTCGGCGGCAAGCGCGACCTGTACCTCATCGTCATGGAACGTGCCCACCGCGCCGAGCGGCAGGTGCTGGAGAAGGCCATCGCCGAGATGACCCCGGACGAGGAGGGCCTCCTCACCCTCGTCGACCGGTACGTCGTGCTCTGCCTGGAGCAGCCTGAGATCCCCGCCCTGTGGATGCACCGGTGGCTGTCGGACGCCGCAGACGTCGCGCATCTGGACGACGACTACGTCCGGCCGCTGATGCAGATGACCAGCGACGCCGTCCGCGCGGTCGTGGGCGACGAGGTCGATCTCGACTACCTCGTGTGGACGGTCGTCTGGTGCACGCACGGGTTCGGTGCGGGCGGCATCCTCGACCAGCAGGGGAAACGCCGGAAACTGGACGACCCGCAGGCGGTCGCCCGGTTCCGCGCCCACATGCGCCGGACGGTTTCCGCCGCGATCCGGATGCGCTCCGGCGGCGCCGGATGACCAACGTGCCGCTCCAAACGAATACCGCACTGCCCCGCCGGCGCCTCCTGGGCTACGGCGTCGGCTCGATCGGCACCGGTGTCTTCTCCTCGGTCCCCGGGCTGCTCCTCCTCTACTACCTCACCGACGTCCTCGGCGTGACGGCCGCGATCGCCGGGGCCGTCCTGGTCGTGCCCAAGGCGTGGGACGTGCTGCTCAACCCGGTCGTCGGCGCCGCCAGCGACCGCGAGGCCGTCCGGACCGGGCGCCGCACCCGCCTGCTGCTGCTGGGCGCGGTGACGCTGCCGCTGCTGTTCGCCGGGATGTTCGCCGTCCCGGTCGACTCCCCGGGGTTCGCCGCCGGCTGGGCCGGGATCATGTTCCTGCTGGCCGCGAGCGCGTTCGCGTGTTTCCAGGTGCCGTATGTGGCGCTGCCCGCGGAGATCTCGGGCGAGCCGTCCGAGCGCGGCCGAGCGATGGCGTGGCGGGTCGTCTGCCTGACGGTCGGCATCCTGGTCGCCGGCGGCCTCGCGCCCGTCCTGACCGGCGCCGCCGGCGGCGGGCGCGCCGGATACGCCCTGATGGGGGCCGTGATCGGGGTCATCATGGGCGCGGCGATGGTGGCCAGCACGCTGGCGACCCGCTGGATCCCCTCCCGCCCGGGGCCGCACCCGCTCGGGCTGGTCGCCGCGCTGCGCACCGCCCGCGGCAACCGGCCGTTCTTCCTGCTGCTCGGCGCGCACGTCGGGAACACCCTCGCCGTCGCGATCATGCTGGCGGGCGCGCCCTACGTCGCGACCTACCGGCTGGACGACTACGGGCTCACCTCGGCGATGTTCGTCTGCATGGTGGCGCCGAGCGCGTTCGCCGTCCCGCTGTGGCGGTGGCTGGCGCGCAGGTACGGGGAGGTCGGCTGCTACGCCGCGGCGCTGGTGGTGTTCGCCGCGGCCGCCGCGGCGGCCTACCCGCTCATCACCTCCACCGCCGGCGTCCTCGCCCTCAGCGCCGTGGTCGGCGTCTGCTATGCCGCCGTCCAGCTGCTGCCGCTGTCGCTGATGCCCGAGACCGTCCACGCCGACGCCGGGCGGACCGGGCACGCGCAGTCCGGCGCCTTCACCGGGCTGTGGACGGCGGCGGAGACGGGCGCGCTCGCCCTCGGCCCCGGCGTCTTCGCGCTGATCCTGGCCGCCTCGTCGTTCCAGTCCTCCGACCTGGACACCCCCGTCGTCCAGCCGGATTCCGCCCTCAGCGGGCTGACCGCCGGGTTCACGCTCGTCCCGGCCGTGCTCCTGCTGCTCAGCGTCCCCCTCCTGCTGGCCTACCGCCGGCGGGCCGCCGCCCACCTCCCGATCGAGGAAACACCGGAACATGCCGTCTGACCCCCTTCCCGAAGCCGGCCGCCCCGCCGCCGAGCTGCTCGCCGAACTCGCCCGGCTGCGGGACGCCGACCTGCCCGTGCGCGGCGGCCAGGTCACCGCCTACGTCTACGACACCGGGCGGGAGGCGGTGCACGACCTCGCCGCCACCGCCTACCAGGAGATGCTGGAGGTGAACTGCCTGGACCCGACCGCCTTCCCCAGCATCGTCGCGCTCGAACGCCGGATCGTCGGGGCGGTCGCCGGCAAGCTCGGCGGCGGGTCGGGCATCTTCACCAGCGGCGGCACCGAGTCGATCATGCTGGCGGTGAAGGCGGCGCGGGATGCCCGGCCGGTGGACGGCACGCCCCAGATCGTCCTGCCGGCGACGGCGCACCCCGCGTTCCACAAGGCCGCGCACTACCTCGGCCTGGAGGTCGTGCACGTTCCCGTGGACGACGCGTTCCGCGCCGACCCGGCCGCGACCGCCGCCGCGCTCACGCCCCGCACGGTGCTCGTCGTCGCCTCCGCGCCGTCCTACCCGCAGGGCGTCATGGACCCGGTCCCGGAGATCGCCTCCATCGCTGCCTCCGCCGGTGTGCCGTGCCACGTGGACGCCTGTGTCGGCGGCTGGGTGCTGCCCTGGCTGCGCGACGCCGGACGGGACGTCCCGCCGTTCGACCTGTCCGTGCCGGGCGTGACGTCCCTCTCCTGCGACCTGCACAAGTACGGCTACTCGCCCAAGGGGGCCTCGGTCGTGCTGTTCGCGGACGAGTCGCTCCGCCGGCACGCGTACTTCGCGTCCGCCGAATGGCCCGGCTACACCGTCATCAACGCGGGCGTGCAGAGCAGCAAGAGCGCGGGGCCGCTGGGCGCGGCGTGGGCGACCCTCATGGCGGTCGGCGCGCGCGGTTACCGGGAACTCGCCGAGTCCGCGATGAGCGCGGCCGAGCGGCTCGCCGCGGGCATCGCGGGCATTCCGGGCCTGCGGGTGCTCGGCGAGCCCGCCGCCCCGCTCGTCGCCGTCGCCTCGTCCGACCCGGAGCTGGACGTGTTCGTCGTAGCCGACGAGGCCCGCGCCCGCGGCTGGTTCTTCCAGCCGCAGCTGTCCTACCAGGGCATCCCGCCGAACCTGCATTTCACGCTGACCGGGGTCAGCGACGTCGACGCGCTCCTGGCCGCGCTGGCCGACGCGGTGAAGGCCGCCCGCGCCGCCGGGCCGCCGGATGTCCCGTCCGACCTGGTGGAGGCGCTCGCCGGCCTCGACCTCGACAGCCTGGACGACGCCGGGTTCGCGGGGCTGCTCGCGTCGGTCGGCGTGGACCTCGCCGGCGGCGCGGAACCGGAGATGGCCATGGTCAACGCGATCCTGGACGCCCTGCCGCCCGCCACCCGCGAGGCCCTGCTGATCCGCTTCCTGTCGGCCCTGTACGCCTGACGCCGGGGTCCGCGGACGTCGGCCGGCTCGATGCCGACGCTCCCCGCGTTGCCTTGCGGCGTGCTGCCCCTGTCAGCGCTTGGACAGGGGTGGCACGCCGCGCGTCAACGTCGCTAGCCGAGGCGCGTCAGTCGCTTGACGATGGACGGGGGGCTTCCGGTGCCGACCTTCACCGGCACCCGGGCGGCGCCCGCGTCCACGACACCGGCCTTGGCACCGCGCTCGGGCTCGGCGGGCGGGTCGCCGTCGAATCGGACGGGCACGGTGAGGCCGGGCCAGCCGACGATGCTCAGCGGCGACGCGGCGGTCAGCGCCTTCCGGCCGCCGAGCCCGTCGTCGAGCCAGGCGACCGTCTGGCCGGGGCGCGCCAGCGGCGCCGCGACGATGGCCTGCTCGGCCGCGACGAGGATGCCCTCCGCCGTGTTGACGGCGTCCGCCGCGCTGGGGGAGCGCTGCCCCATCACCGCGCCGACGATCAGGGTCTGCGTGCCGCCGACGTCCCGGCGCGCGGCGAACACGAAGTTCCCGCCCGCCGCGTCGGTGTAGCCGGTCTTGCCGCCGACCACGCCGTTGCGTCCGAGGATGAAGTTGCCGCCCTGCCGGGGGGAGCCGCCGCCGTCCGGCACGTACATCCGGTTGTTCACGATCTCGGTGAACGCCGGGATCTTCATCGCCGCCCGCAGCAGCTTCACCTGGTCGGCGGCCGTGCTGACGGTGCCGGAGTGGTAGCCGCTCGGGTCGGTGTAGCGCGTGGAGGTCATGCCGAGCCGCTGCGCCGCGGCGTTCATCTTCGCCACGAACGCCTGCTCGTTGCCGGAGTCCCAGCGCGCGAGCTCGTGCGCCACGTCGTTCGCCGAGATGATGAGCAGGGCCTCCAGCGCCTTGCGCTGCGTCAGCCGCTGGTTCGCCGTGACTTCCAGCAGCGACTCGCCGCGCCTCTTGCGCGCCGGGATCTGCGCCGCCGCCTGGGGTGACACGGTCAGCACCGGCCCCGCCTCGCCGGGCTTCAGCGGATGGTCGTTCAGGTACACGTAGGCCGTCATCACCTTGGCGACGCTCGCCGTGGGCGTCGGCACCGTCCCGCCCGACGAGCCCATCGTCCCGACCCCGTCCACGTAGAGCACCGCCTGGCCCACCCCGGGCCACGGCAGCGTCGGGGCCTGCCCGGGGAAGGTGTGGCTGGACGCGATGGTCAGCCGCACCGTCGGGTTGGGCGGCGGCCGCAGCAGCTGCCCCGCCACGACCCCGGCCACGAGGACCAGCATGGCCGCGACCACGACGAGCCAGCGCCGCTTGCCTTTGCGCTTCTCCGCCACGGCGGGCTCGGGCGGTTGGGGAGGTGGCGCCTCCCCGTCCCAGGGCACGCTCCATTGCCCGGACGTCCGCGCCGTCGGGGCCGGAAGCGAAGCCTCCCAGGGACCGCCCTGCGACGACAGGTCAGGCAACCGCTCGATCCGCGTGGGTCCGGCAGGGGAGAGCGCTTGAGGACGGACGTCGCCGGGCGCTTCCTGCTGCGTCCCCGGCCCGGCCGCGCCCCAGGGCCGTTCGGTGTCGGGCGGGGCGGGGTGCCGTTGCGGCGCGGGCAGCGCCCGGTTGCCGCGCAACTCGTGGACGTCACCGGGACGTTCCTGGCGCTGCGGTGGAGCGGAACGGGCCGCACCCTGGCCCCGCTCGTTCTCCCGAGGCACCACATGCCGCGAGGCGGCCGGCGCCGCGCTCCCGTGCGCTCCGCCGGGACGTTCCTGCTGTGGCGCCGGCGCACCCTGAGGGCGTTCGGTGTCAGGGGGCGCGTGTCGGCCCCGATCGCCCCGTGTTTCATGGACGTCGCCCGGACGTTCCTGCCACTGCGGCTGCGCAGGAGCGGGGCGTGGAGCCGCGCCCTGGGGCCGCCCGTGCTCCCGAGGTGCCGCCTGACGGGATGCGGCAGGTGGTGCGGCGTTCCCACGCGCTTCGCGGGCGTCACCGGGCCGTTCCTGGCGTTGCGGCTGGGCCGGGTTGTGGCGTGGGGCCGCGCCTTGGGGATGCTCGGTCTCCTGCGGTGCCGCTTGTTGTGATCGGGTGGGCTGCGCCGCGTTCCCGCGCGCTTCGCGAGGTGTTTCCTGGCGTGCGGCGGACGCGGGCGTGCTCCGCGGGCCGCGTTCGCCGTCAGGGGGCGCCGGCCGGGCTCGCTCGCCGCGTGGTTCTTGGCCGTCGCCCGGACGTTCCTGCGGTTGCCGCTGAGCCGGAGTGGCGCGGTGAGCTGCGCCTTGTGGCCGTTCGGGCTCCTGAGGTCCCGCCTGTTGCGGCGGAGCGGGTGGTGCCGCGTTACCGCGGGCGTCGCCGGGCCGTTCCTGCCGTTGCGCAGGAGCGGGGCGGGACGCACCCTGTGCCCGCTCGCTCTCGTGAGGTGCCGCGTTCCCGCGGGCCTCGCTGGGGCGCTCCTGGCGTTGCGGCTGGGCTGGGGCGGTGCGTGGAGCTGCGCCCTGGGCCTGCTCGGTCTCCTGAGGTGGTGCTTGTTGTGATCGGGCGGGTGGTGCTGCGTTCTCGTGCGCTTCGCGAGGTGTTTCCTGGCGTGCGGCGGACGCGGGCGTGCTCCGCGGGCCGCGTTCGCCGTCAGGGGGCGCCGGCCGGGCTCGCTTGCCGCGTGGTTTTTGGACGTCGCCTGGGTCTTCCTGGGGAGCTTCGCCCTGGGGGCGTTCGGGGGCGGGGCGTGCCGCGTGCCTGCCGCTGGTTCGGGGTGTCACGGCCGGGGGTGGGGCATCGCTGGGCGTCGGGGGCGCGGCATGGCCAGGGGCCGAGGCGCCGCGCCCCTCGCGCTCCTGCGCGGCGGGGGCCGCGCGGTCCTCTTGGGGTGCGGTGGTCTGGGTCGGGTCGTCGGCGGGGGGCTCTTCGGCCGGGGCCTCGTCCGCCGGGGACGCGGCCTCTTCCTCCTGGGCGGGCTCCTCGTCGCGGACGGACTGGGACGTGGGGCGCCAAGGCTTGGTCTCCGGGGGCGGAGGCGCGGCAGGGGACGGCGTGTCCCGTTCGGGCTCCTCGGCCTCGGGAGGCGTGAACTGGACGTACCAGGTGGGGCTCGCCGAGGGCTTCTCGCCCGGCTCTTCCGCCGCCTCCTCGTCGCCGGACGCGTCGGCCGACTCGTCGCCGGCCTCGTCCTGCGGTTTCACCGGACGGCGGACGGCGATGTCCGGACGGGTCATGTTGACCTTCGCCGGTACGCGGAACTCGGCGGTTCCGTTGCGCGCCGCTTCCTCGTCAAGTTCGGCGTCGTCGCCCACGTGCAGACCCCCTCTGCTCGTACCCCGACAGGCGGCGGAGCGGTCCTGCCGACAACCCCGTGCATATGAGGATGCGCATTTTATCGGGAAGGTTCGCCGGAATCCGTATCCGCGGGGCCGTGTCTCAGGTCCAGCGTGAACTCGTAACGCGGGTTGCGGAGATACACCGCTGACAACGTCCCCGCACGGGAAGGCCCGGTGCGCATGCCATGGTGGCCGCGATGACCGTTCCCCCCACGGCTCGGGAGTGCGACGCGGCTCTCATCGAGAGTTCGCTCGCCGATCCCGAGGCGTTCGCCGCGCTGTTCGACCGATATTCGGCGATGCTCTACCGGTACGTCTCCCGCAGGCTCGGTCCGGAGCCCGCAGAGGACGTCGTCGGAGAGACGTTCCTGGTCGCGTTCAGCAAGCGGCACCGCTACGACCTGGCGCAGCAGGACGCGCGGCCGTGGCTGTTCGGCATCGCGACGAAGCTGGTCGCACGGCACCACCGCGCGGAGGCCGCGCGCTACCGGGCGCTGCGGCGCAGCCCCGTGGACGGCCCGGTGGAGGGGCCCGACGACCGCGTCGCGGCGGGGGTGACGGCGTCGGCGACGCGTCCCGCGCTGGCGGCGGCGCTGTCCGGCCTGGCGCGCCGCGACCTGGACGTCCTGCTGCTGGTGGCCTGGGGCGACCTGTCCTACGAGGAGGCGGCGCGGGCGCTCGGCATCCCGGTCGGGACGGTCCGCTCCCGCCTCAACCGGGCGCGGCGCAAGGTGCGCGCGGCGCTCGGCGACACCGACCCGACGCGCGAGGAGGCGTGACCGTGGACGACCTGGAACTGCTCCGCGACCTCGGCCGCGACCTGGAGCACGAGCCGCCGCCGTCCCTCGCCCGGCAGCGGAACCGGCTGCTCGACGGGGCGCGGCGCAGGCGCCGCGGCCCGGGGCGGTGGACGCTGCTCGGCGTGGTCGCGGCGGTGACGGCCGCGGCGATCCTCGTTCCGGTGGTGCTGCTGCACGGGCGCGGCGCGCGGCCCGCGACGCCGAACCCGACCCCGCCCGCCGCGACCAAGGCGCTGAACGTGCTGGTCATCGGGCTGGACGCGCGCTACAGAGGCGGCCCGCAGCGCTCGGACACCCTGATCCTCGTACACGTCCCCGCCGACCGTAAGAAGCCGCAGGTGGTGAGCATCCCGAGGGACGTCCTCGTACGGATCCCCGCATGCGGGAAGAACCCGGCGCAGTGGGCGACGGTCAACGCGGCATTCACGCTCGGCGGAGCCGCCTGCACGCTGAAGACGGTGGAGTCGCTGACCGGCGTCCCGATCGACCAGACCGTGACCGTGGATTTCGCCGGGTTCAAGAAGGTGGTGGACGCGCTCGGGGGGGTCGAGATCACGCTGCCGGTGGCCGTGTCCGACCAGAAGTCCGGGCTGCACCTGCCCCCGGGCAGGCACCTGGTGCACGGGACGCAGGCGCTCGCCTACGTCCGGACCAGGCACGGCCTGGGCGACGGCTCCGACCTCGACCGCGTCAAACGCCAGCAGCAGTTCCTCGCCTCGGTGGCGCGGAAGGCCAGGGAGATGATGTCGCGGGACCCGCTGAGGTTCGCGCGCTTCCTCGCCGTCGCGGCCGGCTCGGTCGAGAGCACGCCGAAGCTGGACGCCGGGACGCTGCGCTCCCTCGCGCGGGGGTTCGACAAGGGCGACGGGGCCGCCTTCCACACGATCCCGGTCCGTCCCGCGCCTTCCGACCCGAACCGGCTCGTGGTGGACGAGCCGGCCGCGCGGCGGGTGCTCGCACCGTTCCGGACGCGATGAGTGATCGCGCCTTCGGAGGGTAGGGGCCGCATCGATCCCGGCTACGACCCACGAGCAAGGAGTGTGTGAGCGATGGCCACGAAAGTCCGCGACATCATGACCGGCTCGCCCACGTCGGTGTCGCCGGAACTCGACATCGTGACCGTGGCGCGTGCGATGCGCGACGAGGACATCGGTGCGGTCCTGGTGGCGGAGGGCGACGACCTGAAGGGCGTCGTCACCGACCGCGACCTGGTGGTGCGCGGGCTCGCCGCGGGCGGCGACCCCGCCAAGGCGAGGATCGGCGAGATCGCCAGCAAGGTGACCGCGACCGTGGGGCCCGACGACTCCCTCGACAGGGCCGCGCAGATCATGCGGGAACGGTCCGTGCGGCGGCTCCCGGTCATGGAGGACGGCCGTCCGGTGGGCATCGTGTCCATCGGGGACCTGGCGATCGAGAAGGACGCCGCGTCGGCGCTCGCCGACATCAGCGCGGCGCGTTCCAACACGTGAACTGCCCGGCCTAGGGCAGCACGGACAGGAGCCGTTCCAGCTCCTCGTCGGTGTTGTAGTAGTGCACGGAGGCCCGCACGGCCGCTGGACGGGCGTGCGGGTCGTATCCGTGTGAGACCGGGTTGGTGACGTTGACGTTGACGCCGGCCTCTCTCGCCGCCGCCTTGACGGCCGCCGGGTCGCGGCCCTCCACCGTGAACGTGACGATGCCGGACGGGCGGGCGCCCTTGTCCAGGACGGTGACGCCGGGCCGCGCGGCCAGCTCCTCCCTGAGCCGGGCGGCGAGGCCGAGGACGCGGTCCTCGATCTCCGCCATTCCCAGGCCGGCCGCGTAGTCGGCGGCGACGCCCAGCCCGATCTGCCCGGCCACGTGCCGTTCCCACGTCTCGAACCGCTGCGCGTCGTCGCGCATCACGAACCCGTCCGGGGCCTTCCAGTCGGCGGCCTGGAGGTCGAGGAACGGCGGGACGAGCGTCTGCAGGATTCCGTGCCGGACGTACAGGAAGCCCGTGCCGCGCGGGCCGCGCAGGTACTTGCGCCCCGTAGCCGACAGGATGTCGCAGCCGATCTCGTTGACGTCCATGGCGAGCTGCCCCACCGACTGGCACGCGTCCAGGAGGTACAGGACGCCATGCTCGCGGCACAGCCGTCCCACTTCGGCGGCCGGGTTGACGAGCCCGTTGTGCGTGGGGATGTGGTTCAGCGACACCAGCCGGACGTCGCCCTTGGCCAGTTCGGCTTCCAGCGCGTCCAGGGACAGGGTGCCGTCGGCCTCGTCCGGGACGACCTCCACATGCGCGCCCTTGGCCGCCGCCACCTGCTGGTAGGCGATGGCGTTGCTGGAGTACTCGCTCGTCGTCGTCAGGATGCGGTCGCCGTCCGCGAAGGGGATCGCGTAGAACGCCATGTCCCACGCTCGGGTGGCGTTCTCCACGAAGGCGATCTCGTCAGGACGGGCCCCCAGGAGCCTGGCGACGGCGTCGTAGAAGCGCGCGATCGGCGCCTCGTTGCGCTCGGCCGCCTCGTATCCGCCGATCAGCGACTCCAGTTCGAAGTGCCCGGCGACGGCGTCGATGACGGGACGCGGCGGCAGGGCGGCTCCGGCGTTGTTGAGGTGAGCCACCTTCGCGCAGCCGGGGGTGTCGGACCGGAGCTCGTCGATGTCCACAGGCCGCCTTCCTCTCGCGGAATGTCGTACCCCCGCGGGACCCTGGGATCCGGCGGCGGCTTGACCTCAACCTTTCTTGAGGTCGCATGCTCGCTGTTCCAGGTTAACGATCACAGGGGTCTCCATGGACATGGAAGTCACGGCGTGGATGTCGCTGCACCACGCCATGAACGCACGGGACAGCAGGCCGTTCTCCAAGGCGACGCTGGGGCGCATCGGCCGCTTCGCCCGCCCGCACCGGGGGCTGCTCACGGCATTCCTCCTGCTCAGCGTGGTGATGGCGGTCATCGCGGTGGCGACGCCGGTGCTCGCCGGGTGGGTCGTCAACGCGATCGTCGACCATGAGGCGACGTCCACCGTCGTGTGGCTCGCCGTTCTGATCGCCGTACTGGCGCTCGCCGAGGGCTCCCTCGGCCTCCTCAACCGCTGGCTGTCCGCGCGCATCGGCGAGGGGCTGATCCTCGACCTGCGCACGGCCGTGTTCGACCACGTCCAGCGCATGCCGGTCGCCTTCTTCACCCGGACCCGCACCGGCGCCCTGGTCAGCCGCCTCAACAACGACGTGATCGGGGCCCAGCGCGCGTTCAGCGACACCCTTTCCGGAGTGGTCAGCAACCTTGTGACCGTCCTGCTCACCTTCGCCGTGATGGTGCGCATCTCCTGGCAGATCACCCTGCTCGCGCTGGTCCTGCTGCCCGTCTTCGTCCTCCCGGCCCGCCGGATGGGCAGCCGCCTGGCGAAGCTCGAACGCGAGGCCGCGGCGCACGACGCCGCGATGAGCACGCAGATGACCGAGCGCTTCTCCGCCCCCGGAGCGACGCTGGTGAAGCTGTTCGGGCGCCCCGCGCGCGAGTCGGCCGAGTTCGCCGCCCGGGCCCGCCGCGTCCGCGACATCGGCGTCCGCACCGCGATGGTGCAGCACGTCTTCATCACGGCGCTCACGATGGTCTCCGCGCTCGCCCTCGCGCTCGTCTACGGCGTCGGCGGGTTCCTGTCCCTGCGCGGCCACCTCGACGCCGGCGCCGTCGTCGCCCTGGCCCTGCTGCTCACCCGCCTCTACGCGCCGCTGACCGCCCTGGCCAGCGCACGCGTCGAGGTGATGAGCGCGCTCGTGAGCTTCGAGCGGGTCTTCGAGGTGCTCGACCTGAAGCCGCTCGTCAGCGAGAAGCCCGAGCCGCGCGACGTGCCCGAGGGCCCGGTGGCGGTCGAGTTCGACAACGTCACCTTCGCCTACCCGTCCGCCGACAAGGTCTCCCTCGCCTCCCTCGAAGAGGTCGCCACCCTCGACACCCGCGGCGGCGTGGACGTCCTGCACGACGTATCGTTCCGCGCCGAACCCGGCCAGATGGTCGCCCTGGTCGGCTCGTCCGGCGCGGGCAAGTCGACGATCGCGCAGCTGCTGCCGCGCCTCTACGACGTCGACTCCGGCGCCGTCCGGCTCGGCGGCGTCGACGTCCGCGACCTGTCGTTCCAGGCCATCCGCGACACGCTCGGCATGGTGACGCAGGACGGCCACCTGTTCCACGAGTCGATCCGCGAGAACCTCCTGCTCGCCCGCCCCGAGGCGACCGACGAGGAGCTGTGGGACGTCCTGCGCCGCGCCCGCCTCGACACCCTCATCGAGGGCCTGCCCGACGGCCTCGACACCATCGTCGGCGAGCGGGGCTACCGCCTGTCCGGCGGTGAGCGCCAGCGCCTCACCATCGCCCGGCTCCTGCTCGCCAGGCAGCGCGTCGTGATCCTCGACGAGGCCACCGCGCACCTCGACTCCACGTCCGAGGCCGCAGTCCAGGAGGCCCTGACCGAGGCCCTCGACGGCCGCACCGCCGTGGTCATCGCCCACCGCCTGTCCACGGTCCGCGCCGCCGACCTGATCCTCGTCGTGGAGAGCGGCCGCATCATCGAACGCGGCACCCACGAGGAGCTCCTCGCCGCAGGCGGCCGCTACGCCGACCTCTACCGCACCCAGTTCGCCGACGAGCCGCCCCTCGAACCCGTCGCCTGACCGAGCGCCTGGAAGTGCTCACCGGCCTGCGACGGGGGTCAGCGCAGGTCGGTGAGCACTTCCCGGAGGGCGCGGAAGATGCCGGAGCGCCAGCCGCCGCCCATCCCGCGGAAGGCGTAGGCGTTGACGGGGTCGTCGAGGTCGAAGCCCGCGTGCTCGACGAACAGGCGCGTTCCGCGCCCCTCGGCGACGAGCCGCCACGTCACCGTCGTGTCGAGGCCGCCGCCGCGCCAGCTGATGCGCAGCAGCCGGAGTTCGTCGACGTCGAGGACGCGGCATTCGATGGTCCCGTCGAAGCCGACCGCGGGGATCGGCTTGGCCGCGAAGGTGAAGCGGTGCCCGACGACGGGCTTGAAGTCGTTCGGCATCAGCCAGCGGGCCAGCAGCTCCGGCTCGGTCAGCGCCCGCCACACCTTCGCGGGCGGATGCGGCAGGAACTCGTCCACCTCGATCGAGGCCCGCTCACCACTCATGTCCCCACCTCCACATCGCACCCCGCGCCCAGTCGTGCCCCTGTGCTGAAGTCGCGTCCTCGCTCACCTGGCATCCTGCGCCCTCGTCGTGGCCGGCGCCCATGTCACACCCTGCGCCCAGGCCGCCATCCGCCCACGTCGCGCCCTACGCTCACGACGATTTGCGCCCATGTCAGATCTTGCGGAAGCGGGTCAGGGCGATGGCGCCGGACACTAGGACGATGCCGGTGGTCCACGCCAGGGACCGCCAGACGTAGTAGCCGGGGGCGTGGCCCAGGGCCGCCGCGTCGCCCTGCGTGAGGACGCGCACGGCGTCCATCATGACGGTGACCGGCTGGTGCTCGGCGAAGCCGCGCAGCCACCCGGGCATCGTCTCCACCGGGACGTAGGCGCCGGAGACGAAGCTCAGCGGCAGCGCGAGGAACCCCACGCCCTGCGCGGCCTGCGGGCTCGCGGTCAGCAGCCCCAGCGCCACGAACATCCACACGAACGCGAACCCGAACAGCACGCACAGCCCGAACCCGGCCAGCGCCGATCCCCAGCCGGCGTGCACCCGGAACCCCACGGCGAACGCCAGCGCGGCGCTCACCGCGAGGATCAGCGCGACCCGCACCGTGTCGGCCGCCACCTGCCCCGCGAGCGCGGCCGTGCGCGGCATCGGCAGCGACCTCAGCCGGTCCAGGTAGCCGGACGCGAGGTCCTCGGCGACCGCGACCGCCGCGCTCATCCCGGCGAACAGGCCGCTCACCGTCAGCAGCCCGGGGATCATGTAGTCGACGTACCCGACGCCGCCCGTGCCGATCGCGCCGCCGAACACGTACCGGAAGATGAGCAGGAACGCGACGCTCTGCGCGAGCCCCATGACGAGGATCTGCGGCGTCCGGAGCGTCCGCCGGACCCCCCGCTGCGCGACCGCCCAGGTCGCGGCTCCGAACCCGGCCCCGCCGGCCACCCGGGTCATCGGCGAGCCGTGGGCGGTGGGGGGTGCGGCTGGGACGGTCATGACGGGGTCCGTTCCGGGTTGGTGGTGAGGGCTAGGAAGACCTCGTCGAGGGTGGGGCGGCGCAGGGTGACGTCCTCGATGGCCACGTGGTGGTCGGACAGGGCCCGGACGGCCTTCAGCAGGTCGTCGGGGCCGTCCTCGGCGGGCATCGTCACCAGCAGGGACGACGGGTCGGTGTGGGCGGGGGCGATCGGCTCCAGGGCGCGGGCGGCGGGGGCCAGTGCGGCGCGGTCGCGGACGTGGACCTCGACGAGGTCGCCGCCGATCCGCGACTTCAGCTTGCGGGGAGTGCCCTCGGCGGCCACCCGGCCCCTGTCGATGATCACGACGCGGTCGGCGAGGCGGTCGGCCTCGTCCAGGTACTGGGTGGTGAGGAGGACGTTCGTGCCGCCCGCCGCCAGGCCGCCGATGGCGTCCCACAGTTCGATGCGGCCGCGCGGGTCGAGGCCGGTGGTGGGCTCGTCCAGCAGCAGGAGCCGGGGCGCGCCGACCAGGCTCGCGCCGAGGTCGAGGCGGCGGCGCGTTCCGCCCGAGTAGGTGCGGACGAGACGGTCGGCGACCTCGCCCAGGGACAGCCGGTCGAGCACTTCGGCCGCGCTCGCGCGGGCGGTCCGGCGGCCCTGGCCGAACAGGCGGGCGATCATCTCCAGGTTCTCCCGCCCGGTCATCGCCGCCTCGACCGCCGCGTACTGGCCGGCCAGGCCGATGAGCCGCCGCACCCGGCCCGGCTCGCGGGCCGCGTCGACGCCGTCCACGCGCAGGGTGCCGCCGTCGGGCCGGACGAGCGTCGCCACCGCGCGGACGAACGTCGTCTTCCCCGCGCCGTTCGGGCCGAGCAGCGCGACGACCTGCCCCGGTTCGGCGACGAGGTCGAGCCCGTCGAGGGCCCGGACGCCCCCGAACCGCTTGACCAGCCCGGCCGCCTCGATGACGGGGGTCACAGGTCCTCCTCGTCCAGGAGATCGCGCAGGTCGGCGAGCTTCTCCCGCCAGAACCGCTCGTAGGGGGACAGCCACTCCGAAAGCTCGCGCAGGGGCGCGGGCTCCAGCCGGTAGAGGCGCTGCCGGCCGCTGCGCCGCTCGCTGACCAGCCCGGCGTCGCGCAGCACCCTGAGGTGCTCCGACACGCTCGGGCGGCTCATCGAGAAGTGCGCCGCGAGGTCGTTGACCGGGCGCGGCCCGTCCAGCAGGAGCGCGGTGATCTCCCGCCGGACGGGGCTGGCCAGGGCCGCGAAGACGTCCACCGTCACCGCGCGGCCAGCACGATGCCGTTGCCGTCGGGGTCGGTCAGCGTCGCCTGCCGCCCCCAGGGCAGGTCCTGCGGGCCCTCGACCGCCACCCCGGCGGCGCGCAGGCGCTCGCAGTCCGCGTCGAGGTCGGACGTCTCCAGCATGAGCCCGTGGACGCTGCCGGGCGCCGCGCCGGGCACGTGGTCCGCCAGGACGACGCCCGTCTCCGCGCCCTTGGGCGCCAGCTGGAGCCAGCGCATCGGGCCCGTCGAACGGTCCGCGACGACCTCGAAGCCCAACTTGGTCGCGTAGAAGTCCTTGGCCGCGTCCTGGTCGGAGACCGGCACGGTCAGCAGCCGCACATGCGTGATGTTCATGCGCACGAAGATATGTAGGGGATTTCCTACCTGTCAAACGTAGGGAACTCCCTACGTGTTGCACGCCATGTTTGCCGGGCCGGTCGGGTGGCAGGTTGAGGGAATGCGTGCCGTCACCTATGACTCCTTCGCCGCCGACAACTCGCGCCTCCGGGTCGGGGACGTCCCGGACCCGAAGGTCGGGCCCGGGCAGGTCCTGATCGAGGTCCGCGCGGCGGGGGTCAACCCCGTGGACTGGAAGGTCATGGCCGGCGGCCTGGACGGGATGATGGACGCGGTGTTCCCCGTCATCCCGGGCTGGGACGTCGCCGGCGTCGTGCGGGGCAGCGGCCCCGACACGCCGGACTTCGCGGACGGCGAGGAGGTCATGTCCTACGCCCGCAAGGACGTCGTCGGCGCCGGGACGTTCGCGAAGTACGTCGCGGTCGCGGCCGACGACGTGGCGCGCAAGCCCGCGGCGCTCGACTGGAACCAGGCCGGGGGGCTGCCGCTCGTCGGCATGACCGCGCAGCGCTCCCTGGACCGCCTTGAGATCGGGCCGGGCGACGTGCTGCTGGTCCACGCGGCGTCCGGCGGGGTGGGGAGCCTGGCCGTCCAGATCGCCCGCGACCGCGGCGCCCGCGTCATCGGCACGGCCTCCGAGCGGAACCACGACTTCCTGCGCGGCCTCGGCGCCGAGCCCGTCGCCTACGGGGACGGGCTGGTCGAGCGCGTCCGGGACCTGGCGCCCGGCGGCGTGTCCGCGGTCGCCGACTTCGTGGGCGGCCAGTTGGACACGACCCTCGCCGTCCTGGCCGAGGGCGGGCGGCACGTGTCGGTCGCGGACAACACGGTCGAGGAGCACGGCGGCCACTGGATCTGGGTCCGTCCGAGCGGGGCGAAGCTCGCCGAGCTGGCGGCCATGGCCGACCGCGGCGCGCTCACGGTGGAGGTGGCCGGGACGTTCCCGCTGGAGAAGGCGGGCGAGGCGTTCGACGAGAGCCGCGGCGGGCACACGCGCGGCAAGCTCGTCATCACGCCGTAGCTACTGGACCGGCCGGAGCCGCTAGATCCGCTTGCGCGCCAGGCCGGCTCGCCTGGCCCGCTCCTGGCGCTCGAGGCCTGCCTCGCGCCGGGCCTTGTCGAGCGCGGCCCAGTTCTCGGGCTGCATGCACATCAGCTCGCCCGTGCCCGGGACCAGGATCACGCCGCCGAAGGGCTCGTCCCCGGCGAACCACGCTCCGAGGCCGATCTCCTTGGGCCACCGGTCGGAGAACAGCGGCTCCCGGGCGGACATGCGCGGCGCGGCGTCGCCGCCAAGGATCAGGGAGCGCACTCCCTTGGCCCCCAGGTTCGTCTTCCGTATGGGGGCGCGGAACTCGAAGTCGTAGACCTTCAGCACCCGGGCGCATCTCCGCGCGGCGATGATCTGGGGAAGCCAGAACCTCGTCCCCATCCCCAGCGAGACCAGCCCCGCGCCGAGGAACGGGCCGAGGTAGCCGACGCCGACGGCGAGCGGCACGGCCACCAGCACGGCGGCGACCGCCATGACCAGCAGGTAGCGCCTGACCAGGACCTTGTAGTGGTACTTCACCGGGCCCTGGCGGTCGGTGCCGTCCGTGGCATAGGGGACGGGACCGCCGAACGGCCTGTAGAGCGCCAGCTGCAAGGCCAGGAGCACCACGATGGCGAGCCCGAGCATCCCGAGGACCGCGACCCAGTAGAAGGTGTCGCTGCGGACCGCTAGAAGGAGCACGAAGGAGACCGCGAAGCCCGCCGCCAGGTAGGACGGCCGCCACATCCAGTGCCGGCGGTCGTCGTCCGTGGAGGGACGCCCCTTCGTCCGCGGCTCTCCGCCGGTGCTGCCAGGTCCGGCCGAAGGCTCCGACATACCGCTCCATCCGCTCTTGTCTGTCACGTCCGTAGATCACGTGATCGTCCAAGGTAGGGCGATCGTCCCTGCGTGGCCACCCCGCGCCGCCGTTCGCCCCTGCCCGGCAAGGCCCCGCCCACAGCGAAACTGGTAACTTGGTACCATGGTAAAAGTTGAACGGGTGCAGACCGGCGTGCGCGTCGAGCGCAACGTGCTCAAGGTCCTCAAGGCGCTGGCCGAGTACCTCGACCTCTCCCTCGGCGATCTGGTCGAGGGCATCGCCCTGCACGCCTTCGAGGGCAAGGCCCCCTTCTCGCCGGAGACGCTCGCCAAGATCGAGCAGCTCAAGGACGTCTACGGCCTGACGCTGACCGCCGCGGACGCGCACACCCTGGACGAGCCGCGATGAGCGGCGTCCGGCACCGCCTCGCCGGCCGCATCACCGTCCCGCTGCCCCCGGCCGAGGCGTTCCCCCTCTTCACCGCACGGGGCGAGCGGCGCTGGGTGCCGGGGTGGGAACCGTCTTTCCCCGCGCCCGTCACCGACGACGCGAGGCCCGAGACGGTCTTCCAGACCCACGCCGGCGAGCGCACCACCACCTGGATCGTCGTCGACGGGACGCCGGGACGGCGCATCCGCTACGCGCGCGTCACTCCGGGGACCAGCGCGGGAACCGTCTCCGTCGTCCTGGACGAGGCGGACGGGCACAGCGAGGTGACCGTCACCTACGAGCTCACCGCGCTCTCCGACGAGGGAGCCGCCCACCTGCACCGGTTCGCCGCCGAATACCCCGCCTTCCTGGCGAGCTGGCAGGACGCCATCACAGATGCCCTCCAAGCCGAAGCCTTCCAAGCCGAAGCCCTGCGAGCCGCCAACCCGGGCCCGGCCACCTGACCACCCCTGGGGGATTCACCAGGAAGGACGCCGAAGGCCCGCCCACGCACCCCGTGCCGCCCCGCATGCAGAGGGAACCCGTTCGCGGCGACCGGTCGAGTACCGGGTGACAGCCAACCGAAAGGACCCCCATGAACGGACGTGGCCCATGTTGACCGCGCCTTCCGGGACGGAACCGGACGTCCCTCCCGGTCCGGTGACCGACGCCGCGGTCCTGCGGGAGTCGCTCCGGCGGCCCGAGCGCTTCGCGGAGATCTTCGACCGGCACGGCGACGAGATCCACCGCTACGTCGCCCGCCGCCTCGGCCCCGACATGGCCGAGGACGTCGTCGCGGAGACGTTCCTGGCAGCGTTCCGCAAGCGCGGGCGGTACGACCTCGGACGACCGGACGCGCGCCCCTGGCTCTACGGGATCGCGACACACGCCCTGCGCGAGCACCGCCGGGCCGAGGCCCGCCGGAACCGGGCCCTGGCCCGCGCGGCGCCGGACCGGCCGGAGGAGGGCTTCGACGAGCGCAGCACCGCCAGGGTGGCGGCGGGCCGGCTGCGGCCCGAGCTCGCCGCGGCCCTCACCCGCCTCTCGGCCGCCGACCGCGACCTGCTCCTGCTCATCGCCTGGGCCGAACTGAGCTACGACGAGGCGGCCCAGGCCCTCGGCGTCCCCGTCGGCACGATCAAGTCCCGCCTGCACCGGATCCGCAAGAAGCTCCACCGCGCGTTCGGCGGCGTCCACCCCCTCCAGGAGAGCGCGACATGACCACAGACGAGATCACCCTGTTCCGCGAGGGCCGCCCGGACGTGCCCGAGTACGACCGCATGGCCAAGGCCCGCCTGCGCGTCCGGCTCAGCGAGGACGCGCCCGCCTCCCAGGCCCGGCCGTGGCGGGGCCGCCGGCGCCTCCTCACGGCGGGCGCCCTCGCCGGGGCCATGGCGGTCGCCGCCGTCGTCGCCATCGGACAGGATGACCGGGAGCCCGAGCCCGTCGCCCTGCGTCCGGTCGGCGGCCCCCAGGACCTGGCCCGCAACGCCGCCCTGGTCGCGGCGACCAAGCCCGTCCCGAAGCTCGGCCCGGCGCAGTGGGCCTACGTGAAGACCGTCTACGCGGAGACCCAGGAAGGCGGCGGGCGCCCGCTCTTCGGCACCCCGGCGAAGACCCGCACCCAGGAACTCTGGCGCCGGACGGACGGCAAGCGGTTCGCCGTGGTCGAGAACGGGAGGCTGCGCGTCGCCGAGGGCTCGAAGTACACCCCGACCTATCCCGAACTGCTCTCCCTGCCGACCGACCCCGGCGCGGTGCTCGCGCGGATCTACAAGACGGTCGACGCCGAGTACGCCCGGCGTCTCGCGGAGTGGAGCAAGCCGGTCCCGGAGGGACTGCCGAAGCGGACACGCGAGAAGTACGCGCTGATGAAGAAGGCGAAGCCGAAGCCGCCGACCGCCGAGGAGCGCGACTCCGCGGCGTTCGAACTCGTCACCCGCTCCATGCGCGACGCCGTCCTCCCCTCGAAGATCGAGGCGGCGCTGTACGGCGCCGCGGCCCGGATCCCCGGCGTGCGCTACGAGCCCGCGGCCGCCGATCTCGGGGGGCGCCGCGGGGTCACCCTCTACCGCGTCGAGAACGGCTACCTGCGCAGTGAGATCTTCATCGATCCGAAGAGCTACGCCTACCTGGGCTTTCGCGTCCTAGCCGTGAAGGACCACCGGGAGCCCGGCCTGCTGCCGGTGAAGCGGGGGCAGATCACGGGCTGGGGCGCCCTGACGGCCGCGGCCTTCGTCCCGAAGCCGGGCGGTCGCGGCTGAGCCGGGACGGGATGCCGGGATGACGCCTCGCCCGGTCCGGGGGTGCGGACCGTCGGAGCGGGCGAGGCGTCACCGCCCCCGTCGCGCCGTCTCTCCGCGCGCGAGGAGCGGAGGAGGCGGCGCCGAGAAGGCCCCCGTCAGTCGACCAGGGCGCCGGCGGTGATGTTGACCTGCGTCGAGGTCAGGCTGGCGGCGTGGTCGGAGGCCAGGAAGGCGGCGACGCGGCCGACGTCGGTGAGGGTCGCGGCGCGCTTGAGCAGGGTGGCGTCCACCATCTGCTGCTTGACCGGCTCCATGTCCGGGATGTCCGGCATGGACTCGGGGATGCCGCCGGTCCGCATCGACAGGACGCGGACCGAGTGCCGCCCGAGCTCGCACGCCCACTGGCGGCGCATCGCCTCGACCATGTCGCAGCCGATCTGCACCGTCCCGATGCCGGGCATGCGGTTGGTGCTGTCGGAGCCGCCGAAGTGCAGGATCACGCCCGAGCCCTGCTTGACCATGTGCCGCGCGGCGGCCTGGGTGGTCAGCAGGAACGAGCGGGCGACCTTCTCCATGGCCCGGCCGAAGTCCGCCACCGGCATGTCGATCAGGGGCACGAACAGCGCGTCCTGGGAGATGACGTTGACGGACACGTCGACGCTGCCGGCCGTCTCCACGACCGAGTCGACCCAGCCGTTCACCGCGTCCTCGTCCAGGGCGTCCACGCGGGCCGTCTCGGCGAGGCCGCCGGCGCCCCGGATCTCCTCGGCGACGGCGTCGAGCGTGGCGGGGGTGCGGCCGGCGAGGAACACGCGCGCGCCCTCGGCCGCGAAGGCGCGCGCCATGGCGCCGCCGATCGCCCCGCCGCCGCCGTAGATCACCGCGGTCTTGTTCTCCAGAAGCATCGTGGTTCTCCGTTCGTTCGAGGTGCCACGACGCTACGAGCGCGACCGGACGGCCCGCATCGGTCATCGAACGGATGTGCGACACCGCAGGCCAGCAGGGGTGGACGGGCTCAGAGGGCGGTGTCACCGGGGCAGGGCCGGCGGGTGCGCCGGTCAGGGTAAGTCAGATGTCCGATACCAGCCGGGCCAGCTCGACGCGGCGGGTGACGCCGATCTTCGGATAGGCCTTGTAGAGGTGGTGCCCGACCGTGCGGGGGCTGAGGTAGAGCTGCGCGCCGATCTCCCGGTTGCTGAGCCCTGCGGCGGCGAGCCGCACGACCTGGAGCTCCTGCGGGGTCAGCCGCTTCAGGGGGTCGGCGTCCCCGGACCGGGCCGCCGGGCGGTCCCCGAGGACCTCCAGTTCGGCGCGGGCGCGCTCGGCCCAGCACTCGGCGCCGAGCCGGGCGAACGCCTCCCGCGCCGCGGTCAGCTCCTCCCGCGCCTCGGTGCGGCGGCGCCGGCGGCGCAGCCACTCGCCGTACAGCAGCCGGGTCCGCGCGATGTCGTAGGCGCGGTCGCCGTGCAGGCTCAGGGCGGTGCGGTAGTGCTCGTCCGCCTCGTCCCCGGCGGCGAGCAGGGCGCGGCACCGGGAGACCAGGGCGGTGCTCGACGCGGCCGCCGCCCACGTCTCGAACGCGGGCAGGTGGGTGCGGGCCAGCTCCGGCCGCCCGGCGCGCACCGCCGCCTCCGCGTGGTCGGGGACGGCGCGGATCAGCACGTCGTGCCGGGCCGGGCCGGAGCACACCGCGTCCAGCCGCTCCAGGGCGGCGCGGGCGTCCCCCTCGGCGAGGTCGAGCAGGCCGAGGCCCCAGGACGCGAGCGCGGCGTTCGTCGGGTGCAGGTCGGCGTGCGCGAGGACGTCCGGCGCGAGGGCGCGGCTGCGCCCGGCGTCCGACTCCAGCCGCACCGTGATGCACTTCAGCGCGGTGACCTGCATGTCCATGCCGATGTCGGCGGCCAGCGACATGCCCTCGGCCGCCGCCGCGTCCGCGCCGCGCAGGTCGCCGAGCAGCACCCGCCCGATCGCGAGGGGCTCCAGGATGTAGGGGAGCCAGCCGAGCGCGCCCCTGGCCCTGGCCTCCGACGCCATCTCCACGAGCAGCCCGGTCGCGCCGCGGTCGTCGGCCACGAGCAGGCCCATGAAACCGCCGATGAGGCGTTCGACGACGTCCTCGATCCCGCCGTTCCGCGCGGCTTCGAAGAGGGCCCGCATCGGCGGGACGGCCCCCGGCGCGCCCTCCTGCAGCCGCCCGTAGGCGATCAGCGCGGCGGTCACCGGCGCCTTCGCCGAACCCGCGGGCAGCCGCACCGTCCCGAGCAGCTCGACGCTCTGCCGCACCAGGTCGTGCGCCCCGGCGTCCCGGGCGGACCAGACGGCCTCCGTGAGCATGGCCACCGCCTGCTCGGGGTCGCTCCCGGCGATGAGCGCCGCGCCCCGCAGCGCCAGCTCGGCGTCGGCGGCCGGGGAGGCGCGCTCGTAGGCGACCTGGGCGCGGATGAAGGTGGCCTCGGCGACGACCCCGTCCTCGGCGGTGAGGTGCTCGGCCTCCTCTGCGAGGCGGGCGGCCTGGTCGGGCCGTCCCGCGTCGTAGGAGGCCCGCGCCGCGTGGACGAGCCGCCGCGCCCTGCCCTCCGGCTCGGTGCTGAGCCGCGCGGCGCGCTCGTAGGCGGTGGCGACGGCGGCGGTCCCGCCGCGCAGCTCGGCGCGGTGCGCGACCCGTTCGAGCTCGGCGGCGACGTCCTCGTCCGGGCCGGTCGCGGCCGCCGCCAGGTGCCAGGCGCGCCGGTCGGCGTGCTCGTCGCCGCCGAGGACCCGCGCCAGCGCGCCGTGGACGCCGATCCGCCGGTGGTGTGCCGCGTCCTGGTAGGTGACGGCGCGGATGAGCGGGTGCCGGAACCGCACCTCCTCGCCGTCGAGGACGACGAGCCCGGCCTCCTCGGCGGGTTCGAGGTCGGCGGGGGTCAGGCCGAGCGCGTCCCCGGCGCGCAGCACGATGGCGAGGTCGGCGGTGCCGTCGGCGGCGACCACGAGGAGCAGCCGGCGGGTGGCCTCCGGCAGCTCGGCCAGCCGGCGGCGGAACGTCTCCTGCACCCTGCCGCCGACCGGCAGCGGCTCGGCGGGACGGGCGGGACGCGACCGCAGGGCGCTCCCCAGCTCGATGAGCGCGAGCGGGTTGCCGGCCGCCTCGTCCAGCAGCCGCTCCCGCACCGGGACGGTCAGGCCGGGCGCGTGCGCCGCCACCAGGTCCTCGGCGGCGCGGCGGTCCAGCCCGGCCAGCCGCAGCACCTCCAGGCCGCGGTCGGGGAACGGGCGGGCGCCGTCCCGGGCCGTGAAGATCATGGAGATGGGGTCGGCGCCGAGCCGGCGGGCGGCGAACAGCAGCGCGTCCAGCGAGGCGGTGTCCAGCCACTGCGCGTCGTCGACCAGGCACACCAGCGGGCGGTCGGCGGCCAGCTCCGACAGCAGCGTGAGCGTGGCCGCGCCGATCAGGAAGCGGTCGCCCGCCGGTCCCGAGCCGAGGCCGAAAGCCGACCGCAGCGCCGCCGCCTGCTGCTCGGGCAGCGCGTCGAACCGGTCGGCGTAGGGGTGCAGCATCAGATGGAGCCCGCCGAACGCCAGTTCCGACTCGGACTCGACGCCGACGCCGCGGACGACCCGCATCTCCCCGGCGTCAGCGACGACCTGGTGGACGAGGGCCGTCTTGCCGATCCCCGCCTCGCCCTGGACCACCACGGTCCTGCTCCGCCCGGCGCGGGCGTCCTCGAGCAGGCCGGCGAGGTGGTCGAGCTCGCGGTCTCGCCCCATGAGCACGGGACCACACTACAAGCCGCACCCGCCACAAAGACGGACGAATCGACCACCCTGCCGGGGCGCCTCAGCGCAGCGCCGAGCGGCCGGTCGGGGACAGGACCAGCCGCTCCAGCGGTGCCGTGGAGCCGGCGGTGAGGGCGGGCAGGAGCCGCTCGGTCCACTCCGGCGACCTGTCCAGCTGGTCGAGGTGGTCGCGCAGACGGGCGGTGTCCTCGAAGACGGTGAACCAGACGAAGACGTTCGCGTCCGACCGCACGGGCAGGCGGGGGAAGGTGTTCTCGGCCGGTTCGGTCTGGAAGCGGGCGGCGGGAGGGGCTCCGAGGCCGGTCAGGAACGGAGCGACCGTGTCGTTGAAGTAGTCGGCGAACGCGGCGTCGACAGGGTCCTCCCGGTGCAGGATCGTCGCCGTCACCCGTGACTCGGGAGGCGTCGCGCCGACCGGCGGCCGCCCGCCCGCGGGCGGGAAGCCGGAGCCGGGCGCCACCGGCCGCAGCAGCAGGACGTCGTCGGAGTCGAGCATGGTCTCGGCGGCGGCGACGCCGTGCTCCTTCCAAGCCGCGCCCTCCAGGTAGAAGGCGGTGAGCGCGGCCTTCCGCGACTCCATGTCGCGGAAGCCGCGCAGCCACACGTACCGGTCCGGGTCGTCCTCGTCGTGGAACTGCCCGATGACGCGCATCCCGACGGCCTCCTGGGTCTCGACGAACTCGCGGTCGAAGAGTTCGGTCAGGACGGCGCGGCCTCCCGGCCGGAGCGTGTACTGCCGCAGCTCGACGACGGCGCAGGGGAGGGCGGCCGCGGAGTCCGGCGTGGTCGTGAGGGATTCGGGCATGGCTCGTTCCTTGTGCGGAGGAGTGGTCGGGGTTCCACGGTCGCAGCCCGGGTGCGGCGGCCACGAGTGGCAAATCCGCCGATGTTCGCACGCTTTTCGCCATAGGTTGGACGGCTATGACGCGCGCCTCCGTCGCCCTCGTCCTCCTCCAGGACATGCCGTTCTTCGAGGTCGGGATCGCCTGCCAGGTCTTCCGCTCGGCGCGGGCCGACCCCGCCGTCCCGTGGTACGGGCTGCGGCTGTGCTCGACCGAGCCCGGGGACGTGCGCCTGGAGTTCGGATTCACCCTCAACGCCGAGCACGGGTTCGACGCCCTCGCCGGCGCCGACATGGTGGTCGTGCCCGCGCTGCCGTACGTCCACGTGGAGTCCGATCGCCCGGTGCCGCCCGCGCTGACCGGCGCGCTCGCGGCGGCGCACCGCGCGGGCGCGCGGATCGTGTCGCTGTGCACCGGCGCGTTCGCCCTCGCCGCCGCCGGGCTCCTGGACGGACGCTCCGCCGCCACCCACTGGATGTTCGCCGACGAGTTGCAGCGCCGGCACCCGGAGGTCCGGGTGGACGCCTCGGTGCTCTACGTCGACGACGGGGACGTCCTCAGCAGCGCCGGGCGCACCGCCGGGCTCGACCTGTGCCTGCACATCGTCCGCCGCGACCTCGGCGCGGACGTCGCCAACCAGGTGGCCCGGCGCATGGTGGTGCCCGCGCACCGCCCCGGCGGCCAGGCCCAGTACGTCGAGCTCGCCGTGCCCCGCACCGACGGGGACGGGCTGGGGCCGGTCCTCCAGTGGGCCGCCGCGCACCTGGACGAGCCGCTGACCGTCACCGACCTCACCCGGCGGGCGCGGATGAGCCCGCGGACGTTCGCCCGCCGCTTCACCGCGCACACCGGGACCACGCCGTCCCGGTGGCTCCTCGACCAGCGCCTCGGCCGCGCCCGGGTGCTCCTGGAATCCACCGACCTGCCCGTCGACCAGGTGAGCCGCCGCAGCGGCCTCGGCTCGGCCGCGAACCTGCGGCGCCACTTCACCCGGCACGTCGGCGTCCCGCCGACCGACTACCGGCGCGCCTTCCGCTCCCGCGGCGCCTGAAACCGCCCGGCGCCCGTGCGGGTGCGCCGTAGGGTGGGCGCATGTACTCGACGCGGGTCTCCCGGCGCGTGCGGGCCCGGCCTTCGGCCGTCTACCGGGCGCTCATCGACGCGGACGCCATCATGCGGTGGCGGGTCCCGGACGGCATGACCAGCGAGGTGCACGAGTTCGACGGCCGCGAGGGCGGCGCGTTCCGGATCTCGCTCACCTACGACGCGCCGACCGGCGCCGGGAAGACGGCGGCGCACACCGACACCTACCACGGGCGGTTCGCGGAGCTGGTGCCGGACGAGCGCGTGGTCGAGGTGTTCGAGTTCGAGACCGGCGACCCCGCCCTCCGGGGCGAGATGACCATGACCACGACGCTCACCGAGGTCGACGGCGGCACCGAGGTGCTCATCGTGCACGAGGGCCTGCCCGACGCCGTCCCCGCCGCCGACAACGAGACCGGCACGCGCATGGCGCTCGACAACCTCGCGAGGCTCGTCGAACCGGACTAGGACCGGGCGGGAGCGGACTGCGCTCCACCGGCGGGTACCGGCCCTCGATCGGCAAGGGCGAGTCCGCCCGGCTCATCGCGCCTCGCTCTCCGCGAGATCGGCCGGCTCGTCTGAGGAGGGCGTCGAGTCGCTCTGGCTCTGCCTGGGCAGCCAACGGGAAGCGAGCACGCCGAGTGTGACGTGCAGGAGGCCGGCCACGACGGCCGCCGCGTGCAGTCCGACGACGAAGGCGGACTTCGCGTCGTCGGCGGAAATGGCTGTCAGCTTCGGGATCTGGAGTGTCTCGCCGAGGGTCGGGGCGAGGGCCGGGCCCTGGAGCCGGAAGACGAGTGCGGCGAGCGAGCCGAGCAGCGCGATGCCGAGGGCGTTGCCGATCTCGTTGCTGGTCTCGGCGATGGCTCCGGCCGCGCCGGCGCGTTCCGGGGGGACGGCGCCGACGGCGGTGTCCGCGACGAGTGCGAAGGAGAGGCCGTAGCCGACTCCGGCGACGACCGTGGAGGCGACGTACCAGCCGCCGCCACCGTGGACGGTGGTGGGGAGCAGGAGCAGCAGCCCGGCGGCGATGGAGAAGTGGCAGACGAGCAGGGTGGTGCGCTTGCCGATGCGGTCGACCACGGCCGGCGTGACGACGCAGGTGGTGGTGAGCACCGCGGCTCCTGGGAGTGCGAGCAGGGCGGCCTGCAGGACCGCGATGCCCAGGACCGACTGGAGATAGACGCCTGCCAGGTAGGCGGTCGCGGACCATGCCGCCAGGGGCAGCAGCCCGGTGATGATCGCGACGGTGAAGGTGCGGTCACGGAACAGGGAGAAGTCCATCAGTGGATGTCGCAGCTGCCGCTGCCGGGTCGCGAACCACACCAGCAGCACCGCCCCGGTCAGTGCCGCCAGGACGGGGAGGAGCGAGAGGCCTTCGGCCGCGACGCGCTTCAGCGCGTAGATCGCGAGCAGCAGGCCGGCAGCGGAGGTCACGACGCTGGTGACGTCGACGCGGCCGGGGCGAGTCGCGCGGACTTCACTGAGCAGGACCGGCGCGAAGACCAGGAACAGGGCGACCACGGGGAGATTGATCAGGAAGACCGACCCCCACCAGAAGCTCTCCAGCAGCACGCCGCCGAAGACCGGGCCGACGGCGAAGCCGGCGGCGAACGCGGCCGCGAAGATTCCGATGGCCTGTGCGCGGCGCCGCGGGTCGGTGAACAGCTCGCTCAGCACCGCCAGGGCGGAGGGGAGCAGGGTGGCCCCGGCGACGCCCATCAGCGCACGGGCGGCGATGAGCAGTCCGGCGTCGGGGGCGAACGCCGCGGCCGCGGACGCCAGGCCGAAGACCGCCGTGCCGATCATGAGGAGCCTCAGCCTGCCGTATCGATCGCCGAGGTTGCCGAACGCGATGAGCAGGGATCCGACGGCGAAGCCGTAGACGTCCAGGATCCACAGGGACTGCTCGGCCGTCGGCGCCAGTGCCCGGCTGATCCGGGGCATCGCCAGGAACAGGATCGACCCGTCCATCGAGACCAGCAGTACCGGCCCCAGGACGACAAGGAGACCAAGCCAGACCCGTGCACCCGGCTTACTCGCGTGCTGTTGATACATGGCGTCCACGCTCAGGGCCGCCGCGTAAGACGGCCATCCCCTTGCTGTGGGTACACCCAGCAGGTGCACCCACGCCCGCCGCGGCATGCATACGCTCGATGCCGTGGAGAGCCTGGGAACGTTCCTGAAGAGCCGGCGTGATCGGATCACGCCCGCCGAGATCGGACTGCGCACCTACGGCACCGCTCGACGCGTCCCGGGCCTGCGCCGCGAAGAACTGGCCCAGTGCGCCGGAGTCAGCCCCGGGTACTACACCCGGCTGGAGCAGGGACAGGCGGAAACCGCCTCGGATCAGGTGCTCAACGCCCTGGCAAGGGTGCTGCGACTCGACGAAGTGGAGACGGCGCACCTGCGCAATCTCGCTCGGCAGCCCGCCGCCCCCGGACTGTCGGACCCCGGCCGGGAGCAACCCCACAGGCGCGTTCTGGCTCTCCTCGACACACTCGGCGACGCGACCCCGGCGCTCGTGCTGGGCCGGCGAGGAGACGTGCTCGCGTGGAACCGCGCCGGTCACGCGCTGTTCGCCGAGCACATCGACTTCGAGGCGCCGAACGCTCCGGACCGGCGCCCCTCGATCCCGCGGATGTTCTTCCTCGACCCGCTCACCCGGAACCTCCACCGCAACTGGGACGAACTCGCACGCATCCACGTCGCCTACCTGCGGCTCACCGCCGGCCGTTTCCCGACCGACGCCCGGCTGGCCGAGCTGATCGGAGAACTCACCATGCGCAGCGACGAGTTCGCGGCCATGTGGGCGACCGGAGAGGTCGCCGACTGCACCGTCGGAGACATGCACCTCCAGCACCCCACCATCGGAGCCGCGAGCGTCGCCTACCAGGTCTGGCTCCAGCCCGACAGCCCGGACCACCGGCTTGAGATCTACACCCCGAACGACGCCGCCTCCGCCGACGCACTGCGAACCCTCACCCAGGACGCGCCGCACGAAGCGTCGCCGGACGTGCCCGACCCCACGCGGCCACGCTGACCGGAACCTCCATGCGCTGGGCCGCTCGTGCGGCGGGTGGTCGCCCGAGGTGTCGCACGAATGGCTTCACCTGCTGCGGCCCTAGCCGACGTCCAGGAGGCGGTGGGCGAGGATCGTCGCGCCCTTGACGGCCGCCTGGTCGTCCAGTTCCGTGCGCACCAGGCGGGGCGGGGCGCGGAAGACCAGGCGGTCGGCCAGGCGCAAGCCGAGCGGGTCCAGAAGCGCGTCGCCGGCGCGGGCGAGGCCGCCGCCCATGACCACGAGGCCCGGGTCCAGCAGGAGGGTCGCCGCGGCGAGGCCGTCGGCCAGGCAGTCGAGCGCCTCCGACCAGACCCGCCCCGCCTTCTCCTCGCCCCTCGCGGCCCGCGCCATCACCTCCTCGGCGGCCACGCCCCCGCCGTGGCGGCGGGAGACGGCGGCGGCCGAGGCGTAGGTCTCCAGGCAGCCCCGGTTCCCGCAGGCGCAGGGCTCGCCGCCGGGACGGACGACCACGTGGCCGATCTCGCCGCTCCAGCCCACCGTCCCCGGATAGGGGACGCCGTTCAGGATCAGGGCGGCCGCGATGCCGGTCCCGATCGCCATGAAGACGAAGTCGCCCGCGCCGCGGCCCGCCCCCAGCACGGCCTCGGCCAGGCCTCCGGTGCGGACGTCGTGGCCGATGGCGACCGGGATGCCCAGGCGCTCGCGCGCCATCCGCCGGATCGGCACGTCCCGCCACCCCAGGTTGGCGGAGTGGACGGCCGTGCCCGCCGCCTCGTCCACGATGCCGGGCAGGGCGATGCCGACCGCGCGGGCGGGGGAGCCCAGGGACGCGGCGCGGGCGGCGAGCTGGGCGGCGAAGTCCAGGACGCCGCCCACCGGGTCGGCCCGGTCGGTGGGCCGCGACTCGCTCGCCAGGACCTGCGGCTCCCCGCCGGCCCGCACGCCCTCGCCGCCCCGCGTGCCGTCGCTGACCAGGGCGGCCTTCATCGTCGTGCCGCCCACGTCCAGGCCGATGAGGGTCACTTGACCGAGCCCGCCGTGAGGCCGCCGATGAGGTAGCGCTCGACGAACACGAACAGGATGACGACCGGGACGATCGCGATGAGCGAGGTGGCGAAGAGGTACTGCCAGTGCGCCTGGTACTGGGTCACGAAGGACGGGATGCCGACGGTGAGGGGGCGGCGGTCCGGCGATGCGGTGACCGTCAGCGCCACGATGTACTCGTTCCAGGCCGCGATGAACGTGTAGACGACCGCGGTGACGACGCCTGGCATGGAGATGGGCAGCGTGACGCGGGCGAGGGCGCCGATGCGCCCGGCGCCGTCCAGGAACGCGGCCTCCTCCAGCTCCTTCGGGATGCCGGCGAAGTAGCCGTGCAGGATCCAGACGCAGAACGGCAGGTTGAACGCCGCGTTCACCAGGATCAGCGACAGCAGCGTGTCGGTCAGGTCGAGCGCGACCATCTCCCGGTAGATGCCGATCACGAGCGCGGTCGGCGCGAACATCTGCGTGACCAGGACGAGCAGCAGGAACGCCCCGCGCCCCCGGAAGCGGTTGCGGGCCGTGTAGTACGCGGCGGGCATCGCGCAGGCGAGGGTGACCAGGGTGGCGGCGGCCGCGACCGTGAGGGAGACCCGCATGTAGGTCCAGACGGGCGCGGCCGACCAGACGTCCACGAAGTTCGACCACGTCCAGTGCGAGGGCAGGTAGGTGCCCGGTGACCTGGTCAGCTCGCGCTCCGGCTTCAGCGCGGTGACGAACATCTGCAGGTAGGGCAGCAGGAAGGCCAGGGCGACCAGCCAGCCGACGCCCGCGAGGACGATCCGGCGCGTCATCGGACCCTTCCCTCCTGGGGGGCGACCCCCAGGCCCCGCTGCGGTCATCGGACCCTTCCTTCCTGGGGGCGACCCCCAGGCCCCCGGGACCGGAGGTCCGAAGATCCTCGCTTCGCTGCGGTCATCGGACCTCCTGCCAGCGGGCGGCCCTCAGGTACAGCAGCACCATCACGAGGATCAGGGCGAAGTTCACGACCGCCATCGCGCCGGACTCGCCGACGTTCTGGTCGTAGAAGGCCAGCTTGTACATGAACGTGGTGGTGGTGTCGGTCTTGCTGCCGGGGCCGCCGCCCGTCATCGCCCAGATGATCGGGAACGAGTTGAAGACATTGATCACGTTGATGATGGAGGCGATCAGGATGGCGGGCCTCAGCAGCGGCAGCGTGATGGCGACGTAGGCGCGCACGTGTCCGGCGCCGTCGACTCGGGCAGCCTCGTACAGGTCGGCGGGGATCGTCTGGAGCCCGGCGAGGATGACGAACGAGGTGAACGGCAGCGACACGAACACCGCCACCCACATCATCCACAGCATCGCCTGCCCCGGGTGGGCCAGCCAGTTCACCGGCTCGTCGACCACGTGCAGGTCGAGCAGCACGCGGTTGACCAGGCCGGAGTAGTTGTCCAGCATCCACTTCCAGATCAGCGCCGTCATCAGCACCGACGCCGCCCACGGGACGACCACGGCCCAGCGCACGACCCGGCGGCCGGGGAAGCGGGCGTTCAGCAACTGGCCCAGGGCGAGCGACAGCACCATGGTGACGGCGACGATCCCGGCGACCCACAGCAGCGTCCGCAGCACGACCGGGACCAGATCGTCCTCGCCGAACAGGTCGGTGTAGTTGCCGCCGCCGCGGTAGCCGAGCACGGTGCCGGACGAGCTGATCCTCTGCAGCGAGGTGCGGACCATCTCGATCACCGGCCACAGCACCACGAACGCGATGAGCGCGAGGGACGGGGCGAGCCACGGCAGCGGGGCCAGGGCCCGCCCGATCCGCCGGACGGGGGAGGGGCGGGGGGCCGTCGAGGCGGCGGCCCCCCGCTCCCCGGTCTTGAGGTCCCGCACTCAGCCGGCCTTCTCGGCGGTCTCCTGGATCTTGTCCAGGACCTTCTTCGGGTCCTCGTTCGCGACCGCGGTGCCGAGGTCCTGCTTGACCGCGCCCGCGACCGCCGACCACGCCGGGTTGGAGGTCGGCGCGAACTTCGACGTCGGGAGCGCGTCCACGAACTGCTTCATGTAGGGGTCGGCGCTGAGCGCGTCGCCGGCCGACTTCGTCACCGGCAGGAAGCCCTCGGTCCTGAGGAACTTCGAGGTGTTCTCCTTCTGGTAGAAGAAGTCGAGGAACTTCTTGACGGCCTCCTTGTTCTTGCCGTCGCCCTTCTTGAACGCGGCGAGGACGTCCATGACGCCGAGCGTGTTGTGCTCGGTGCCGTTCTTGCTCGGGAGCGGCGCGACGCCGAAGTCGAGATTCTTGTCCACCGGGTCGATGAATCCGGCCTTGGTGAACGGCCCGCCGATCGCCATGCCGATCTTGCCCTGCGCGAACTGGTTGAACACGGTCTTGCGGTCGGTGGTCTCCGGGTTCGGCTGGGTCAGCCCCGACTTGTTGAGGTCCCTGAGGAAGGCGAGCGTGTCGACATTGGCCTTCTGGTTGATCGCCCATTTGCCGGTGGCGTCGACCCATCCGCCGCCGTTGTTCATCGCCCAGGAGTAGAACTCGGCCTGCGACTCCTCGGGGCCGAGGGGCAGCCCGTACCCGGTCGAGCCCGCCTTCTTGATCTTCTGCGCGTCCGCCTTGACCTCGTCCCACGTGGCGGGCGGGTCGCCGATGCCGGCCTTCTCGAAGAGGGCCTTGTTGTAGAACAGGAGGCGGGCGCTGGAGATGAACGGCAGGCCGTACTGGGCGCCGTTGTACTGCGCCTGCTGGACGAAGGTCGGGGTGAAATCGCCGAGCGTGCCCGGCGACAGCACCTCTTCCGCCTTGTAGATGAGACCGTCGCGGGCGAAGTCGGAGAACGCGTTGTAGTTGAGGATGTCGGGGACCTGTCTGGTCTGGACGTAGGTCTTCACCTTGGCGTCCATCTGGGTCCAATCGACCATCTCCAGGTTGACCTTGTAACCCGGGTTCTTCGCCTCGAAGTCCTTGATCAGGGCGTCCCAGTAGGGCTTGGTGTTGTCGTCGTAGATGGCCGCGACGAACTTGATGGTCTTTCCGTCGGAGTCGCCTCCGGACGAGCTTCCCTTGCCGCATCCGCTGACGCCGAGGGCCACGGTCAGGCCCGCGGCGGCGATGCCCAGGAGGTGCCGTTTCATCTGTCCCCGCCTTCTGGCCGGCGCGCATGAAAGAAATGCGCGTGTGAACGCCCCCCGAGCATGAACGTGCGTGGTGGGGTTGAAGATAAACACTGGTCCGTACCGGTTCAAGAGGCGGGTGTTTCACCGAATCTCAACCGTTATGTGGCGTTTCAGGTACACCCCACTGGTCCGGTGCGCACGCTGGGCTGGTCTGGTCGTCCGGCGGCGCCGATCCCTCCCGTGCACTGGGAGTGAACGTCTGGACACCTTTCTGTCACGACCGGTCGGAAGAGATGTCTTGTTCCTTCCTGCGTCCTGTTTTGCCCCTGCTTGACCGGGTAACCCGGCGCCGTACCCGAGTTGGACGATGAGGTGGACAGGACATGAAACTCCGGACGGGCCCGATCGTGGGCGCGGCCGTCGGCGCCGGCGGGGCGCTGGCCGTGCTCTCGGCCCGGCGCCTGGCACGCCGTGCCACGAGCGGGCTCGTCACCCGGCTCGAACGGCGGCTCGACCGAGCGGTCCGGCACCTCACCGCGAAGGCGGAGCAGGCCGGCCCGCTCGCCAAGGCCGCTCTGGCCGGAGTCAAGGCGCTGCAGGAGGGCAAGTCCCCCTTCCGCGCGCTGCTGAGCTTCGGCTGGACGGCCCTGAAGGAGACCCTCGCCGGCATCTTCGGGCGGGGGCGAAGGGGGAAACCGACCAACATCGTCGAGCAGATCGACGTGGGTGCGCCGCGCCGCCTGGTCTACGACCAGTGGACGCGGTTCCAGGACTACCCGACCTTCATGAAGAAGGTCGTCAGCGTCGACCAGACGGACGACGCCAAGCTGAACTGGAAGGCGAAGATCTTCTGGTCGGCGCGGACGTGGGAGTCGACGATCAGCGAGCAGGTGCCCGACGAGCACATCGTGTGGCGCTCGAAGGGCCCGAAGGGCTACGTGAACGGGTCGGTCAGCTTCCACGAGCTGGCGCCGAACCTGACCCGGATCCTGCTCGTCCTGGAGTACCACCCCGCCGGCCTCTTCGAGCGGACGGGCAACCTCTGGCGCGCCCAGGGCCGCCGGGCCCGGCTCGAACTGAAGCACTTCGGCCGTCACGTGATGACTCAGGCGCTCCTCCACCCGGACGAGGTGGAGGGCTGGCGCGGTGAGATCCGCGACGGCGAGACCGTCACCAACCCCAAGTGAGGAAGCTGAACATGGCACGCGGAAACCCGGTGGGCAAGCTGCCCGTCGGACAGATCGCCAAGAGGCTGCCGATCGGCGGGCGCAAGCGCTCGTCCGGTCTGAGCGCCGTCACCAAGGCCCTCCCGGGCGGCCGGGCCGTCGGCACCGCCGGCGGCGTCCTGCTCGGCGCGGGCGCGGCCGTCGCGGCCGGCCGGGCCCTCTCCGGCAAGCGCGGCGGGAGCGGCCAGGGCGACCAGGACCAGGAGCAGGCGAAGACCTCCGGCGCCGAGGACGGCGCGAAGGACGAGGCCAAGGACGAGGCCAAGAGCGACTCCAAGGCCGACTCCAAGGGCGACTCCAAGGACGCCGACGACGCCGGCAAGGACGAGCAGTCCGACGACGGCAAGGGCAAGGGCATCTTCGGCAAGCTCAAGAACGTCCTGCCCTTCGGCAAGAAGGACGGGAAGGGCAAGGGCGGCAAGGGCGGCGGGAAGAAGGTGAAGGTCACCAACATCGTCGAGCACATCGACATCGGTGCGCCGCGCCGCCTCGTCTACGACCAGTGGACGCAGTTCCAGGACTACCCGTCCTTCATGAAGAAGGTCATCAGCGTCGACCAGGCCGACGAGACCAAGCTGAACTGGAAGGCGAAGATCTTCTGGTCGGCGCGGACCTGGGAGTCGACCATCGTCGAGCAGGTCCCGGACGAGCACATCGTGTGGCGCTCGAAGGGCCCGAAGGGCCACGTGGACGGGACGGTCAGCTTCCACGAGCTGTCGCCGAACCTGACCCGCGTCCTGGTCGTCCTGGAGTACCACCCGCAGGGCTTCATGGAGCGCACCGGGAACCTCTGGCGCGCCCAGGGCCGCCGCGCCCGGCTGGAGCTCAAGCACTTCCGCCGGTACGTGATGACGAACTCGCTCACCCGCGCGGACGAGATCGAGGGCTGGCGCGGCGAGATCCGCGACAGCGAGGTCGTCCGCACCCACGAGGAGGCCATGGAGGAAGAGGAGAAGTCCGGCAAGGGCGGCTCCGCGAGCTCCAAGGACAAGGACTCCGAGGGCAAGGGCACCGAGAGCGCCAAGGACTCCGAGTCCAAGGGCTCCCGTAACGGCCGGAGCACCCGGAGCTCCTCCACCTCCCGCAACAGCGGGTCCGAGGCCCGCGAGGAGGAGTACGAGGAGGTCCGCTGACCCGGCGTAAGGCCGGATGAGCGGATCAGCGGATCAGCCGGGCCAGCTCGACGCGCGACCGGATCCCGAGCCGGGTGAAGACGTTGCGGAGATGGTGGTCGATCGTCCGCGGACTGAGCAGCAGGCGCGCAGCGATCTCCCGGTTGGTGGCCCCCTCGGCGGCCATCCGGGCGATGTGCGCCTGCTGCGCGGTGAGCTTGCCGAACCCGCTCGCCGCCCGCGGCGCGGTCTCCCCGGCGGCGCGCAGCTCGGCGCGGGCCTGCGCGGTCCACGGGGCGGCGCCGTACCGCTCGAAGATCCGCAGCGCGGCGCGCAGGTGCTCGCGGGCGGCGCGGGGGCGCCGCCCGCGCCGCAGCCGGTGCCCGAACAGCAGCTCCGTGCGGGCGAGCTCGAACACGGCGCCGGCGGCCTCGTGCAGGCGGAGGGCCTCGGCGAAGTGCTCCTCGGCCTCGTCGTCGCATCCGGCGAGCAGGGCCCGGCAGCGGCGGCCGAGCGCCTCCGGCCCGGGGGCCGGGCCGATCCCGTCCACCCAGCGGCGGAAGTGCTCGTACGCCCTCGCGGCCGGGTCGGGCTCGCCGGTGCGGACCAGGGCCTCGACCAGGTGCGGGACGGCGAGGAGCCGCGCCGGCGGGTGCGCGAGCCCCGCGCCGCCCGGCAGCCGCAGCCGCGCGGCGGCGTCGGCGGGCCGGTCCGCGGCGAGGTCCAGGCACGCGGGCGCCCATGACCCGAGCGCGGCCGCGCGGGCGAGGCCGTGCTCGTCGGCCGTCCCGGTGAGCTGCTCCAGCGGCTCGCGCACCCTGGCCTCGTCGCCGTTGAAGGAGGCGGTGAGGACGAGCGTCGCGAGCTGCTCGGCGGCGTGCCCGTGCAGCCGGGTGGCCCGCGCGAGGCGCAGGCCGTCGTGGCACGCGGCGATCGGTGCGGGCGGATGCCCGAGCAGCGCCTCGCACCGTCCGGCCATCATCAGCGCGAACGACTCGGCGGGCGCGTCGCCGGCCCGCCTGGCCGAGGCGACGGCCTCGCCCGCCAGCGCGCGGGCGCGGGGGCCGTCCCCGAGCGCGAGTGCCGAGAGCGCGGCCCACGTCTGCGCGACCGGGTCCGCGACGTCCGCGCCGAGGCGCACGGCGCGCCGGAGCCGTCCGGCCGCCTCCGGGTACCGGCCTCGGATCGAGGCCGCGAAGCCGCCGAGGTGGGCGAGCAGCAGCTCGGTGCGCGGACCGGGCGCGGCGACGTCCAGCGCCGCGGCGCGGCCGGCCACCTCCAGGTAGACGTGGTGGTCGCCGGACGCGTCGGCGGCCTCGGCGGCCCACATCAGCGCGTCCAGCGCCGCCTCCGGGTCGGCGCCGGCGAGCCGCTCGGCCGCGTCCCGCAGCACGGGGACCGCCGCCGCGGGGGAGCCCGCCGCCGCCTCGATCTCGCCGCGCAGCGCGGCGGCGCGGGCGGTGCGCGCCCCGTCGCAGGCGCGGGGGCGGACCTGCCGGAGCATGGCGCGGGCCCGCCGCGACCGGCCGCTCGCCCAGGCGTCCGCGGCGGCGGCCAGGTACCGGTCCGTCCGCGCGCCGTGCTCGACGGTCAGCGCCGCGGCGCGCTGCCACATCCGCCAGGAGTCGGCGTACCGGCCCGCCCGCCGGGCCGCGGCCGCCGCCTCCGCCAGCTCCCCGGCGAGCCGGTCGTCGGGTTCGCCCGCCACGGCGGCGCGGTGCCAGAGCCGCCGCGGCCGCTGCCATTCCCGGACGAGGACCTCGGCGAGCAGCGTGTGCGCGTCCTGCCGCTCCTCGCGCGAGGCGTCGGCCCACAGCGAGGACCGGACGAGCCGGTTGCGGACCGCCACCCCGTCGCCCTCGAACCGCAGCAGCCCCGACTCGCGGGCGGCGTCGAGGTCGCCGTCGCCGATCCCGTCCGCCCGGACGGCCCGCGCCATCGTGGCGGCGCCGATCCACTCCTCGGCCACGGTCATCAGCACCAGCCGCCGCGCGCCCGCGGGAAGCGCGAGGTGGCGGCGCCGGTGCAGGGCGCGGAGCGAGCTGGACGGGGGCAGCGCCCGCGGCGGCGGCGCGGCGCCGGACAGCTGCCCGGACGTCAGCGCGGCGGCCAGCTCGCGGATCGCGAGGGGGCGGCCGCAGGCCAGGTCGACGATCTCCTCGGCCAGGTCGCCGCCCGCCGAGCCGTCCAGGGCGCTGCCGAGCGCGTCCCGCAGCACGCGCCGGCCCGCGTCCTCGGCCAGCGGCGCCAGCCGCAGCCGCCGGATGCCGCCGAGCGCGCCCGTGTCCGGTTCCCCGTCGCGGACGGCGAACAGCACCGCCACCGGCTCGTCCTCGACGCGCCGCGCCGCGAACGCCAGCACCTCCAGCGAACCGCGGTCGAGCCATTGGACGTCGTCGGCCCGGCACAGCACGGGTCCGTTCCGCGCGGCCCGGCTCAGCAGTTCGCACACCGCCGTGAACAGCACGAACGGCTCGGCGCGCGGCGCGCCGGACAGGACGGCCGCGAGGGCGTCCCGGTGCGCCGGCGGCAGCTGCGCGACCTGCTCGGACAGCGGGCGCAGCAGCCGGTGCAGCCCCGCGTACGGGACGCCGGTCTCGGCGGGGACGCCGGTCGTGCCGAGCACGCGGAAGGCCGTCCCGGCGCGGTGCACGGCGGCCTCCAGCAGGGCCGTCCGGCCGACGCCTGCGTCCCCGGTGACCGCCAGGGCGCCGCCGTGCCCGTCCCGGGCGCGGTCGAGCATCTCCTCGACCGCCTGGAGCTCGCGCTCGCGTCCGTGCAGCCGTTCGTGTGTCATGGAGATTCCTTCGTGGATACACCCGGTCTTCAGACCGGGGAGGGAACGGTTTTTTAGAGCAGGTCGGGGAAGTCGGGACGTTTCGGCGTCCGCCGGGTGGGCGCGTGCCGAGGCTGCTAGAACGGGCGGCATGGGGCGGCAGGTCAGGCGGGCGTTCAAGTTCCGCTTCTATCCCACGGGCGAGCAGGCGGCTGAGCTGTCGCGCACGTTCGGGTGCGTGCGGCTGGTGTACAACAAGGCGCTGGAGGAGCGCACCCGGGCCTGGTACGGCGAGCAGCGCCGTATCTCTTACGTGCAGTCGTCGGCCTTGCTGACGCAGTGGAAGAAGACCCAGGAACTGGCGTTCCTGGCGGAGGTGTCGTGCGTGCCGCTGCAGCAGGCGCTGCGGCATCTGCAGACGGCGTTCGCCAACTTCTTCGCCAAGCGGGCCGCCTACCCGCGGTTCAAGTCGCGCAAGCGGTCGCGTTGCTCGGCCGAGTACACCCGCAGCGCCTTCACCTGGCGCGACGGGCGCCTCACGCTGGCCAAGATGACGACGCCCCTGGACATCCGCTGGTCGCGTCCGCTGCCCGACGGGGCCGAGCCGACGACAGTGACGGTGTCGCGCGACGGCGCCGGGCGCTGGTTCGTGTCCCTGCTGTGCCAGGACACCATCCCTGCGGCGCCGGCCACGGAGGCCGCAGTCGGGGTGGACGCCGGGATCACCTCGCTGGTGGCACTGTCGACCGGGGAGAAGATCACCAATCCCCGCCATGAGCGCCGTGACCACGCCCGCCTGGCCGAGGCGCAGCGGAACCTGGCCCGCAAAGCCCCCGGCTCGGCGAACCGGGACAAGGCCCGCCGCAAGGTGGCCCGGGTGCACGCACGGATCGCCGACCGGCGCCGCGACCTGCTGCACAAGCTGTCGAGTCGACTCGTCCGTGAGAACCAAACGGTCGTGATCGAAGATCTCGCTGTCGGCAACCTGCTCAAGAACCGCACGCTCGCCCGGGCCATCTCTGATGCCGCGTGGCGGGAACTGCGTTTCATGCTGGAGTACAAGTGCGCCTGGTACGGCCGCGACCTGGTCGTGCTGGACCGCTGGTTCCCCTCCTCCAAGCTGTGCGCGGCCTGCGGAACCATCCGCGGCAAGCTGCCGCTGGACGTCCGCGAATGGACGTGCGAGTGCGGCGCCGTGCATGACCGCGATGTGAACGCGGCGCGGAACCTTCTGGCCGCCGGGCTGGCGGTGACCGCCTGTGGAGACGGTGTAAGACCTCAACGGGACACCCCCCGGACAGGGCACTCGTCGATGAAGCAGGAAACCCAGCGGGCGACCGCTGGAATCCCCCACTTGTAAGCGGGAGAGGAAGCCAAGCCGGTCCCTCCTCGGCGGGAACCGTCCTCGCCCGGAGCCGCGGGAAGGGCTCTATTGGACGGGGACTCAAAAGGGAAGGGACCCTAGGTCAACACGGGCACCCGGTACCGGTCCAGAGCGGGCTCCGGTTTCGGGGACGCGGCGCAATCGCGACCGGCCCCGATTGTGAGCGGGCACAGTGTCGCCGTCCCTCGATGGCCCGTGCGCCCCCGTGGTGGCACGATGAGGCCCCCGCGTTGTGCTGGAGGTGGCCCTCGATGAACGTCGGCCAGGTGGACGCCGATCGCACGATCATGCGCCGGGCGGTGCTGCGGCTCGCGGACCGCCTGCCCGACCTCGCGGACCGGCTCGCCGCCGAGATCCTCTCGGGTGACCGCGGCGGCAGCGACGACGCGTTCCGCCACGACGTGTGGGAGATGTGCCACACCGGGCTCGGGCACGGCTTCAAGACGATCCTCGACCCCGGCCGCGGCCGCGCCGACCTGGAGTGGGCGCGGCGTCTCGGGCAGCGGCGCGCGCACCAGGGGCAGCCGCTCGACCAGCTGCTGCGCTCCTACCGGCTCGCCGGGCGGGTGTTCTGGGAGGCCGTCGTCGAGGTCGTCGGCCGGCACGACCCGGAGAACGTCCCGGCGCTGATCCGGCAGGCGACCCGCACCTGGGACACGATCGACCAGCAGTCCGGTGCGGCGGCCGCCGCGTACCACCGCACCGAGCTGGACCTCGCGCGGCGCAGCGAGGAGCGCGTCCAGGCGATCGTGGACGCGCTCCTGGACGGCCAGGGCGCCGACGGCGGGCTGCTCGCGACCGCCACGTCCGTCCTCGGGCTGCCCGCGACCGGCCGCTACGCCGTGGTGATGCTCGGCGCGGAGGGCGGCTTCGGGGACGGCGTGAGCCGGCGCCCCGGCGACACCGGCGGGATGCGGTTCATCTGGCGGCTGCGCACCGACGCCCAGGTGGCGCTGGTCGCGCTCGGCGCCGCCGAGCTGGACGACCTCGTCGACGCGGTCCGCCCCTACGCGCGCTCGCACGCCGGGGTGAGCCCGGTCGTGAGCTCCCTCGCCGAGCTGGGCGGCGCCCGCTGGTTCGCCGAGCTGGCGCTGCGGACCTGCCGCGGCCCCGGCAACCAGATCGCCCGGCTGGACCGCCGGCTCCCCGACGCCCTCGTCCTGTCCCAGCCCCGCCTCGCCGGGCGCCTCGGGGACGTCGCGCTCGGCGGGCTCGCGGACGTCGACCCCGGCTTCCGCGACGCGCTGCTGACGACGCTGGAGACCTGGCTGGAGTGCGACGGCTCCGCGGCCCGCGCGGCCGACCGGCTGTTCTGCCACCGCAACACGGTGCTCAACCGGCTCCGCCGGATCGAGCAGCTCACCGGGCGGACGCTCGCCCGGCCCGGCGACCTCGTCGAGCTCGTCCTCGCGCTGAGCGCGCTGCGCCTGCACGGCCCCGGGGACGGCTCGCCCGGCCCGCACGCCGAAGGGCCGCCCGCGCGGGGAGGCGGCGGGCGGCCCGGTCGGTGAGCGGGGGCTCGGTTCTGCGGCGGACCCCTAGGAGTTCGGGCAGGTGTCCCGGTACTCCGAGATCGTCAGGTCGCGGGCGGGCGCCGGGCACAGGAACTGGTCGTAGCGGGTGTCGTTGTCGATGTACCGCTTGAGCCAGGAGATGCTGTACTTCGCGATCGTCGTGTTCGAGGTGTTGGGCGCGAAGTGGCTGGCGCCCGCCAGCTCCAGGTACGCCTTCTCCGACGCCGCCGGGATGCTCTCGTAGAACGGCTGGGAGTGCGTGGCGACCGGCGCGATCGTGTCCGCCTGGGCGCCGATGATCATGGTCGGGACGTGCACGTCGGAGAAGTTCTTCTGCAGGTCCCACGGCGTCAGCGGGATCGCGGCCTGGAGCTGCGGCCGGTCCTCCGCGGCCTCCAGCGTCCCGCCGCCGCCCATCGAGTGGCCCATCACGCCGAGCCGGGTCGTGTCGATCCGGGACCGGACGGTGCTGCGCTGCGTGAGGTAGTCGAGCGCGGCCTCCAGCTGGCGGGCGCGGCTGTCCGGCTGGTCGAGCCGGGTGAGGGTGTCGATCGTGAAGATGACGAAGCCCTGCGAGGCGAGCCGCGGGCCGAGCCAGGCCATGCTGGTCTGGTCGGCGGTGTAGCCGGGCGCCACCGCGACCGCGCCGAAGGTGCCCTCGGCGGTGCTGGTCGGGTAGTAGATCGTCCCGCCGCCGAAGCCGGTGACGCTCAGGGACGAGACGCTCGTCTGGGACGTGGCGAACGGGCCGCGCAGCGCCTCGATGCTCTGCTGCGTCGGGGCGGGGCCGCGCTCGTAGGGGTTGTCGGCGGCCTGCGCGGTCTGCGGGAGGACGAGGGCGGCCGCTGTCAGCGTCGCGGCGAGCGCCGTCTTCGCCGCGCGTGCGGTGAGGGAGGGCACGGGGGTCGCTCCTTGCTCGGGGTGGAGGAGCCGGGCTGCGGCTCCGGAGTCGGAGGCCGGAGCCGGGGAGCCGGCTCCGGGACGCGCACATTCTCGGCACCCGCCGCGCCCCCGGGCATCGGCGAAATCGCCGGTCACCCCGTGGCGGTCGCCCTGACCAGCCGTTCGCGCGCGCGGGCGGCGCCTCCGGGAGCCGGAACCGCCCGTTCCGGCTCGTACTCTGGCACCGGCCGCCGCGTCCCGGGCACGCGGACGCGGGAGCCGGCGGCGGGACGGCGGCCTTCGGGCCGGGAGGTGGGAGACGGTTGGCAGGGGCGGTTCCGGGGGCGCGGTCGGCGCGGTGGGTCGTCGGGGTGGTGCTCGCCTCGTTCGCCGGCGTGTACGTGCTCGCGGCCCCCTCGCGGACGGAGGGCCCCGTACAGGCGGGCGCGGCGATCGTCCTCGTGCTGGCGGTCCTGCTGGCCCAGTTCGTCCGGGTCGTACCGCGGTGGCGGACACGCCGCGCCCTGACCTGGAGCCTGCCGGCGCAGGCGGCGGCCGCCTACACGGGCGTCGTCGCGTTCGGCACGTCGGCGGGGATCCTCGGGTTCGTCCTCGGCTCGCTGCTGCTCGCGGGCGCCCGGCCGGCCGCCGCGTGCGTCCTGGCGAGCGCGGCGCTCGCGGGCGCGCCGTACGGCGGGACGCGCGCCGACGTCACGATCACCTGCCTGCTGACCGGGCTCGTGGTCTACGGGCTGGTGCGGCTGGCCGACCGGGCGGACGACGTCGCGGCGGCCCGGCTGCCCCTCACCGTGGCGGCGGTGGAGCGCGAGCGGCTCCGGATCGCGGCGGAACTGGACGAGGGGCTCGGCGACGGCCTGCGGGCGGTCTCGGCGGGCAGTCGGCGCGCCCTCGACCGGCCGGCGGAGATCGCGGACGTGCTCGCGGTGGCCAGGCGGTCGCTGAACAGGGCGCGCACCGCGGCGGCGGACCTGCGGAGCATGTCGCTCGCCCCCGAGGTGGCGGCGGCGCGGGCGCTGCTGGAGGCGGCGGACGTGCGGGCCGAGGTGCGCGAGGGGCACCGGGAGCCGCTCGGCCCGGCCGGGGCCCTGCTGGCGACGGTGCTGCGCGAGGCCGTCACGGACGTGGTGCGCGCGGGCTCCGCGCGGACCTGCCTGATCGCGACGTCCGAGCGCGACGGCGTGGTCGGGCTGCGGGTGGTCAACGACGGGGTCCGGACGGCCGAGCGCGGCGCGGACGGGCTGGAGGAGGCCGCCGAGCGGGTGCGCGCGGCGGGCGGCGCCTTCTCCGCCGGGCTGGGCGAGGACGGCCGGTTCGCGGTGGAGGCGGCCGTCGCGGCGGGAGAGCGCCCGGTGAGCCTGCCCGACCGGACGGCGTACCGGCTCTCGCTCGCGCTGCTGGCGGCCGTCCTGGCGGGGTTCTCCGTCAAGGGGCTGCTGGCGGTCCCGTGGGGGCCGCTGTGGCCGGCCGCCGCCGCGGGGTTGGCGGTGATCTCGGCGGTGCAGCTGCTGTGGGCCGGGCGCGGACGGCCCCGGTGGTGGCCGCCGGTCCTCGCGGTCCTCAGCTTCGCCCCCGTCGCCGTGTTCGGGAAGGCGTGGGTGGGCGTCGCCGGGTTCCTCGCCGGGACGTTCCTGGTCGGGCTGCCGGCCTGGGCCGCCGTCCCGCTCGTGGCGGCGTCCATGGCGGCGGTCGGCCTCGCCGCGCGGACGCTCGGACTCGGCACGGCGGCCGTCGTCAACCACGTGATCAGCACGCTGGTGACGGGCCTGGTGGTGTACGGGCTCGTCCGGCTGGCGCGGCTGGTGCGGGACCTGCGGGCGGCCGGGGAGGAGCTGGCCAGGGCGGCGACCGTTCAGGAGCGGCTGCGGGCGGCCCGCGACCTGCACGACCTGCTCGGGCACAGCCTGGCGGCGATCCTGCTCAAGTGCGAGCTGGCCCGCCGCCTCGCCGGCGCGGACCCGGGCCGCGCCCGCAAGGAGCTCGCCGAGGTCGTCGACATGGCCGAGCAGGCCCGCAGGGACCTGCGCGCGGCGACCGGCGGGGACGCCGAGCTGGCGCTGGACGCGGAGGCGGCGTCGGCGCGGTCCGTGCTCACCGCCGCCGGGGTGGAGGTCGAGACCGTCCTCGGGCACCCGGACCTGGACGCCCGCACGTCGGCGGTGCTCGGCACGGTGCTGCGCGAGGCGGTGACCAACGTGCTCCGCCACAGCGCCGCCACCCGCTCCACCATCGCGACCGGGCAGGACGGCGGCGCCGTCTGGCTGGTCGTGGAGAACGACGGGCTCGACCCGGAGGCGCCCCGGACCGCCCCCGGCGCCGGAATCGGGAATCTGACCACGCGACTGGCCGCGGCAGGAGGAACGCTCAGCGCGCGCGCCGACGGAAAGGGATGCTTCCGGTTGGAGGCGAGGATCGGCTAGAGCCACCCCGCTTCACGGGCGATGCGCGCGGCGTCCGTGCGGTTGCGGGCGTTGAGCTTGGCGACGACGGCCGTCAGGTAGTTGCGCACCGTCCCGGCGGACAGGTGGAGGCGCTCGGCGATCTCCGGGGCGTCCGCCCCGTCCGCGGCGAGGCGCAGCACGTCGGTCTCGCGCGGCGTGAGCGGGTTGTCGGCGAGGCCCCAGGCGGTGAGCGCGAGGTTGGGGTCGAGGACGCGCTCCCCGGCGGCGACCTTGCGGATGGCGGCGGCCAGCTCGTCCGGCGGCGCCGTCTTCAAAAGGAACCCGCGGACCCCGGCCGTCAGCGCGCGGCGCAGGTGACCGGGCTTGCCGTGCCCGGTCAGGACCAGCGCCGCAACCTCCGGGACGGCGTCGCGCAGGGCCGCCGCGGCCGCGAGGCCGTCCAGCCCCGGCATGTCGATGTCCAGGACGGCGACGTCGGGACGGGACGAGCGGGCGGCGGGCAGCACCTCGTCCCCGCGCTCGACCTCGGCGACCACGGTGAGGTCGGGTTCGAGCCCCAGCAGCGCGGCGAGGGCGCCGCGCACCACGTGGTGGTCGTCGGCGAGAAGCACCTTGATCACGGCTCATGTCTACCAGCGCCCGCCGCCCGCGCGGCCCGCCCGGACGGCGTCACGCCCGGACCCATGACGAAGTCACGGGTAGCAGGTGATCTCTTCTCTGGTGGCCGGAACCGCAGGTCAGAAGACTGATCGGTATGAACGACGCGGTACGCACGAAGGCGGTCGGCACCGGCGCGGCGCCCACGGACGCGGTCAGCATGGACGCGGTCAGCAAGGTCTACGGACGGGGCAGGGGAGCGGTCGCGGCGCTGCGGGAGGTGACGGTGTCACTCCCGCGGGGCCGCCTGACGGCGGTGATGGGGCCGTCAGGCTCGGGCAAGAGCACGTTCCTGCACTGCGCCGCCGGCCTGGACACGCCCACGTCCGGCACGGTCCGCCTGGGGGACACCGAACTCTCCTCGATGAACGAGACGAAGCTGACCGAGCTGCGCAGGCGGCGCGTCGGCTTCGTGTTCCAGGCGTTCAACCTGGTGCCGTCGCTGACCGTGGAGCAGAACATCACCCTTCCGCTGCGGCTGTCGCGCACCCGTCCGGACAGGGGGTGGCTCACGGAGGTGGTCGCCCGGGTCGGGCTGGCCGACCGGACCGGGCACCGGCCCGCGCAGCTGTCCGGCGGGCAGCAGCAGCGGGTCGCGATCGCACGCGCCCTCGTCACCTGCCCGGACGTCGTCTTCGGGGACGAGCCCACGGGCGCGCTCGACACGATGACGGCGCGGGACGTGCTGACGCTGCTGCGCGAGACGGTGGACGGCATGGGCCAGACGGTCGTGATGGTCACCCACGACCCGGTCGCCGCCTCCTACGCCGACACGGTGCTGTTCCTCGCGGACGGCCGGATCGTCGACGCGATGGACGCCCCGTCCAGCGACAGGGTCGCCGCGCGCATGACCCGGCTGGGGGCGTGGAAGTGATGCTCGGACTCGTTCTCGCCACGCTGCGGCACCGCAAGGCGGGCTTCGCGGGGGCGTTCGCCGCGCTGCTGTGCGCGGCGGCCCTGGTCTGCGCGTGCGGCGTCCTCCTCGACACCGGACTGCGCGGCTCCGTCGAGCCCGAGCGGTACGCGGGGGCGCCGGTCGTCGTCACCGGCGACCAGTTCGTCCACAAGACGATCGTCAAGAAGGAGGGCAAGCGGAAGCACAAGGCGAAGCCGATCGCCGAGCGCGCGTGGCTGCCCGCGTCCGTCGCCGCGAGGGTCCGGGCGGCGCACGGCGTCCGGGGGGTCGTCACCGAGGTGACGTTCCCCGCCGAGATCGGCTCCGCCGGGAGCGGCTCCGGCGCGGACGGCCGCGCGTCGTGGGGCCACGGGTGGGAGTCCGCCGCGCTCACCCCGTTCACCCTCCGCGAGGGGCGGGCACCGGCCGCGGACGACGAGATCGTGGTCGACGCGGCCGCGGCGCGCGCCGGCGGCCTGCGCGTGGGCGCGACCGTGCGGGTCCAGGCCGCCGTCCCCGGTTCCTACCGCGTCGTGGGCGTGACCCGGCAGGCCCTTGCGCACCAGACCGCCGTCTTCTTCACGACGGCCCAGGCGGCGCGCCTCGCCGGCCACGGCGGCATGGTGACCGCCATCGGCGCCCACGGCCCCGCCAAGGCGGTCGAGGGGGCCGTGCGCGGCACCGCGGCGACCGTACACACCGGCGACGACCGGGGCCGGGCGGAGTTCCTCGGCGCGGAGAAGGCGCGCGTCAAGCTCATCTCCATGGGCGGCGCCCTCGGCGGGACGGCCCTGCTCGTCGCCGTCCTCGTGGTGTCCGGCACGTTCGCGCTGTCGGTGCGGCAGCGGGAGCGGGAGATCGCGCTGCTGCGGGCGGTCGCCGCGACGCCGCGGCAGGTCCGCCGGATGATCGGGCGGGAGGCGCTGCTGGTCGGGCTCGTCGCGGGGCCGCTCGGCGCGGCCGCCGGGCTGCCGCTGGCGTTCCGGCTGCGGGACGAGTTCCGCGGGCTGGGTGCGCTGCCGCCCAACCTGGAGCTCGTCGTCGGACCGTTCCCGCCGCTCGCCGCCGCGCTCGCCGCCCTCGCCGCGGCCGTCGCCGCCGCCCGGATCACCGCGCGCGGGACGGCCCGGATCCGTCCCGTCGAGGCCCTCGGCGACGCGGCGGCGGGCCGCGCCCGGCTCGGCCCGGCCCGGATCGCGGCCGGGGCCGCCGTCGCGGCCGGAGCCGTCGTCCTGACGGTGCTGCTGGCGCACCTCGACACGGAGGCGGCGTCGAGCCCGGTGACGATCCTGACCGCGATCGTCTGGACCGTCGCCGTCGCGCTCCTCGGCCCGCTCATCGCCCGCGGCGCGGTAGCCGCCCTCGCCGTCCCGCTCCGGCTCCTCCCGGGCGGCGGGCATCTCGCGGCGGCCAACCTCGCCGCCGGCGCGCGGCGCCTGGCCTCCGTCGTCACCCCGCTGACCCTGATGATCGGGCTGACCGCGACGATCCTGTTCGTCCAGACGACGATCGGCCACGCCGCGACGCGGCAGGCGCGCGAGGGCACCCTCGCCGCGCACGTCGCCGGTCCCAGGGTCCCGCACGGCACCGCCGAGGAGCTCCGCCGGACGCCCGGCGTGACCGCCGTGACCGAGGTGCTGCACAGCACCGTCCGGGTCGGCCTGGAGAACTACGCCGTCCAGGGCGTCACGCCGGACGGCCTGGACCGCACCCTGGACCTGGACGTCCGGTCCGGGTCGCTCGACCGCCTGGACGCCTCCGCCGTCGCGGTCAGCGCCACCGCCGCCCGGCGCCTCGGCGTCAGGCCCGGGGACCGGCTGCCGCTCACGCTCGGCGACGGCACGCCGTTCGCGCCCACCGTGGTCGCGGTCTACGGACGCGGCCTCGGGTTCGGCGACCTGACCGTCTCCCGCGATCTGCTGGCCGCCCACGTCGACGACCCCCGCGGCACCCTGCTGATCGCGGGCAGCCCCCCGCGCGGCCTCCCGGTCGTGTCCGCGGGCACGCTCGCCGAGGCCAGGTCGGCCGCCGACGCGGAGGTCGCCTACGTCGCGATGGGGCTCATCATCGCGTTCACGGCGATCGCCGTGGTGAACACCCTCGCGATGTCCACCGCCGGCCGGTCCCGCGAGTTCGCGCTGCTGCGCCTGGTCGGGACGACCCGGCGCCAGATCATGGCGATGCTCGGATGGGAGACGCTGGCGGTCGCCGCGATCGCCGCCGCCCTCGGCACCGCGATCGCCCTCGGCACCCTCACCGCGTTCGCCGCCGGCATGACGGGCGGCCCCCCGTACGTCCCGCCCATCGGCCACCTCGGCGTCCTCGCCTTCGGGCTCCTGCTCGCCGGGGCCGCGACCTTCCCGGCCGCGCGCCTCGCCATGACCGCCCGCCCCGCGGACGCCGTCGCCGCCCGCGAGTAGGAGGGCCGTCAGGCGCGGGCCCGGGTGGTGCCGCCGTTGACCTGCAGGATCTGGCCGACGAGCGTCGGAAGCCGCTCGTCGGCCAGGAACGCGACCGCCGCGGCGACCTCCTCGGGCGAGGCGACCCGGCCGAGCGGCGTCCGCGCGACGCACCGGGCGCGGAACTCCCCGACCGTCACCCCGGCCGCCGCGGCGTCCACCTCCAGCCGCGGCGTGTCGATCGAGCTCGGCGCGATCGCGTTCACCGCGATGCCGAGCGGGGCCAACTCGCGGCCGAGCGACTTGGCGAGCGCGATGGTCCCTCCTTTGGACGCCGAGTCGGAACTCGCCCGCGGCCACCCGATCACCCCCCACTCGGACGCGACGAAGACCATCCGGCCGCCGCCGCGCTCGACCATGCCCGGCATGACGGCCTGCGCGCACGCGAACGTCCCGCCGAGGTCGACGTCGACCGCCCGCCACCAGTCGGCGAGGTCCTCCGGCTCCGCGGTGAACGGGGCCGTCTCCAGCCGGCCGGCGCAGGTGACCAGGAGCCCGATCTGCCCGCCCGTCCGGCGCTCGACCTCCGCCACCATCGCGGTCACCGCCGCCGGGTCGGAGACGTCCGCCGGCACGGCGACGCCGCCCAGCTCGGCGGCGAGCCCGGCCACGTCCCGGCCGGGACGGTCGTTGAGGGCGACCAGGCGCCCGTCGGCCGAGAGCCGGCGCGCCACGGCCGTGCCGAGCCCGCCGGCCGCCCCGGTGATCAGCGCGATCGTCATCAGAGCACCGTCCCGGCGTTCGGGGAGACGATCTCGCCGGCGCAGAACGTGCCGTCCTCGATGAGGTAGGCGGCGGCGAGCGCGACCTCCTCCGGGGACGTGAGCCGCCCGGCCGGCAGGGCCTGCAGGTAGGACGGCCGGCGCCAGGGCGAGTCGGACGGCAGCATCGGCGTGTCGGTCGGGCCGGGCGCCACCGCGTTGACCCGCACCCCGGAGGGCCCCAGCTCCGCCGCCAGCGACCGGACGAACCCGATCACCGCGCCGGTGGCCGCCGCGAAGTGCGCCTCGGCGTTCGCGCCGCCGACGCCGAGGTGGGAGACGATCGGCACCAGGCTGCCCCGGCCGCGCTCGGCCATCCCCGGCGCGACGGCCGCGCACACGTTGACCACGCCGCCGAGGTGTACCCGCAGCATCCGCCGCCAGTCGGGCCAGGCGATGTCGGACATCGGGACGATCGCGTGGTGCCCGGCCGCGCACACGGCCGCCTCGACCGGGCCGAGCTCCCGCTCGATCCGCCGGACCGCCGCGCGCACCTGCGCGGGCTCCGCCACGTCCACGCTCACCGAGTGGTCGGCGTCCGAGGCCCGGCGAAGGTCCAGCCCCGCCGTCCGCCAGCCGCGCCCCGCCAGCTCGCGCACCAGCGCGGAGCCGATGCCGCCGGCCGCCCCGGCGACGAGCGCGACCCGCCCGTCCATGAGATCACCTCCCGATGCCCCGAAAGCACCAGGCAAACCCGGCATAAGCGCTGGTGACAAGCCTCATGGCGATTTCTTGGCCGAACCCACCGCGCCGCGCCCGACCTTTCGTGCACTTGCCCAAAAGACGGTCACGGGCACGGGACGGCGCCGGGCCGGAATGAGAGGGTGAGGCTGTGACCAGCGATTCCGCGCCGCCGCACCTCACCGTCCGGCAGCTCCTCGAGGTGCCGCGCTTCAGGCTGCGCCTGGTCGCGGGGGAGGACGGGCTCGACCGCCCGGTCCGCTGGGCGCACTCCACCGAGCTGCTCGACCCCGGCCCCTACCTGCGGGGGCACGAGGTCGTCCTGACGGTCGGCGCGGCGCTGCGGGACCCGGGCGCGTGCGCCGCGTTCGTCGACTCGGTCAAGTCCGGCCGGGGGAGCGCGATCGGCTACGGCGTCGGGGACATGACCGACACCGTGCCCGACGAGCTGAGCCTGGCCTGCGACCGCGTCGGACTCCCGCTGCTGGAGGTGCCGCAGGACGTCCCGTTCCTCGGCTTCACCGAGTGGTTCGCCGAGCGGCTCGCGTCCGCCGGCGACGAGCGGCACGAGCGGGAGGAGACCGGGCGGCTGCTGCGCATGGTGCGCGACGGCCTCGCGTCCGCCGAGGCGCTGCGCCCCCGGATCGACGACGCCGGGCTCGACCCCGCCTCCCTGCTCGTGATCGCGATGGACGGCTCGGTCGAGGAGGAGCTGCCCGGCGTCCTCGGCCTGGACGACGACACGGCCCTGCTCGTCACCAACGACGCCCACGCCTGGACCGAGCCCGCGGGCGTCGGCAGCGCCGGCCCGCTGGAGCACCTGCCGCTCTCGCTCGCCGAGAGCCTCACCGCGCTCGACTCCGCGCGCCGCACCGGCGGGGTCGTGTACGCCTCCGAACTCGCCACCTTCCAGGCCCTCCTCGACCGGCTCGACCAGGAGCAGCTGGCCCCTTTCCTGGAGCAGATCGCCCGGCCGCTGAGCGACTACGACGCCGCGCACGGCACCCGCCTCACCGAGACGCTGCGCACCTTCCTGGACATGGGCGGCGCGGTCGGCGCGACGTCGCGCGCGCTGTTCCTGCACCCGAACACCCTCCGCCACCGGCTGGCGCGGATCGAGTCGCTCACCGGCCGCGACCCGATGCGGTTCGACGACCGGGTGGCGCTCGCGATCGCCGTCTGGGCGGGCCGCTGACCGCCCGATCCCCGGGTGGGCGTTGGTACGGCGAACGAAAGAAACGCCTGAAATGACGCAATAAGGGATAAATGGCTAGTCGTGAATCTTGTTCGGATTCGTCCGGGACGAAGGCCGTGGCGACGACTCGGCCTGCGGGTAATGAGTGACGTTCGATTTGGCAAAATATCAGGAAAGGTAAAAGCTGATCGCCTGGACTCCCGGTGTGATCGCCATGGCGTCGCGGACACCGATCCATATCCGCTCCGTTAGTGATCATTTCGGCCGGACGGCCGACGCGCGTCCCCGGCCGGTTTCCGCGCCCGCAGGCGTCACATAGGGCACACGAGTCAACGTACATTTCGGTGTCGAGATCACCCTGCGTATTCGTCATCGTCCCGAATTGATGGGGGGACAGGTCCGAATTCCGCTTTTCCGGCAGTTCTCGGGGCCCGGGGTCTAAGTTTGCCGCGAGAGGTGCCCCGTACCTGCTGGAAGGAGCGTCAGACCTTGGCTTCCTCGCCCGCCTGAAGGCGGGGGATTCCAGCGGTCGCCCGCTGGGTTTCCTGCTTCGCCGACGAGTGCCCCGTCCGGGAGGTGTCCCGTTGAGGTCTTACACCGTCTCCACAGGCGGTCACCGCCAGCCCGGCGGCCAGGATGTTGCGCGCCGCGTTCACATCGCGGTCATGCACCGCACCGCACTCGCACGTCCACTCGCGGACTTCCAGCGGAAGAGTCTCGCGGACGGTTCCGCAGGTTCCGCACAGCTTGGAGGAGGGGAACCAGCGGTCGACCACCACGAGGTCGCGGCCGTACCAGGCGCACTTGTACTCCAGCATGGAGCGCAGTTCCCGCCACGCGGCGTCGGTGATCGCGCGGGCGAGCGTGCGGTTCTTGAGCAGGTTGCCGACGGTGAGGTCCTCGATCACGACCGTTTGGTTCTCACGGACGAGACGGGTCGACACCTTGTGCAGGAAGTCGCGTCGCCGGTCGGCGATCCGCGCGTGCACGCGGGCCACCTTCCGGCGGGCCTTGTCCCGGTTCGCCGAACCCGGGGTTTTGCGGGCCAACTCCCGCTGCGCCTTGGCCAGACGGGCGCGGTCACGCCGCTCGTGGCGGGGATTGGCGATCTTCTCCCCGGACGACAGCGCCACCAGCGTGGTGATCCCGGCGTCGATCCCGACCGCGTGCTCCGTGGCCGGGGCCGCGGTGATGGTGTCCTGGCACAGGATCGAGACGAACCAGCGGCCCGCGCTGTCGCGCGACACCGTCACCGTGCTCGGCACCGCGCCCTCGGGCAGCGGACGCGACCAGCGGATGTCCAGCGGCGCCGCCATCTTCGCCAGCGTCAGACGCCCGTCGCGCCAGGTGAAGGCGCTGCGGGTGTACTCGGCCGACGCACGCGACCGCTTGCGCGACTTGAACCGCGGGTAGGCGGCGCGCTTGGCGAAGAAGTTGGCGAACGCCGTCTGCAGATGCCGCAGCACCTGCTGCAACGGCACGCACGACACCTCCGCCAGGAACGCCAGCTCCGGAGTCTTCTTCCACCGCGTCAGCGCCGCCGAGGACTGCGCGTAGGAGATGCGGCGCTGCTCGTCGTACCAGGCTCGGGTGCGTTCCTCCAGCGCCTTGTTGTACACCAGCCGCACACAGCCGAACGTGCGCGACAGCTCAGCCGCCTGCTCGCCGGTGGGGTAGAAGCGGTACTTGAACGCCCGCCTGACCTGCCGCGCCATACCCCACGTTCTAACAGTCTCGGCACGAGCCGACCCGGCCGCCGCCGAAACGCCCAGGCATCCCCGACATGCTCCGCAAAAGTCCGTTTCCCCTGGCCTGACGGCCGGGCTGTCCACGAAGGAGAACCGATGACGGATGCCACGCCCGGCCCGGGGAAGGGATCGGACTCCAAGATCAATACTGGCGTTCCGCAGTCGGCGCGGATCTGGAACTACTGGCTCGGCGGGACCGACAACTACGAGGTGGACAGGCTCGCCGGAGACCACTACGTCGGGCTGTACCCGGGCATCGTGGAGATCGCCCGCGCGGGCCGCTACTTCATGGACCGGGCGATCCGGTTCCTGGCCCGCGAGCGCGGGATCCGCCAGTTCATGGACTGCGGCACCGGCCTGCCCACCGTCGACAACACCCACGAGATGGCCCGGCGCGCCGCTCCCGACGCCAAGGTCGTCTACGTCGACAACGACCCGCTCGTCCTCGCGCACGCCCGCGCTCTGATGAACGAGGGCAGCACCGCCTACATCGACTGCGACCTGCACGACCCGAAGACGATCATGGACCGGGCGTCGGAACTGCTGGACCTGTCCCGGCCGGTCGGGCTGATGATCATCGGCGTGCTGGGGCACATCGTCGACCCGGACGAGGCGTACGACGTCGTCCGCGGGCTGATGGACCCGCTGCCCTCCGGCAGCTACCTCATCCTGCACGACTCCACCGACGAGAACGAGGCGTTCAACGCGGCGCAGCGCGCCTACGACGAGACCGGCGCCGTCCCGTTCCGGCTGCGCGGCCCCGAGTTCATCCGCGGCTACTTCGACGGGCTGGAACTGGAGGAGCCGGGCCTGGTGACGAGCGGCGCATGGCGCCCCGAGGTGGGGCCGATCGGCGGCGAGAACCTGCCGACCAGATGCGGGGTGGCCCGCAAACCCTGAGGCGCCGTGCCGGGGGTCGCCTCCCGGGACTGGGCTATATGTCCGAGACGCTACGTAACATACGGTCCTATCTCCGACGCGCAGCGTGAACTATAGTCGGAGCGGTCGTCCACGCCGTCTTCCGATGAGGAGTCCCCCCTTGGCCTCCGCCACGATCACCGGCAGCAGGAAGCCGCGGTCGGCCCGCACCCGCAACGCTCCGGTGAGCACGGTCTCCGCGCAGGGCGACCCGCTCGTCCCGCGCATGCTGCTCGGCCGGCGGCTCCGCGAGCTGCGGGAGGCCGCCCGGCTCTCCCGCCGGAAGGCGGGCCTGGCGATCTACGGCTCCGAGTCGAAGATCACCAGACTGGAGCTGGGCCGCTCGCGCGCCAGGGCCGGCGACGTCGCCCGGCTGCTCGACCGCTACGGCGCCGACCCCGGCGAGCTCGCCACCCTGCTCGCCCTCGCCGAGCAGACCGACGCGCCGCCCTGGTGGCACGCCGACGGCGACATCGTGCCGCGCTGGGTCCGCGACTACCTCAGCGCCGAGCAGGCGGCCAAGCTGGTCCGGACGTTCGAGGCCCGGTTCGTTCCCGGACTGCTCCAGACGGAGGACTACGTCCGCGAACTCGTCGCCTCCCGCACCGGGTCCGGGTCGGAGGCCGAGATCGAGCGGCGCGTCGAGTTCCGGATGCGGCGCCAGCGCGTCCTGCGCCGCCGGCCGCGCCCGCTCAACCTCTGGGTCGTGCTGGACGAGGGGGCGCTCTGGCGTCCCACCGTCGCGCCCGAGACGATGCGCGGGCAGATCCTGCACATCGTCGAGCTGTGCAGGCGGCCGAACGTCACCATCCAGATCGCGCCCCTCGGCATTTCCGGCCAGGTCGCCGGAGACGGGTCGCTCACCCTCGTCCGGTTCCCGCAGCAGGGGCTGCAGGACATGGTCTATCTGGAGCGTCCCGACAATGCCGTCTACCCGACGCGGCGCGCCGAGATCGAGCACCACTGGCACCTGTTCAACACACTGGTCACCGAGGCCTCGCCGCCCGAGCACACGCCTCGCGTCCTCGCCCGAATACTCGCCACCTACTGAGCCTCCCGCCGCCCGTTCCGCCCGTCCCGCGGCGCCCGTCCCGCGGAGCCGCCGCCATTCTCCGGTGAATGCGGGACGACGGCCGGTGATCGCCCGGACGCCCGAACCCATATTCCCGCCTGACCACTTCCGGCCTATATTCATGAACGACGGAAATTCGGGAGGCTTCGCGCTGTCGATCGGGGACGTACGCACCATGGGCCCCGACGATGCCAGGTTTACCGGTCGATCACCCGGTTAACGGGCATCGATAAGCGCCCCCGCGCCGCCACCGCCCCAGGGGGAACACCATGTCCGTCAGCGAGCGTCTGCGGAACGCCACCGAGGAACGCCGGGCGAGGACCGAACTGCAGGCCGGGGAGAACTTCCCCGTCGCCTCGCGGCTGCTCCCCGCCCGCCACCGCGCCCACCTGCTGAACGTGTACGGGTACGCCCGGCTCGTCGACGACATCGGGGACGAGGCGCCGCCGGGCGAGCGGGCGGACCTCCTCGACCTGGTCGAGCGCGACCTCGACCGCGTCTACGCGGGCGAGCGGCCGGAACTGCCCGTGCTGCGCGACCTGGCCGAGACGATCGTCGCCCGCCGCATCCCCGCCGAGCCGTTCCGCCGCCTGATCCGGGCGAACCGCCAGGACCAGGCCGTCACCCGGTACGCGACGTTCGACGACCTCCTCGGCTACTGCGCGCTCTCCGCCGACCCGGTCGGGCACATCGTCCTGCACGTCTTCGGCGCCGCCACGCCGGACCGGATCCGGCTGTCGGACAAGGTGTGCACCGCCCTGCAGATCATCGAGCACTGCCAGGACGTCGCCGAGGACCACCGCAACGGCCGCGTCTACCTGCCCGCGGACGACCTGCGGCGCTTCGGCTGCACCGAGGACGACCTCACCGCCGCGGCGACCCCGACCCGGCTGCGCGGGGTCGTGGCGCTCCAGGCGGGGCGGGCGCGGCGGATGCTGGCGGAGGGCGCCGCCCTCACCTGCGGGCTCCAGGGGTTCGCGCGGGTCGCGGTCGCCGGGTACGTCGCGGGCGGCCTCGCCGCCCTCGACGCGCTGGAGCGCGCCGCCTACGACGTCCTCGCGGGCCCGCCGCGGCCGAGGAAGGCGCGGCTGCTCGCCGAGTGGTCGCGGACCATGGGAAGGAGAAGGGCAGCTTAGATGGACGCATCCACCGCCTACCGGCACTGCGAGAGCGTCGTCCGCTCCCAGGCGCGCAACTTCTCGTACGGGATCCGGCTGCTTCCCGCCCCCAAGAGGCGGGCCCTCAGCGCCGTGTACGCGTTCGCCCGGCGGGTCGACGACATCGGCGACGACCACGGCGCGCCCGTCGCGGACCGGCTCGCCGCGCTCGCCGGCGAGCGCGCCCGGATCGCCGACCCCGGCGCCCACCCTTCCGACCCGGTGCTGGTCGCCTTAGCCGACGCGGCCCGCCGCCACCCGATCCCGCTCGACGCGTTCGGCGAGCTCATCGACGGCTGCGAGGCCGACGTGCGCGGCGGGACCTACGACACCTTCGACGACCTCCTCTGGTACTGCCGCTGCGTGGCCGGCTCCGTCGGCCGCCTGTCGCTCGGCGTCTTCGGGACCGACGACCCGGCCACGGCCGTGCCGCGCGCCGACGCGCTCGGCGTCGCGCTGCAGCTCACGAACATCCTCCGCGACGTCCGGGAGGACCGGACGAACGGCCGCGTCTACCTGCCCGCGAAGGACCTCGCCCGGTTCGGATGCACCCTGGAGCGCGACGAGGCGGGCCGGGCGACCGACGACCCCGACCGCCTGGCGAGCCTCGTCCGCTTCCAGGCGGACCGGGCGGAGCGGTGGTACGCCGACGGCCTGAAGCTGCTGCCCATGCTCGACCGGCGCAGCGCCGCGTGCGCGGGCGCGATGGCGGGCATCTACCGGCACCTGCTGCGCCGCATCACGGCCGACCCGCTGACCGCCCTGGAGACGCGGACGTCCCTGCCGGCGTGGGAGAAGGCGACCGTGTCCGCCATGGCGATGGCCGGGATCCACCGGTGAGCGCCCGCGACGGCGGCCCGGCGGAGGTCGCGATCGTCGGCGGCGGGCTCGCCGGGCTCACCGCCGCGCTGGCGCTCCAGGAGGCGGGGCTGCGCCCGACGGTCTACGAGGCGCGGCCCCGGCTCGGCGGCGCCACCCACTCCTTCACGCGGGACGGCCTGACCGTCGACAACGGCCAGCACATCTTCCTGAAATGCTGCTCGGCGTACCAGGGGCTGCTCGCCCGGCTGGACGCGCTGGACCGCGTCCGCGTCCAGGACCGCTTCGACGTCCGCGTCCTGACCCCGGACGGCCCGGGCGGACGGCTCCGCCGTGCGAAGGCCCCCGGCCCGCTGCACCTGCTGCCGGCGCTCGCCGGGTACCGGCTGCTCTCCCCGCCCGACCGGCTGCGGGCGGTCGGCGCGTCGCTGGCGCTCGACCGCGTCGACCCGGCCGACCCGTCGCTCGACCGGATCAGCATGGGCACCTGGCTCGCCGAGCACGGGCAGGGGCCCTGGGCGCGCGCGGCGCTCTGGGAGCTGTTCGTCACGGCCGCGCTCAACGTCCGCCTGGACGGGGCCGCGCTCGGCCCCGCCGCGTTCGTGTGCCAGACCGCGCTGCTCGGCCGCGCGGACGCCGCCGACATCGGCGTGCCCGCCGTCCCGCTCGGCGACCTGCACGGCACGCTCCCGGCGGCCGAGATCGAGCGGAACGGCGGCCGGATCCACCTCAACGCGAAGGTGACGGCGATCGACGCCGGGCCGAAGCTCGTGGTGGACGGCTCGCCGGTCGGCGCCGACGCCGTCGTCCTCGCCGTGCCCCACCGGGCGGCGGCCGGGCTCGTCCCCGAGGAGGCGGCCCCCGACCGGGCGCGCTGGGCCGGGCTCGGCTCCAGCCCGATCGTCAACGTCCACGTCGTCTACGACCGGCCCGTCCTGCGGGTCGACGGCGCCGACCTGCCGTTCGCCGCCGCGGTCGGCTCGCCCGTGCAGTGGGTGTTCGACCGCACCGCGGTCAGCGGCCTGACGGGCGGCGGCCAGTACCTGGCGGTGTCGGTCTCGGCGGCCGACCGCTGGATCGACACGCCCACCGCCGAACTGCGCTCGGTGTACCTCGCCGAGCTGAGGCGGCTGCTTCCGGCCGCCCGCCGCGCTCGCGTCACCGACTTCTTCGTGACGCGGGAGCGGCACGCGACGTTCCGCCAGAGCCCCGGCAGCGACGCGCTGCGTCCCGCGTCCGCCACCCGGCTGCCGTGGCTGTTCCTCGCCGGCGCGTGGACCGACACGGGCTGGCCCGACACGATGGAGGGAGCCGTGCGCAGCGGTCTGACCGCGGCCCGTCTCGTCCGCCGCCACCTGAGACCGACCGTCCGGAACGAGCACCGCCAGGACGGGGGGAGCGGCCGATGACCACCGTCCCGGCCTCGATCACCGACGGCCGCGCCCTGGTCGACCAGGCCATGCGCGCCTGCGCGGAGCGCCTCGACCCGTGGACCCGCCGCGTCGTCGCCTACCACCTCGGCTGGACCGACGAGAACGGCGAGCCCGCCGCCGCGGGCGGCAAGGCGCTGCGTCCCGCGCTGGCGCTGCTGTCCGCGCGGGCCGCGGGGGCACCCCACGAGACGGCGCTGCCCGGCGCCGTCGCCGTCGAGTTCGTGCACGCGTTCTCGCTGCTGCACGACGACATCATGGACGGCGACCGGACCCGCCGGCACCGGCCCGCCGCGTGGACGGTGTTCGGCCCGTCCGCCGCCATCCTCGGCGGGGACGCGCTCCTGGCGCTGTCGGAGAACCTGCTCCTCGACCAGCAGACGCGAGGCGCCCACTGGGCGGCGCGCGCGCTGACCGCCGCCACTCAGCGGCTCATCGCGGGCCAGGCGCTCGACATCGGGTTCGAGCAGCGCGACGACGTGGCGCTCGACGAGTGCCTGACCATGGCGGGGGACAAGACGGGTGCGCTGCTCGCCTGCGCCTGCTCGATCGGGGCGATGCTCGCCGAGGGCCCCACCCGCCTCGTGACGCACCTGACCGGGTTCGGTACCGAGATGGGCCTCGCGTTCCAGCTCGTGGACGACCTGCTCGGCATCTGGGGCAGTCCCGAGACGACCGGCAAGCCCGTCCTGGCCGACCTCCGGGCGCGCAAGAAGTCGCTGCCGGTGGTGTACGCGCTGAACTCCGGGCGCCCCGAGTCCGAGCGGCTCGCCGCGCTGTACGCCGAACCCGGGCCGCCGTCCGAGGGCGTCCTGCGGGAGATGGCCCGCCTCGTGGAGGCGGCGGGCGGCCGGGACTGGGCCGCGGCCGAGGCCGACCGCCGCGTCGCCGCCGCCGGGCGCCACCTCGACGACTCGGGCATGGACGGGCTCGTGGCCGCCGAGTTCCGCGACATCGCGCTGTTCGTCACCTCCCGGGACCACTGACCCGCCGCGCCAGAAGGGAAGGACCGAATGACCACCACCGACGTGTCCGGACTCACCGGCGCGGCGGCCGCCGCCGCCGAGGCCGCCCGCGACCACCTGCTCGGCCTGCAGTCGCCCGAGGGCTGGTGGAAGGCCGAACTGGAGACCAACGTCACCATGGACGCCGAGGACCTGCTGCTCCGCCAGTTCCTCGGCATCCGCTCCGACGCCGACACCAAGGACGCGGCGCGCTGGATCCGCTCCCAGCAGCGCGAGGACGGCACCTGGGCGAACTTCCACGGCGGCCCGGCCGACCTGTCCACGACGATCGAGGCCTACGTCGCGCTGCGCTTCGCCGGGGACCCGGTCGGCGCCGGGCACATGCGCAAGGCCGCCGAGTACGTGCGGGAGGCGGGCGGCGTCGAGGGCAGCCGCGTGTTCACCCGGATCTGGCTGGCGCTGTTCGGCCAGTGGTCCTGGGACGACCTGCCGGTCATGCCGCCCGAGCTGATGTTCCTGCCGAGCCGCGTCCCGCTGAACGTCTACGACTGGGCGTGCTGGGCACGGCAGACGATCGTCCCGCTGACGGTCCTCGGGTCGCTGCGGCCCGTCCGGGCGCTGCCGTTCGACCTGCCGGAGCTGCGGTGCGGCGCGATGCCGGCGAACGAGGCCAAGGGCTGGGGGGCGGCGTTCAACGCCCTCGACCGCGTCCTGCACGTGTACGAGAGGCGGCCGGTGCGCCCGCTGCGCCTGGCGGCGCTGCGCCGGGCCGCCGACTGGATCATCGCCAGGCAGGAGGCCGACGGCTGCTGGGGCGGGATCCAGCCGCCGTGGGTGTACTCGCTCATGGCGCTGCACGAGCTCGGCTACGGCCTCGACCACCCGGTCGTCAAACGCGGGCTGGACGGGCTCGAACGGTTCATCATCCGCGACGACAAGGGCCGCCGCCTGGAGGCGTGCCAGTCGCCCGTCTGGGACACGGTGCTCGCCATGAACGCGCTCGCCGACGCGGGCGTGGCCGCCGACCACCCCGCCCTGGTGAAGGCCGCCGGATGGGTCGTCGGCGAGGAGGTCCGCGGGCCGGGGGACTGGGCGGTGAAGCGGCCGGACGTCCCGCCGGGCGGGTGGGCGTTCGAGTTCGACAACGACGTCTACCCCGACACCGACGACACCGCCGAGGCCATCCTGGCGCTGCGCAAGGTGTCCTTCCCGGAGGCGGAGGAGCCGGTCAGGCGGGCCGTCCGCTGGCTGGACGGGATGGCGTCGCGGGACGGCGGCTTCGCCGCGTTCGACGCCGACAACACCCGCGAGCTCTGCACCAAGCTGCCGTTCTGCGACTTCGGCGCCGTCATCGACCCGCCGTCCGCCGACGTCACCGCCCACGTCGTCGAGGCGCTGGCCGGGGAGGGCCTCGCGGAGTCGCCCGCGGTCAGGCGCGCCGTCGTGTGGCTGCTCAGGGCGCAGGAGGAGGACGGCTCCTGGTTCGGGCGCTGGGGGGCGAACCACGTCTACGGGACGGGCAGCGTGGTGCCCGCGCTCATCGCGGCGGGGGTCCGTCCCGGCAAGCCCGCGATCCGGCGCGCCGTCGCCTGGCTGGAGGACCACCAGAACGCCGACGGCGGCTGGGGCGAGGACCTGCGCTCCTACGACGACCCGGCGTGGATCGGGCGGGGCGAGTCGACCCCCTCCCAGACGGCCTGGGCCCTGCTGGCGCTGCTCGCCGCGGGCGAGCGCTCCCCGGCCGTGGAGGCGGGCGTCCAGTGGCTCGTCGACCACCAGCGCCCGGACGGGAACTGGGACGAGGACCTGTTCACCGGCACCGGCTTCCCCGGCGACTTCTACATCAACTACCACCTGTACCGGCTGGTGTTCCCCGTGAGCGCGCTCGGCCGCTACCTGCGGGCCGCGACATGACGCGGCCCGCCCACGACCCGGTGGAGTCCACCGGGCCCGCACCGCCCAAGGAGGTCCGGACACCATGAGCATGCCGCTCCGCCAGAGCCTTCGCATCGGGGGCTACATCCTCCGCAACAAGCTGCGCGGGCGGGAGAAGTTCCCGCTCATCGTCGAGCTGGAACCCCTGTTCGCCTGCAACCTCGCCTGCGCCGGCTGCGGGAAGATCCAGCACCCGCACGACGTGCTGAAGAAGCGCATGCCGGTCGAGCAGGCCCTCGCCGCCATCGAGGAGTGCGGCGCGCCGATGGTCTCCATCGCGGGCGGCGAGCCGCTCATGCACCCGCAGATCGACGAGCTGGTGAACGAGCTCGTCCGGCGCAAGAAGTTCGTGTTCCTGTGCACGAACGCGCTGCTCATCCCGCGGAAGATCGACAAGTTCACGCCGTCGCCCTACTTCGCGTGGGCGGTGCACATCGACGGGCTGCGCGAGCGCCACGACGAGTCCGTGTGCAAGGAGGGCGTCTTCGACGACGCGGTGGCCGCCATCAGGGAGTGCAAGCGGCGCGGGTTCCGCGTCACCACGAACACGACGATCTTCAACACGGACACGCCGCAGACCGTCATCGACGTCCTCGACTACCTCAACGACGACCTCGAGGTCGACGAGATGATGATCTCGCCCGGCTACGCGTACGACAAGGCTCCCGACCAGGACCACTTCCTCGGCGTCCAGGAGACGCGGGAGCTGTTCCGCAAGGCGTTCGGGGACGGCAACCGCAAGCGGTGGCGCTTCAACCACTCGCCCCTGTTCCTGGACTTCCTAGAGGGCAAGGTCGATTTTCCCTGCACGGCCTGGGCGATCCCGTCCTACTCGCTCTTCGGCTGGCAGCGGCCCTGCTACCTGATGTCGGACGGCTACGCCCAGACCTACCAGGAACTCCTGGACGAGACCGACTGGGACTCCTACGGGCGGGGCCGCGACTCCCGCTGCGCCAACTGCATGGCCCACTGCGGTTACGAGCCCACGGCCGTCTTCGCGACCCTCGGCTCCCTGAAGGAGTCCATGCGGGCCGTCCGCTCGGTCTGACCTGTGACCGCTCTACAACCCGCTCCGCCCGGCACCGGCGATCCGCCGATGCCGGGCGCTTCTCTTGAGCCGCCGCCTACTTGAGGGACGTCGGCCGGTACGCCTTGTACTCGTCGCCAGAGGACAGCCCGTAGGTGAGCGTCCGGTGGTCGGTGCCGTACCGCCCGCGCTGCTCGTACGCCCAGTACGAGGTGTGCTGCTTGTTCGCCCACTTCTCGAAGATGACGACGTGCCGGGTGGTGTTGCTGCCGAGGGCGTCCATGACGAGGTCGCCCTTCTTCAGCTGGGACATCTTGATGCGCTGGGTGTATCGCGACGAGGTCAGGCCGACGGTGTTGGGCCCGGGCTTGGGCAGCCCCAGCGCCATGGAGACGTAGCCCGAGCAGTCGGTGCGGTAGCCGTTGTGCGACCCGGTCTGGCTGTAGGGGACCCGCTGGGCGGTGTGCGGGTGCCAGCTCTTGGCCCGCTTGATGACCAGGGCCCGCTTGGCCGCCTTGGGATCGGCCGCCTGCTGCTGGGGAACGGCCTGCTTCTTCGCGGAGACCGGCTTCGACTCGACCTTCGTCGAGGACCGGCTCTTCGTCGCCTCGGCCTTCGTCGGCGCCTTGAACTCCTTCTGGAACTGGGCCGCGGCCCGGGCCTGCCTCCGCTCTCCGACCTGCGTCCGCCGCTCGGCCAGCAGCTGCGCGGTCTGCTGCTGGGGGACGGTCTGGGCTGCGGCGGCCGTCTCGATGGTCGCGTGCTGCAAGGTCGTCGGCAGTGCCGCCGTCACGCCGAAGGTGGCGAGACCCGTCATCGTGCCGATGGCCCAGGGGGCGAGCCTTAGACGGCGCGACTGCTTGCTGTGCTTGCCTTTCAAGGGGGCTCCTTGCTTCCAAGTGCCGCCTACCGGGTTAGCTGACGGGTTCGGGCGTGGAAGTCGCCCTACGGCCTGGGCAGGCCGATTCACCCCGGTGCGAGGTGGGTCCCCGGCTCCGCGCGACGGCGGACTCGGCGGGTGCCGCTGAGGGAGAAGCGGCGCTGACGATGTGAGGCCCGATCGATGGACCGTCTCGGGGCCTTGTTCCGCGGGGAGGGCACCCCGCCCACGTAAGTGGGACAAAACGCCTGGAGAGCGTCTTGGAGCGGCAAACCTACAGAAATCACCAAGGGATGGCAAGCTTCCCGCGATCAAACCCGCAGCTCAGCGCCCCGGTGGGCGATCCCGAGGTGCTCTGAGTCCCTCCCTCTCCAAGGCCGTACGCGATCCCGCTCCACCTCTAGACGGAGGAGAAACCTCCAGTTAATATCTGGAGGAGAACCCTTCACTTAAAGGGAGGTGGGTTCCATGACCGCCATCACGTCGCGCACCGCGTCCGGCCCGTCCGCGGGCGTCCCGAACCGCCGCTGGGCCGCGCTGGTCGTCATCGCCGTCGCGCAGCTGATGATCGCGCTCGACGCCACGATCGTGAACATCGCGCTGCCCACGGCCCAGCACGCGCTCGGCTTCGGCGACACCGACCGGCAGTGGGTGATCACCGCCTACACCCTGTCCTTCGCCGGGCTGCTCCTGCTCGGCGGCCGGATCGCCGATCTGGTCGGGCGGCGCCGCAGCTTCCTGGCCGGGCTGGCCGGGTTCGCGGTCGCCTCGATGATCGCCGGCGCCGCGCCCGGCTTCGGCGTCCTCGTGGTCGGGCGCGCCCTGCAGGGGGCGTTCGCCGCGCTGCTCGCGCCCACCGCCCTGTCCCTGCTGGCCGTGACGTTCACCGAACCGAAGGAGCGCGCGAAGGCGTTCGGCGTGTACGGCGCCGTGGCGAGCAGCGGCGCGGCCGTCGGGCTGCTGCTCGGCGGCGCGCTGACCCAGTACGCCGACTGGCGCTGGTGCCTCTACGTCAACGTGGCGATCGCCGCGGCCGCGTCCGTGGCGGGACGCATCGTCCTTCCGGCCCCGCCGAGCTTCCCCGGGGCGCGCGTCGACTGGATCTCCGCCGTCCTCGTCACCGGCGGCCTGGCGGCCGTCGTGTACGGCGCCGGGCAGGCCGCCCCGCACGGCTGGGACGCGTGGCAGACCACCGCGCCGCTCGCGACCGGCGCCCTGGCGCTCGCGCTGTTCATCGCGCGCCAGGCCAGGCACGACGCACCGCTGCTGCCGCTGCGCATCCTCGCGGACCGCGGCCGGGCAGGCGCCTACCTCGCCGTGGCCACCGCGGTCGTCGGCGCCTTCGGGATCTTCCTGACGCTCACCTACTACCTGCAGGTGGTCGCGCACTTCTCCCCGATGCGCACGGGCCTGGCGTTCCTGCCGCTCGCCTTCGCCAACTCGGTCAGCGGGTACCTGGTCGGCGCCCTGCTCACCCGGCGCGTGCCCGCCCGCCTGCTGATCGGCGGCGGCCTGCTCATCGCCGCGGCCGGCCTGGCCGTCCTGACCCGGCTCGACCCGGGCAGCGGCTACGCCGCCTCGGTCGTCCCCGTCGAGATCCTGCTCGGGATCGGCATGGGCGCCGTGTTCCCGCCGGCCTTCTCGCTGGCGACCGCCGGCGTCTCCCCGCGCGAGGCCGGGGTCGCCGCCGCCGTCGTCAACGCCGCGTCCCAGATGGGCGGGTCGGTCGGAACCGCCGTCGTCAACACCGTCGCGATCGGCGCGACGGCCGGCTACCTGCGCGAGCACGGCCCGGCCGCCTCCCGGGTGAGCGCCCTCGTCCACGGCTACACCACCGCGGCGACCGTCTCGGCCCTCGCCCTGGCCACCGTGGCCGTCCTGGTGACCCTCCTGATCCGCACCCCACCCCAGCCGGACACCCCCGCCCACTGACGCCCGGCCACCCAGAGCGCCCCCGTCGAAAGGGGCGCTCAAGGCGTGCGGACCCGGCGTGTCAGGTGACCCAGGAGGGGACGATCTGGGCCAGCCGCTTCGGGTCGGAGAGCGTCCGGATCGTGGTGATTCGGCCGTCCTCGACGGTGAAGGCCATCAGGAGGAACGGGCGGCCGCCCATGGTGATGAGAACGCCGGGGACGCCGTCGACCAGTGCCGGGTGGCCCTTCGCGTCCCGGCGGGCCCCGACGGTGGCCTGGGCGGCGACCTCGTCCGCGCCCCGGACGACGCTCGGGCCCCTGTGCAGCTCGACCTCAGGCGCGAGGAGGGTGAGGAGGCCCGCGAGGTCGCCCCGGCCGGCGGCCGCCAGGAAGGCGTCGACGACCCCGCGTGCCGCCGAGTGGGCGTCGGCGGTGGGCGCGCCGAGCCGGATCCGTCCCCGGGCCCTGCTGGCGAGCATCTTGGCGGCGGCGGTGCTCCGGCCGAGGACGGCCGCGACCGCGTCGAACGGCATCTCGAAGACGTCGTGCAGCACGAACGAGACCCGCTCCGCCGGAGTGAGAGCGTCCATGACGACGTACAGGGCGAGGCCGACCGAGTCGGCGAGCACGGCCTCCGCCTCGGGGTCGGGGCCGAGGTCGCCCAAGGCGGTCCAGAGCTCAGGCTCCAGTGGCTGCTCGCCGCGGACTCCGCGCCGGCGCAGGATGTCGAGGCAGATCCGTCCGGTCACCGTGGTGAGCCAGCCGCGCAGCTCCTCGATGCCGTCGCCGCCGGTACGGGCCAGCCGCAGCCACGCCTCCTGCACCGCGTCGTCGGCGTCCGCGTGCTGGCCGAGCACCCGGAACGCGATCGCGTGCAGGTAGGGGCGGTGCGCCTCGAAGTCGGCGGCCAGCTTGTCCTGTCGGGTCACGGTGCTCCCGGGCTGCGTGTCGTGGTTCCTCCACCAGGACGCGGCACGAGTCGAGAAGGTAACGCCGGGGCCGACGTTACTTCTCCCCGGCCCGGTGCGTCGTGGTGCCGTCCACATCGACTGCGGGAGGAAGAGATGGCACCACGGATCCACGGTTCTTCGAGCGGGCCCGACATCGGCGCGGGCGTCCAGGAGATCTTCAAGGCGGTGTACGGCGGCGGCGTCCCCCGGGAGGTGCTGGAGCTGGTCCACCTGCGGGCCAGCCAGATCAACGGATGCAGCGCCTGCACCGACGCCGGAGCCACGAGCGCGGCCGAGGCCGGCGTCAGCACCGAGAAGCTGCTCACGCTGGCCGCCTGGTACGAGGACCCGCGCTTCGACGACGCCGAACGGGCGGCGCTGGCGCTCACCGAGGCCATGACCCGGCTCGCCGACCGGCCCGGCGCGGTCACCGACGAGACCTGGGCCGAGGCCGCCGAGCACTACGACGAGCGGCAGCTCGGGGCCCTGGTCCTGATGGTGGCGATCACCAACTTCTTCAACCGGATCAACACCGCCTTCCGGGTGCCCGCCGGAACGCGCTGGGGCTGAGACGCGCGGCGCGGGGGACCGCCGGATGGTTCCCCGCCCCTCCGCGCGGCGAGCGGCGCGGCCTGGTCGGCGGTGCGGAGGCCGGGCGCCGATAGCATTCGCGGGTGGCTGATGGGGAAACGCCGAACGGTCCACCGGTCGCGGCGGACATGGACCCCCGGCGTGTCCATACCGCGCTGGGCCTCCTGGCGGACCGGCGATGGCGGACGCTCGGCGAGCTGGTCCGGGAGACGGGCGCCCCGCGGCGCTCGGTGGAGTCGCTGCTCGCCGGGCTCTCGCTGGAGCGTGCCGGCGACCGGTTCCGCCTCACCCCGGAGCAGGGCGGCGAGATCGTCGACCTGCTGAGCACCGGGTACCGCCCGCTCGAACCGGCCGACCCGGTGGGGCACCTGCTGCCCGAGTACGCCGCCGTGGTGGAGCGGATGGCCGGGCTGATCGAGCGGGCGCCGGGGGCGCGGCACGTGCTCGACCATGTATCGGCGACGCCGGAGACGGTGGTGCGGCGGGCCCTGCTCCTCGCGGCCCGGTTCTGGCTGCCGGGCACGCGGCTGCTGTGCGTGGGGGACCACGACCTCACCTCGCTGGCGGTCGGGCTCGTCCACCCAGGTGTGCAGACCACCGTCGTGGACGTCGACGAGCGGATCCTGGCCTACATCGACGAGTGCGCCGCCGAACTGGGCCTGGACGTGCGCACCCGGTGGGCGGACCTGAGGCTGGGGCTGCCCGCCTCGGCCGTCGCGTACGCGGACCTGGCGGTGACCGACCCTCCGTACACGCCGGAGGGCGTCGGGCTGTTCGTGGCGCGGGCGGTCCAGGGGTTGCGGGACCAGGGGCGAGGCCGGGTGCTGCTCGCCTACGGCGCGAGCGACCGCACCCCGATGCTCGCGTTGAAGGTCCAGCAGTCGTTGCAGGACCTGAACCTGGTGAACGAGGCCGTCTACCCGGACTTCAACCGCTACTTCGGAGCGGAGGCGATCGGTTCGCGCGCCGACCTGTACATCCTCCGGCCGACCGGCAAGTCCCTGCCGGCCGCCGACGCCCGCGCCGACCGCTTCGCGACGGCCATCTACACCCAGGGGCCCCAGGCGGTCGAAGCCCGGGCGGCGGCGGATGCGTCGCCCGACGTCGCCGACCTCGACCCGGACGTCCTGGTGGGGGACTGGCCCAAGCAGGTGCTCCCGCAGGTGCCGCGGGTGCGGCTGACGACCTGGCTGGCCAAGCCGTACGCGGCGCGGGTGCGGCGGGCGGCCGTCGCGCTCCCTCCGGGCCTGGAGGCGGCGCTGGTCCGGGTGCTGCTGGCCACGCGCGCCGAGCACGTCCGGGTGTTCCTGCCCGACCCGCCCGGTGACCTGGCGGACGAAACCGCCGTACTGAAGGGCCTCTACGAGCTGACCCGCCATGGCTCGACCGCCGAGGCGGTGCGCACACGACCCGACGACGCCGACCAGGTAGGCCGCATCGTGCGCGCCATCCAGGACCGGGCCCACGGCAAGGTCGCCAACGTCTGGCGCGACGCGCTGATCGACGCGCACCCCGGCCTGACAAAGCGCCAGGCCCGCAGCATCGTGGCCGACGCGGCCCCCTGGGCGATGGACGCCACCTTGCTCGACCTCCCGCTCCACCGCCTGCGCGCCCTGCCCGCCACCGTCCGCACCTCCCTGGACCTCGTCACCACGCCATCGTGACCGGATGGCCCTCGGGCTCGGCCGCGTCCGAGAACCCACTCCGGCCGTTGCCGGCGGCCTGCGACCGGTCCGGCCGGACGGAAACTTCACGGGCGCAGGCATAGCCCCGTCCCTCCGGATGCGTCTCAGTGGCGACAGCAATTCGGAGGTGACGATGGATGCCGCCGCAGAGCGACATTTTCGTGAGTTCGTGGAGACGAGGTCGACCGCGCTGATGCGGCTGGCCTACCTCCTGACCGGGGGCGACCAGCACGCGGCCGAGGACGTCCTGCAGACCGCGCTCTTCAAGACCGCCGCCCGCTGGGCCGACATCGAGAACCCGGAGGCCTACGTGCGGCGGGTGATGTACCGCCAGCAGGCCAGCTTCTGGCGGCCCGCGTGGCGGCGGCGCGAGGCGCAGGTCGCAGTGCTGCCCGAGACGGGCGCACCCGACGGCACGTCGGCGGTCGACCTCAAGCTCGCCGTGCGAGGCGCGCTGGCCTGCCTCACGCCCCGGCAGCGGCTGGTCCTGGCGCTGCGCTTCCTGGAGGACCTGCCCGAGGCGGAGGTCGCGCAGATCCTCGGCTGCAGCGTCGGCACGGTGCGCAGCACGACCCATCGCTCCCTCGCGCGGCTGCGCCGGCTGGCGCCCGAACTGAACGAACCCGAGATGGCAGAGGAGGCCCGGCGATGAAACCGGAGACGATCGTCAAGCACGCGCTCGAGGACTGGGGCGCGGAGGCACAGGTCCCGGCCGGTCTCGCCGACCGGGCACTGGGGGCACGCCGCCGCCGGCCGCTCATCAAGATCGCCCTGGTCGGCGGGACGGCCGCGCTCCTCGCCGGAACGGCCGCCGTGGCCCTCGTCTCCGGCGGCGGGACGGCACGGCCCCGGCCTTCGGCGCCCGAGTTCGAGCGGGTGGCCCTCTCGTCCGACACGACGCTGCGCACGGACCTCGGCAGCGCTTTCCCGCGCAGGCTCGTCGCCGCGGGGCACATGGCCGTGTCCGCCTACTACACCGGGCAGTGGGTGGGCGGCGACGGCGGCGGGTCCTTCGAACGCACCTGGCACCTGTACAACCCGTCGACCGGCGAGTACGAAAATGCGCCCTGGGCGTACATCAGCGTCGCGCCCGGCATGGCGCGGGCGGCCGTGCTGGAGGGGCCCCTTCCCGCCAAGCGGGTCGGGATGTTCGACATGAAGACCCGGAAGGTCGTCCGCTGGATCCGGGTCGACCACGCCGTCGGCGGGGCCGCCTGGTCGCCCGACGGGCGCCGGCTGCTCCTGACCGCCTACGGCAAGAACCCCGACACGCGGCCCGGTCCGGGCACATCGTCCAGGACCGGCTACTACGTCACCGACAGCGCGGCCGGGCCGGGCGCGTTCCACCCCATGCCGGCCGGCCGCGACAACCCGAGCAGCCGGCAGGACCTGGGATGGAGCCGGGACGGCGCCCTCATCTGGGCGCCCACCGCGACCCTGCCGACCAAGGTCTTCTACAGCCTGGACGGCAAGAAGCGGCCCGCACCGGCGCACGAGGCCGAATACGACGACCATGAAGCCGGCCTGTCCCCGAACGGCGCCCTGCTGCCCAAGTTCGGCCCCAAGCCCGGCCCCGCCGTCACCGTCACCAACGTGGTCACCGGGAAGAAGGCGGCGGTGCTCCCGATCGAATCGGCCGAGGCCTGGGCCGACGATCGCACGCTCTTCGCGATCGGCTGCGACCCGCTCAAATGCAAGGGGCTCGGCGAGTTCCGCAACCGGCTGCTGCTGGTGGACCTGAAGGGCAAGATCACCCCTCTCACCGGGTACCGCCGGTCCGACCGGGCGGGTTCCTGGAACCCGGTCTTCACCCACCGCTGACGGACGCCTGGGTGCCGCGCCCCGGGGCCGGCACCCACGCTCCGTTCGCCGGCGGCGCTGCTGGCGGGCCGGACCTCGACACCGGACGTCGTCCCGCCCTCGACTCGGTGGTCTTGGGCCGCGACAGGGCCCGTACCCTGGCGGGTGGCCGACCGGATCCGCGCGGGACAGGCCATCGCCAGTGGCGCCGGCAGCCAAAGGGGGCTGCCGTGCCCTTGGGCGGTGCGCCGGGTCCCGGCAGCGGCGACGGCCGGCTGGGCGGCCGCCACCTCGCGGAGGCCGACACGGAGATCCGGCCGATCTCCGCCGGCCTGCCCCCGCCCTGGCGCTGAGGCAAAGGAGCCGATGATGAACGATCCGGTGGGGACGGCCACGCACTCCGGGGTGCTGGAAGAGGTCGAGCGGAGGGTGCTGTGGCTGGCGACGGCCATCGTGCACCACGCCAACCGGGTGCGGCCCAACCCGTCCGGGCTCAAGGTGGGCGGCCACCAGGCGTCGTCGGCGTCCATCGCGTCGATCATGACGGCGCTGTGGTTCCGCCACCTCGGCCCGGACGACCGCGTCTCGGTGAAGCCGCACGCCTCCCCGGTACTGCACGCGATCAACTACCTGCTCGGCGACCTGGACGAGCGGTACCTGACGTCCCTGCGCGAGTTCGCCGGGCTGCAGAGCTACCCGAGCCGGACCAAGGACCCCGACCCCGTCGACTACTCCACCGGGTCCGTGGGCATCGGCGCCACCGCGCCGATCTGGGGCGCGGTCGCCCGCCGGTACGTGGAAGGGGCGCCCGCCGGCCGGCAGTACTCGCTGGTCGGGGACGCGGAACTGGACGAGGGCGCGGTCTGGGAGGCGATCCTCGACCCGGGCGTGGCCGAACTGGGCGAGATCGTGTGGATCGTCGACCTCAACCGGCAGTCCCTCGACCGGGTCGTCCCGTACATGGCCGCGCACCGGCTGAAGGGCATGTTCGCCGCCGCCGGCTGGCAGGTGCTGACGCTGAAGTACGGCCGGCTGCTGACGGAGCTGTTCGAGCGCCCCGGCGGCGCGGACCTGCGCGCCCGCATCGACGCGATGCCCAACCCGGAGTACCAGCGCCTGCTGCGCTGCGACGCCGGCGAGCTCCGCGACCGCCTCCCCGGCGGCAGCGAGCCCGTCGCCCGCCTGATCGCCGAACTCGACGACGCCACGCTCCTCGCGGCCCTCCGCAACCTGGGCGGCCACGACCTCGGCACCCTGGCCGAGGCGTTCGACGCCATCGACGACTCCCGGCCGACCGTGATCTTCGCGTACACCGTCAAGGGGCACGGCCTGCCCAGCGAGGGCCACCCGCAGAACCACTCCTCGCTCCTCACCGCCGACCAGATCGCCGAGCTCGCGCCCCGCCTGGGCGTCGACCCGGACACCCCGTGGGCCCGTTTCGAAGAGGGATCGGAGGCCGCCCGGCTGTGCGCCGAAACGGCCGCGCGGCTGCGCCGGACCTCCGCCGCCCCGGAGGCCCCGCCTTCGCTGCCCGACGACATCGGCCGCACCCCCAAGGGCACCGCGACCACCCAGGCCGCACTGGGCCGCCTGCTGCTCGACCTCACCCGCGAGGCCCCCGAGGCCGCGTCGCGGGTCGTCACCGTGAGCCCGGACGTCAGTTCCAGCACCAACCTCGGCGGCTGGGTGAACAAGGTCGGCGTCTGGTCGCCGTCCGAACGCCGCGACTGGTTCGCCGACGACGGCGAGACGATCCTGCACTGGCGGGAGAGCCCCGCGGGCCAGCACATCGAGCTGGGCATCGCCGAGACCAACCTGGTCGGCCTCCTCGGCGAACTGGGCGCCACCTGGAGCCGCTGGAACCGTCCCCTGCTGCCGATCGGCGTCCTGTACGACCCGTTCGTCGGCCGCGCGCTCGAACCCTGGTCGTTCGGCATCTACGCGGGCGGCCAGTCGATCCTGATCGGCACCCCGTCCGGGGTCACGCTGGCCCCCGAGGGCGGCGCGCACCAGTCCATCGTCACCCCCTCGATCGGCGTCGAGCAGCCGGGCTGCGTCGCCTACGAGCCCGCGTTCGTCCTCGACACCGAATGGACGCTGCTCGCGAGCATGGCCCGCCTAGGCCGCCCTGACGGCGGCTCGGCGTACCTGCGCCTGTCGACCCGTCCAGTGGACCAGACCCTCGCGGCGGTCCCGGCCGACCCGGCGGCCCGGGAGCGCCGCCGCCGCCAGGTGATCGCCGGCGCCTACCCGCTGCGCCGCGCCGACCGCCCCGCCGTCACCATCGCGGCGATGGGCGCCCTCGTCCCCGAGGCCCTGGCCGCCGCCGACCGCCTCGAACAGGCCGGCATCGGCGCCGACGTGGTGTGCGTGACGAGCCCCGGCCTGCTCTTCCAGGCCCTCCGCTCCCGCCAGGGCCTCGACGACGGACCGAACTGGGTCCTGGACCAGGCGTTCCCCGCCTCCCGCGCCACCCCGCTCGTCACCGTCCTTGACGGCCACCCCCACACCCTGGCCTTCCTGTCCGGCATCAACAACGTCCCCTGTGCGACCCTGGGCGTCACCACCTTCGGCCAGTCCGGCACGATCGACGACGTCTACCGCCACCACGGCATAGACACGGACGCGATAGTCCGAACCGCCCTGGACCTCCACTCCACCTGACCCACCCTCCCCGGCCCGGCGCGCCGCCCAGCCCGCCGGTCCGGGGCATCGGTCAGGAATCGAGAAGTGCCGACCCCCGCTCCTTACCTAGCGTGATCTCCACAAGGCGGGTGACACACACAAGGAGACACGCCATGAAGGCACATGTGAGCTCGATCCTCCTCGCCGTCCGGGACATGGACCGGGCCAAGAAGTTCTACACCGAGGGCCTCGGCTGGAAGATCAAGAACGACTACGGCATCTCGGTGTTCTTCGAGTCCGACGGCGCCTCGCCGGTCGGCTTCTACGGCCGCGAAGGTCTCGCCGAGCAGGTGGGCCTGAGCCCGGAGGGCAGCGGCTTCAGCGGAATCGTCCTCACCTACGTCGTACGCAGCGAGGCGCGCGTCGACGAGATCATGGCGGAGGCCGAAAAGGCCGGCGCCACCATCCTCAAGCCCGCCGGCGCCCTCCCCTGGGGCGGCTACGGCGGCACCTTCGCCGACCCGGACGGCTACATCTGGAGCCTCGGCTACAGCGCCCAAGGCGAAGACCAGCCCTACGCCGAGTAACCGAGCCGGCAGGACGCTCCAAGCCGGGCACCACCAGCGTGACCGGCTTGGAGAAGGCCCGGCGTCGAGCGCTCAGACGATGCCGTTCTGGTGGGCGTGGATGACGGCGTGGATGCGGTCCCTCAGGCCCAGCTTGGTGAGGATGCGGCTGACGTGGGTCTTCGCCGTGCCCTCGGTGATCACCAGCGTGCCGGCGATCTCGGCGTTGGACATCCCCTGGGCGATGAGGACGAGGACCTCGCGTTCGCGCGGGGTCAGCAGCGCCAGGTCCGAGGTGTCGGCGGCCCGCGGCGCGCTGTCGATGAAATGCCGGACCAGCCGGCGCGTGACGGTCGGGCCGGCGACGTTCTGGCCGGACGCCACCGCGCGGACGGCCGCGACGAGGTCGGCGGCAAGGGTGTCCTTGAGCAGGAACCCGGCGGCACCGGCGCGGAGGCCGGCGTAGACGTACTCGTCCAGGTCGAAGGTGGTCAGGATGATCACGTGGGGCGGTCCCTCAGGGGCGGCGTGCGCGCGCAGCCGCCGGGTCGCCTCTATACCGTCGATGCCGGGCATCCGGACGTCCATCAGGATGACGTGCGGGGCCGTCGCGGCGGCGGTGGCGAGCACCTCCAGCCCATCGGCGGCCTCCCCGACGACCGCGATGTCGCCGGTCTCGTCCAGGATCATGCGGAAGCCGGTGCGGACCAGGGCCTGGTCGTCGGCGATCAAGACGCGGATCATGCGGGGGCCGCCAGCGGCAGGACGGTGGCGACCTCGAAGCCGCCCTGGCCGGCCGGTCCAGCGCGGACGGTGCCGCCGAGCGCCGTGACGCGTTCGGCGATGCCGCGTAGCCCGTTGCCGAAGACCGGCGGACTCGCCGAGGCGCCGGTGTCGTGCACGCGGATCCGGAGCTCGTCGCTGCCGAAGTGCAGGCCGACACTGCACGAGCAGCCCGGTTCGGCGTGTTTCAGGGTGTTCGTCAGTGCCTCCTGGACGATGCGGTAGGCCGAGAGCTCGATGCTCGCGGGCAGCGTCGCCGGCTCGCCCGTGATCTCGAACGCGACCGGCCGTCCACCGGCCCGGACACGGTCGATCAGCTCGGGCAGCGCCGCGAGGCCGGGCTGCGGGGCGAGCCGGGCCTCGGCCCGGACCAGGCCGAGCAGGCGGCGCATCTCGGCGAGCGAGGCCCGCCCGGTACCGATCACGTTGTGCAGCGCGGCCTCGCTGCGCTCGGGATGGCGGTGCAGCGCGGCCTGCGCCCCCTGCGCCTGGACGACCATGACCGACAGGCCGTGGGCGATGACGTCGTGGAGCTCGCGGGTGATCCGCCCCCGCTCGGCCGCGACGGCGAGGGCCGTGCGCTGCTCCTGCTCGCGTTCCAGGTCGGCCGCCCTGGCCTCGACGACGGCCAGGTGCACCCGCCTGGTCCGGGCGTTGTCGCCGGCGGCCCAGGCAATGGCCAGCAGCAGCGCGGGGACGGCCGCGTCCGAGAGGGCCTGTACCAACGCGCCCCAGACGTCGGGAAGGACTTCCCCCTTGCGCGGGCCGAGGCGGTCGTGGCGGATCGCGTCGAGCGGCTGGAGCAGGGCGAGCACGGCCAGCCCCGCCTCGGCGGCGATCAGCACCGCGAGCGGCGGCCGGCGGGTGGCGGCGGAGCCGGCCAACCCGTAGAGGACGACCAGGACGACCAGGTCGAGCGGCAGCAGGGGGAGATCGCGACTGAGCCCCGACCAGGGGCGCAGCGGTGGGGCGAACAGCACGGCCGGCCAGCCGGTGAGGTGCGCGCAGACGCCCGCCGCGGCGAGCCCCATCGCCGTCGCGGGCCGCCGGCGCCGGACGAGCAGCGCCGCGACCAGGAGCGCGGACGCCGACCACCAGAAGACGATGTGCAGCCGCCAGTCCGCCTCGGAGCCATAGATCATGACCACCTTGGTCTGGACGGGGGTGCCCACCCCCGGGTCTGCGCCCAGCAGCGCGCTCGCCGCGGCGAGGACCGCGGCCAGGGCGGAGTCGAGCAGGACGGGGCCGGGCCGGGGGCGCATGGCTGAAGAGTAGGCGGGAGACGGTGAGGCGCGGATCTGTCGGACGATGTATTTCCGGGTCTGCCGCACGCCAGACGCGCCGGGGCACAGCGGACGCGCAGCCTGTCGGACATGAAGAGACTCGCTTCCAGGCCGCCGGGGCAGGCGTGGGCCCTGGCACCGATCCTGGCCCTGGCGCTCGCCGGCTGCTCCTCCGGCCACGCCGCGCCCTCCGCCACCGGGCCGTCCACCGGGAACAGCACGCAGCAGATGCTGGAACTGGGCAAGCGGGTGGCGCAGTGCGCCAGGACGCACGGCTACCCGAACTTTCCCGACCCCGCCCTCAACACCTCCGGTGACGACGTCGTCTTCTCCCCGCCCGGCGGCGATGTCCGGCTGAAGTCCATCTTCCTGGAGTTGGAGAAGGTCCCGGAGTGCAAGGCGGTGCTCCGCCAGATGTCCTCGATCAGCAAGAGGCGGTCGAACACCCGCAGCAGCCAGGACCCGGGGCCGAAGGACGTCCCCGCCCTCAGGAGGTTCGCCCAGTGCCTCCGCGAGCACGGAATCCCCGAGTGGCCCGACCCCAAGGCGGACGGGACGTTCCCGCTCATGGGGACCCCGCTGGCCGCCGAAGGCAAGTCCCAGCGGATGGTCCGGGCGACGCGGCCCTGCGTGCGGTACTGGAGCGGAAGGATCGCCGCCTCATGAGGATGATCCTCATGCTGGCGGCAGGGGCGGTCGTCGTCGCCGCATCCGCGGGCCTCTGGGAGGCGGGCCGGCGGGAACCGGCGCACGGGGCGGACGCGCCGCAGGTCGCCGTGACCACGGCGCCCGTCGGCCGCGGGGACATCGTCTCCCGGCTCCCGTTCTCGGGCACGCTCGGCTACGAGGGGACGGTCTCGATCCTGAACCAGCTCCCCGCGGGCGTGGTCACCGCCGCGCCCCCGGCCGGAGCGGTGATCGGGCGGGGATCCCGGCTGTTCGCCGTGCGGGGCACGGCCGCGGTGCTGCTCTACGGACGCGTCCCGGCCTACCGCCCGTTCACTTCGGGCATGACGGACGGACCCGACGTGCTGGAGCTCGAACGCAATCTGGACGCCCTCGGCCACGCCCCGGGAACCGTCGACCGGCACTTCTCGGCCACCACGGCGGCGGCCGTGCGGCGATGGCAGAAGGCGCGCGGGCTGCCGTCCGCCGCGCGGACGGGTGAACTCGCGCTCGGCGAGGTCGTCTTCCTGCGCGGGCCCGTCCGGATCTCCCGCGTGACGACCGGAGCGGGGGCGTCGGCCGGTCCCGGGACCCGGATGCTGGCCGGGACGTCGACGTCGAAGACCGTCCGGGTCTCGGTGCCGGCCGAGCAGCGGCCCCATCTGCACGTGGGCGATCCGGTGCAGGTCATGGCGACCGACTCGGGCAGTGCCCTGCGCGGCCGGGTCAGGACGGTCGGGAAGGTCGCCACGACGGACCAGCCCGCACAGCAGGACGGCCCCCCGCCGCCGCCGACCGTGGCCGTGACGGTCACCCTGGTCGATCCGCCGCGCACGCTCACCGAACTCGACCAGGTGCCCGTCCAGGTCGCGATCGAGACCGAGCGGCGGCGGAACGTGCTGACGGTTCCCGTCACCGCACTCCTCGCCCGTCCCGGAGGCGGCTACCAGGTGGCCGTCCGGAACGGGTCGGCGCGGCGGCTCGTCCCGGTCACGCCCGGCCTGTTCGACGACACGACCGGAACCGTCGAGGTGACCGGGGTGGACGAGGGCGCCCGGGTGGAGGTGCCGGTCTCATGAACGAGGTCGTCCTGAGATTCGAAGAGGTGGCGAAGACCTATCCGGGGACGCCGCCGGTCGAGTCGCTGCGCGGCGTGGACCTGGAGGTGCGCGCCGGGGACATGGTCGCGGTGGTCGGACCGTCCGGGTCGGGCAAGACGACGCTGCTCAACCTGGCCGCGGGGCTGGACCGCCCGACGGGCGGATCGGTGCTGCTGGGCGGCGAGCGCGTCGAGACGCTCTCCGACCGGCGGCTCTCCGGGCTGCGAGCCCACGCCATCGGCATCGTCTTCCAGCGGTTCTTCCTGCTCGACCACCGGACCGCGGCGGCGAACGTCGCGGACGGGCTGCTCTACCGGGGCGTCCCGCCGCACCGCCGCCGGGCCGCCGCACTGGAGGCGCTGGAGCGGGTCGGGCTCGCCGAGCGCGCGGGCCGGCAGGCCCGCGTACTGTCGGGCGGCGAACGCCAGCGGGTGGCTATCGCCCGGGCCCTGGTCGGCCGCCCCGCCCTCGTCCTAGCCGACGAGCCGACCGGCAACCTGGACTCGGCCACCGGAGACCAGATCCTCGCTCTGCTCCACGGCCTCAACGCCGACGGCGTCACCCTGCTGCTCATCACCCATGACCCGCACGTCGCGGCCGCCTGCGGCCGCCGCGTCGAACTCCGCGACGGCAGGGTCGCCGAACGCACGGCGGACCGGGCATGAGCGCGGTCGAGTCGCGGCTGCGGCCGGGCGACCTGCTTCCCCTCGCGGTCGTGGGGCTGCGGAGCAGGCGGCTGCGGACGGCGCTGTCGACGCTCGGCGTCGCGCTCGGGATCGCGGCGATCGTCGCCGTCCTCGGGATCACCCGCTCCAGCCAGTCGGAACTGCTGGCCCGAGTCGACCGTCTCGGGACGAACCTGCTCACGGTCGCGACCGGCGCCGACCGCGGCGGAACCGAGGTGCCGCTGCCCACCACCGCCGCGACGAGCGTCGCGCGGACCGAGGGGGTCACGCGGGTCACGGCCACCGCCGAACTTCCCGGGGTCGCCGTGTTCCGGACGGACCGGGTCCCCGCCGGCCGGACGGGCGGACTGGAGGTGCGGGCGACGGACCCGTCCCTGCTCACGACCCTGGACGGCCGACTCGCCGCCGGTGCCTTCCTCACCGGCGCCACGGCCCGCTACCCGGTGGTCGTCCTCGGCCACCAGGCCGCCGCCGGCCTCGGCATCGACCGGATCGATCCGGCCACGCGGATCTGGCTTGGCGGACGCTGGTTCACGGTCGCCGGAATCCTCCGGCCCCTGGAGCTCGCGCCCGAGATCAACCGCGCCGCGCTGATCGGTGCCCCGGCGGCCTCCGCGTTCGGCTACACGGGCCATCCCACGAGGCTCTACCTGCGCGCGGACACCGACCGGGTCGACGCGACCTCCACCCTCCTGGCCCGTGCCGTCAGCCCGGAGAACCCGGAGGCGGTGGACGTCACCCGTCCGTCCGATGTCCTGGAGTCCCGCCTGCTCATCGCCGGCTCGACCACGACGCTGCTGATCGGCCTCGGCGCCGTCGCGCTCCTCGTCGGCGGGATCGGGATCGCCAACGTCCTGGTCATCTCCGTCCTGGAACGCCGCGGCGAGATCGGCCTGCGCCGCGCCCTGGGCGCCACCCGCCCGCACATCGCGGCCCAGTTCCTCCTCGAAGCCCTGCTCCTCTCGGTGCTCGGCGGCCTGACGGGAGTGCTCCTCGGCACACTGATCACCTTCACGGCCGCCACGACACGGGGCTGGCACCCGGAGACCCCCACGACCGCGATCACTGCGGCCCTGGCGGCGGCCGTCCTCATCGGCGCCCTGGCCGGCCTCTACCCCGCCACCCGAGCCGCCCGCCTACCCCCCACGGAAGCCCTGCGAACCGTCTGACACGCACCTCCCACCCACGGCGCCGGCCGCAAGATCGGCGCCGACGGTGGGGACACATGCGCCGGCACTAGCGTTGGCCCGACCGGCCACCGCTGATACGTGGGAGGGGAAGTTCGTGCCGTCTGCCCGCCGTCCGGTCTGCCAGTGGCGATCGGCGGGGTCGACCATGCCAAGACGCCCGGCGCGGGAACCCTGTGGCAGTTGGCCGTCCACGAGGCGCTGCAGTCCTGCGGCATCGGCACGCCACTCATCCAGGCCGCCGAACAGCGCATCAGCGCCCGAGGCCTGAACCGCGCCGAACTGAGCGTGGAGGAGACCAACCCTCGAGCCCGCGCGCTCTACGAACGCCTCGGCTACATCGCCCACGGCCGCGCCCCCGAGTCCTGGGACCAGGAAGCGCCAGACGGAACGATCACCCGCTACGAAACGCTATGCACCCAGATGCGCAAGCACCTTCCATAGCGCACTTCACGTTCGCCATCATGAGCATGCGGCAGAGTAAATCGCCCTGTGGCAGCCGCCCTCACTCCCCGCCTGCGAGTTGCCTCGTCAATCATCTTTCGCGCCTCGTCATCGGGAACACTGTGGGAGAACCGGAAGAGCGCGATAGGCAACAGGCGAGTGTCCGCATGCGCAAGCCGAAGAAACTCAGCATAGCCATCGACACGCTCGCTTCTGCGCCTCATCCACCTTTCATGACTGAGCCGACGATGCTCGGTACGTCCACCTAGGACCGCCGTAAACAACGATCCACCAAGCGCCGCGACCAGCGTCGACCCGGCCGTATGAGATTGGTCCAGGGAAAAGACACCCCCTCACCATGCCACGCCCCCGAGACGCCGCCCATCCCTTGCCCTGCCTGCGGTCGTCAGTGGGATGATCGGTTGTCTCCAATGCTGAGGTGCTGACAGCGTGGCCAAGACCCGAGTCCCGAGACGCCCGCTCCCACTGCGCGTGTTCCTCTACGCCATGGGCGGGTTCCTCTGGTGCGTGCTCATGCGGACGGTGCTGGAGCCGGACGCCTCTTGGACCAGAGCGGCCCTCTTCGGCCTGGCCTTCGCCGTCCTTTACGGTCTGGTATTCGACGCCTGGTACAGACGAAGAATCTTTCGGCAAGAGATGGAAGACGGAATGTGATAGCCGCCCAGCCCCTGAAGCATCGCCGGCTTCGGGGGGTCCGTCCGTCCTCAGCGCATCGGGTTGGGGAGGCCCGTCACGGGGCGCGAAGTTACATGGGATTCCTTGGCGTGTCTGATCCACGCAGGGTGCTGGGTCAGGACACATGGGCTCAGGCGTCTGTGCGGGTGGGGGACATCTATCGAAGTCGCCGCGAGCGGCGGCCCGACCGTTGCAAGCTCGCCGCCTGGCCTGAGCCTGGAGGTTTTCCGTTTAAGGCTTCACGATCGACGGTGACCAGTTCGGGTGGCCGACGGATCCGGTACGCCCGATCTTCCGGGTATGGCCTTGACCGCGTTCCGCGTATGGGCCGGGAAGTGTGGCGAGCGGGGGCTTTGCTGGCACTTGGTTGTATACGCAACAAACCCCGGCGGCAGGCGGGGTGCCTGGTCGGCCGGGGTCTTTGCTTGTCGTCTGAGGTGCCCCCTGCAGGATTCGAACCTGCGCACACGGCTCCGGAGACCATCGTCGTTCAGTCCGTCTACCTGCGAGGACGAGTCGGAACATGCCTCGCTTGGACACAGGTGGAACGCAGTGAGTAGCAAAGAGCCGGTCCGTTCGGTCGCCGCAGCTTGGTGGCGATCAACCGGCGGCGCTGGGGAGCTGTGGCGAGGCTGCTCCTCGTGGGGGCCCAGTCGGTGGCTGGAGAGCTCGAACGCGACTGGGGTCCGCGTGCACATATCTGCAAGACTGAGTGCCCCAAGAGTCGCCGTCGTGATGACAGGAGGATTCTCTTGATCCCGTCGTACTCAGTCGAAGTCTCAGCGCAGGTTCCTGCGGGTGCGTCTTTTTGGATGCCCTCCAAGAGCGAATATGACGAGACAGCGGAGGTCGGTGACAGTGGGTTCGGTTTCTTCGGGGACACATGGGTCCTGATGGATCTGACAACCGAAGAAGCGGGGAGCATCGTGGCTGAGGAGCGTGAGCTCCTACCGTTGGTGGATCGGTACAGCAGAACGCCGGAGGAGTTCGAGGAGACTGTCACAAGCCTGGAGAGCCCGGATCTGCCCGAATGCCAGCCTGATCGCCTCAGGGATACACCGCTGTGGGACCGGATCGTGGATGAGACCGGAACCAGCCGGGAGCCCGCGTTCGGGGGTCTGGAATTCGGGGTCGCCGGCGTCCCGCCCACGCAGGTCGCCCAGTGGGCGGGACACAGTGTCGAGGTGCTCTTGAAGATCTACGCCAAGGTCATAGTCGGTCAGGACCGCGTGTGGGAGGGGCTCATAGACGACGCGCTCGGCGACTAGGACCTGGTCAGAGAACAGCACGACTTCAAGTGGTCGGTGGTCTGAGATCGTCGACTCCGCGAGATTGTAGGCCGCGCCGCTGGGTTCGGATGCGCATACCGCGGTCGTCGCTCAGAATTAGAACGGGTTGCCCAGCAAGCCGCTGCAGGAGAAGCCCGCGGTCGACAATTTCCTCGTCCATGCTCCACCGACGACGGTGATCGGGCTCGTCCGGGAAGATCTCGAAGGTGACCTTGTCGCGCAACTCGCCCATATCGCTCTTGGAGTAGTCCGGGATCAGCTGGTCGACGTACTTGAGGACGTTGCGCGCTCGGTTGGAGCGATCCCCCTTCATGTCCTTGACCTTGTCCAACTCGTCGAGGACGGCGTACGGCATGACAAGCCTCACCTGCTCCACCTTCAGGACGTCGCACCACTTGACGTCCTGCATCGGCATGCAATGCACGTAGAAGTTGCAGTCCGGGATAACAATCTGCCCAGGGCGTCGCGCCACCTTGGCGAGTTCCTCAAGCTTGTCTGCCAGGGCGTTGAGGCGATCTCGCTGTACTTCGATCTCGGCCCCGAGGGCGGTGTGGAAGGCCAAGGACGCACCGGCACCTTCAGCGGTTAGACGCCAGTAACGGTCGGTGATCATGTCCTTGGCGATATCCGTGTCGGTGAAGATGTTGCGCAGTTGCCGCTCGCAGTCGTCCACCCACTTGATGTAGTTGGCCTTCGGCTCGTCGGCGACGCCGGTCCGCACGGTCCCTGCGCTGTTCGCCAACTGACGAATTGCGCGAACCGCATCGTCGATGTCGCGTCCTTCGCGGAGAATCATGGCTGAAGATTGCCAGGTCGGCTCCGCCTTGTGCGACACAATTCCGCGATTTGGTGCGCGAGGAACCGTGCGCTCGCCACCGGCCGCAACGAGCGAGGGAGGTGCTTAGGGGTGCAACCTCAGGGTGGGGATGTCCACTGGCTGGCCGCAGCTGGCGGAGGCTGGAACACAGATGGAACACGCGCCGTGGCATACGGCGTCCTGTGGTGGCATCTGATGTCACATGGGCCATGAACGAGAAGAGCCGGTTTCCGCAGGTCAAGCGCGGAAACCGGCTGATCGTTTTGGGGTGCCCCCTGCAGGATTCGAACCTGCGCACACGGCTCCGGAGGCCGTTGCTCTATCCCCTGAGCTAAGGGGGCGCGACGCGGTATGAGGTTACCAGGGTTGGCGGGGTGGCGCGTACGGGGTTGTTCGCCGTGCGGGCCGGGGGTGGAGTGGGCTAACTTCGAGGCCGTGACCGAGCCACTGGGACGCGTGCTGGTCGTCGATGATGACGAGGTGATCCGCCAGCTGATCGCCGTGAACCTGCAACTGGAGGGGTTCGACGTCTCGACCGCGGTGGACGGGCAGGACTGCCTGGACAGGGTGGCGGAGGTCGGGCCGGACGTGATCACGCTGGACGTGATGATGCCCAGGCTGGACGGGTGGGTCACGGCGGTGCGGCTGCGGGAGGACCCCGGGACCGCGCACATCCGGGTCGTGATGATCACGGCACGGGCGCAGGAGCACGACGTGCGGCGGGGAATGGAGATCGGCGTCGACGCGTACGTGACGAAGCCGTTCGACCCGAACCACCTGATCCAGACGGTGCGGAAACTGGCTGCGGTGTCCAGATAGTGGTCGGCTAGTCTCACCAGGGTGACTCCAGGCGATGCTCTCGTGCGCGCGGTGCGGGACGCCGTGGCCGCGGGGGAGATCGATGTCGCGGTCCCCGAGGAGGTCGTGGTCTTCGGGCGGGGCGGCGGGGTCTTCGAGAGCCCGGTGGCGCTGCGGCTCGGGGTGGATCCGCGGGTGATCGCGCGCCGGGCGGGCGGGAGCGTCTCCGGGCCCGGGTTCGTCAGGGTCGTGGTGGGGCCGGAGTTGGTGGACGCCGTCCGGAGTGATCCTCGTTACGGGGTCGCCCGGGTGCCGCCGGGCGGGTGGAGCGAGTGGCCCCGGACGTTCGAGAATCCGGGGTTCTCAGTGCGTTACGCCTATGCGCGGGCCTGTTGGGTGGGGCGCTGGGCCCGGGAATTCGGGGTCGAGGCCGGGCCGTTCGAGGGTGGGGCGGAGGAGCTCGTGGGGGCTCTGGGAGACATGCCCGGGCGGGCCGCGCAAGCGGAGCGGGAACGGGATGCCAGGCCGCTGCTGTTGTGCTTGGAGAAGGTGGCCGAGGAGTACCACGAGGTGCACGAACGTTGTCCCGCGGTGCCCATGGGCGATGAGGAGCCAGGGGCCGTGCATGCGGGACGGGTCGGCCTGGCGGAGGCCGTCAAGGTCGTCCTCGGCAACGGGCTGAACATGATCGGTGAGACCCCTAGAGAGCGGATATGAGTCGAGTACACCCTGCTGGGCCGCGGCACGCCGACGTCCTGCCGGAGGACCATCCGGCCGGGCCGGCGGAGGACCTGAACGCGCTGGAGCCCTCGGTGTGGCCGCGTAACTCCAAGCGGGAGGAGGGCGTCCTCACCGTCGGGGGAGTGGACGTCAGGGACCTGGCGAAGGAGTACGGGACGCCGCTCTACGTCTACGACGAGGAGGACGTCCGGAGCCGTGCCAGGGAGTACGCGGCGGCGTTCCATGACGGGGACGTCCACTACGCGGGCAAGGCGTTCCTCTGTACGGCGGTCGCGCGGTGGCTGAACGAGGAGGGGCTCGGCTTGGACGTGTGCAGCGGGGGTGAGCTTGCCGTGGCGCTGGCGGCGGGCTTTCCTACCGAGCGCATCACGTTGCACGGGAGCAACAAGGCGGCCTGGGAGCTGGAGAAGGCCCTGGAGGTGGGGGTCGGACGGATCGTGCTCGATTCGTTCGAGGAGATCGCCCGCGTGGGGTACCTCGCCCAGGAGATGGGTGTCCGGCCCAAGGTGATGGTGCGTGTCACCACGGGTGTGGAGGCGCACACCCATGAGTTCATCGCCACCGCGCACGACGACCAGAAGTTCGGGTTCTCCAGGAGCTCCGGGGCGGCCCTGGAGGCGGTCAGGCGGGTCCTGGAGCTGGAGCAGCTCGAACTGGTGGGGCTGCACAGCCACATCGGGTCGCAGATCTTCGATGTGGACGGGTTCGAGGTGGCCGCGCACCGGCTGGCCGAGCTGCTGGTCGCCATCCGGGACGAGCACGGGATCGAGCTCCCGGAGCTGGACCTGGGCGGCGGCTACGGCATCGCGTACGTGCCGGGCGAGGAGCCGCACGACCCGAAGTCGATCGCGGACGGGCTGCGCGACATCGTGGCGCGCGAGTGCCGGGCGTACGAGCTGTCGATGCCGCGGCTGACCGTGGAGCCCGGACGGGCGATCATCGGCCCCGGCGGCGTCACGCTGTACGAGGTCGGGACGGTGAAGGACGTCGAGGGCCTGCGCACGTACGTCTCCGTGGACGGCGGCATGAGCGACAACCTGCGGACGGCCCTGTACGGCGCCGAGTACACCGGCGTGCTGGCGAGCAGGTCCTCCGAGGCCGCGCCCATGCTCAGTAGGCTTGTCGGCAAGCACTGCGAGAGCGGCGACATCGTCGTGCGGGACCTCTGGTTCCCCGAAGATCTTGCGGCGGGGGACCTCGTCGCGGTCGCGGCGACCGGTGCGTACTGTCGGTCGATGGCCAGTAACTACAACCATGTCCCGAAGCCGGCCGTGGTGGCGGTGCGGGACGGCAGGTCGCGCGTGATCGTCCGCCGGGAGAGCGCGGAGGACCTGCTGCGGCTGGATGCGGAGGTCGAAGCGTGAAACCCGGACTGCGCGTGGCGCTGCTCGGTTGCGGCGTGGTCGGCACGGAGGTCGTCCGGCTGCTGAACGAGCAGGCCGACGATCTGGCGGCGCGCGTGGGGGCGCCGCTGGAGCTGGCCGGGATCGCCGTGCGCAGGCCGGACCGGGTCCGCGCGGGCGTCGACCCGGAACTGCTGACCACGGACGCGCAGGGGCTGGTGACCAGGGACGACGTCGACATCGTCATCGAGGTCATCGGCGGCATCGAGCCGGCCAGGACGCTGATGCTGGAGGCGATGAAGACCGGCAAGTCGGTCATCACCGCCAACAAGGCGCTGCTGGCCGAGGACGGCGCGACGCTGTTCGCGGCGGCGCGGGAGTACGGCGCCGACCTGTACTACGAGGCGTCGGTGGCGGGCGCGATCCCGCTGCTGCGGCCGCTGCGGGAGTCGCTGGTCGGCGACCACATCCACCGGGTGCTCGGCATCGTGAACGGCACCACGAACTACATCCTCGACCAGATGGACACGCACGGCGCCGGTTTCAACGACGCGCTGGAAGAGGCGCAGGCGCTCGGCTACGCGGAGGCCGACCCGACGGCCGACGTGGAGGGCTTCGACGCGGCGGCCAAGGCGGCCATCCTGGCGCAGCTCGCCTTCCACACGCCGGTGACGGCCGCGGACGTCCACCGGGAGGGCATCACCGAGGTGAGCGCCGCCGACGTGGCGGGCGCCCAGGGCATGGACTGCGTCGTCAAGCTCCTGGCCATCTGCGAGCGGATCCCCTCGCAGGACGGCCGGAACGGGCGCGGGGTGTCGGTCCGCGTCTACCCGGCGATGATCCCGAGGTCGCATCCGCTGGCGAGCGTCCGCGAGGCGTACAACGCGGTGTTCGTCGAGGCGGAGTCGGCCGGGTCGCTGATGTTCTACGGCGCGGGCGCCGGCGGCGCCCCGACCGCGTCGGCGATCCTCGGCGACCTCGTCGCGGTCGCCCGCAACGTCGTCGGCGGCACGCCCGGCCCGGTGGAGGTCACGTACGCGAAGCTTCCGGTGCTTCCGATGGGCGAGACCGTCACGCGCTACTACATCCAGGTCGACGTGACGGACGAGGCCGGTGTTCTCGCCACGGTCGCCGAGGAGTTCGCCAGGCACGGCGTCTCGATCCAGGCCGTCCGGCAGGTCGGGTCGGGCGAGGAGGCGCAGCTCGTCGTCGTGACGCACCGGGCGCCGGACGCGGCCCTGTCGGCGACGGTGGAGGGCCTGCGCGGGCTGGAGATCGTCCGCGAGGTGACGAGCGTCATGCGCGTCGAAGGGGACGAGTGAGGCGGAGTCCGTCCCGATAGACTTCGGGTGACATCGCAGGTCAGCCGAGGAGACCGACGTGAACGCGAACGCCCGCGCGTGGCGCGGCATTATCGAGGAGTACCGCGACCGGCTTCCGGTGACGGACGCGACGCCCGTCGTCACCCTGCTGGAGGGCGGCACCCCTCTGGTGCCCGCCCACCGGCTGTCCCAGCTGACCGGTTGCGAGGTGTTCCTCAAGGTCGAGGGCGCCAACCCGACCGGTTCGTTCAAGGACCGCGGCATGACGATGGCGATCAGCAAGGCAGCCGAGGACGGCGCGAAGGCCGTCATCTGCGCCTCGACCGGCAACACCTCGGCGTCCGCCGCCGCGTACGCGGTGCGGGCCGGGATGACCTGCGCGGTCCTCGTCCCCAACGGCAAGATCGCGATGGGCAAGCTGGCCCAGGCGCTGGTGCACGGCGCCCGGCTCCTGCAGGTCGACGGCAACTTCGACGACTGCCTCGAACTGGCGCGCAAGCTGTCCGTCGACTACCCGGTGGCGCTGGTCAACTCGGTCAACAAGTACCGGCTGCAGGGCCAGAAGACGGCCGCGTTCGAGATCGTGGACGCGCTGGGCGACGCGCCCGACGTCCACTGCCTGCCCGTCGGCAACGCCGGAAACATCTCCGCCTACTGGATGGGCTACAAGGAGTACGCCAAGGACGGCGTCTCCTCGCGCACCCCGCGCATGCTGGGCTTCCAGGCCAGCGGCGCGGCGCCGTTCGTGAAGGGCGAGCCCGTCCTGAAGCCGCAGACCATCGCCACCGCGATCCGGATCGGCAACCCCGCCTCGTGGGACCTCGCCGTGGCCGCGCGGGACGAGTCCGGCGGCGCGATCGACTCGGTCACCGACCGGCAGATCCTCGCCGCCTACCGGCTCCTCGCCCGGGAGGAGGGCGTCTTCGTGGAGCCCGCCTCGGCGGCGAGCGTCGCGGGCCTGCTCCAGGCGGGCGAGCAGGGCGCGGTCGCGGCCGGGTCCCGGGTCGTCTGCACCGTGACGGGCAACGGCCTCAAGGACCCCGACTGGGCCATCTCCGGGGCGCCCGCGCCGACGACCATCAAGGTCGACGCGCACTCCGCCGCGTCCGAGCTCGGCCTCACCTGAGGTGGGCTGGGCTGACGGCCCGGTGCTGGTGCGGACCCCCGCGACCAGCGCCAACCTGGGCCCCGGATTCGACTCGCTCGGCCTCGCGCTCGCGCTGTACGACGACGTCGAGGTGGAGGCGACCGGCGGGGGGCTGTCCATCGAGGTGGACGGCGAGGGCGCCGAGGTCGCCGACCGCGGCGAGCGGCACCTGATCGTGCGGGTGCTGCGCCGGACCTTCGACGTCCTCGACGAGCTGGCCGGAACCGGTCCCGCCCGCCCGGACGGGCTCCGGCTGCGGTGCCGGAACCGGATCCCGCACAGCCGCGGCCTCGGCTCGTCGTCCGCCGCGATCGTCGCCGGGATCGTCGCGGCCCGCGCGCTGCACCCCGCCGGGAAGCTCCTCGACGACGCCGGGGCGCTGCGCCTCGCGACGGAGATCGAGGGCCACCCCGACAACGTCGCGCCGTGCCTCGCCGGCGGCCTGACCGTCGCCTGGACGACGCCCGGCGGCGCCCGTTCGGTCCGGCTGGAACCGCAGGTCAGGCGGGTCGTGGCCTTCGTGCCCGAGCAGCGGCTCGCGACCGAGCGGGCCCGCGGGCTGCTGCCCGAGACCGTCCCGCACGGGGACGCCGCCGCCAATGCCGGGCGCGCCGCGCTGCTCGTCGCCGCCCTCACCGGCGGCCTGGACGCGGGGATCCTGCTCGACGCGACCGAGGACCGGCTCCACCAGGATTACCGCGCGCCCGCCATGCCCGAGTCCGCGGCGCTCGTCGCGCGGCTGCGGGACGCGGGCGTGCCGGCGGTGATCTCCGGCGCGGGACCGACCGTCCTGGCCTTCACAACCGCGGCGCAAGTTGATTCGATGGGCGGCGAAGTGGGTAAAGGCTGGCACGAACACCCGTTGGACGTCGCGACCCGCGGCGCACACGTCGTGTCCGGCGAATCCGAGACCCGGGCCTGACGGCGTCGCCGGTGGCGGGGGCCACGCGTCGCTCCGGCCGGTGCCCGTTCCGGCTCGATCCCGCTAGGTAAAATGCGAAGACATCGACCTCTGGGGAATAGCAGTGTGCCCTGGTGATGTTAGGCTTATTGCCGCACCAGATGCCCCGTTCGGGGCAGCGTGCTCGTCAGCCGCGCGTCACCTTTTCGGCCCTCCGGTCGTGTCGGTCCCGCGTACCAGGCTCCCCGACACCGTGACTTCCCGTTGTCAGGCATTCCAGCGAAACTTCGGACGTGGCGGTACCGGGGACACGCACGAGCGGAACGTCCCGTCCACCATCTGGCTGTGCCCAGAACACGCAGATCCCGGTTCCATCGTGATCAGCGGAGCCCGATCCGGCGCCCCCGCCGGGCCGCACCACCGGGTCGACTGGCCGAACGCCGGCCAACGCCCGCGCCCTGGGAAGGACCCTTAGTGAGCGAATCCAGCGAACTCCTTACGGACGCAACCAGCACGGAAACCGCCGCCGCTCCGGCCGGCGCGGAGCCCGCCACCCCCCGGCGCCGCCGCGGCACCGGCCTGTCGGCCATGGTGCTCCCCGAGCTCAAGGCGCTCGCGTCCAGCCTCGGCATCACCGGCACGACCGGGATGCGCAAGAGCCAGCTCATCGCCGCCATCCAGGAGAAGCAGGGCGGCCAGGGGCAGGGCTCGGCGGGGGGCGAGCAGGGAGCCGCTGCGCCGGTGGCGACCGAGCGCCCGCGCCGCACCCGCACCGCGGCCAAGCGCGCGGTGTCCGAGGAGCAGGTCGCCATCGCCGATGCCGCGCCCGTGGCCGCGCCCGAGAGCGCGACCGCGTCCGAAGCCGCGGCCCAGCCGGGCACGGCGGAGAAGGCCGGCCAGGGCGACAAGCAGGAGAAGGCCGAGCGGCAGGGCGGCCGGCAGCGGGGCGACAAGCAGGACCGGGGAGCTTCCGAGGGACGCGGCGACCGGCAGGGCCGCGACCAGGGGCGTGACCAGGGCCGCGAGCAGAACGCCGAGGACGGCGAGTCCCAGGGCGGCCGTGACGGCAACCGCGACGGCCGCGAGGGCCGCGAGGGCCGCGAGGGCCGCGACGGCGGCGGGCGCCAGCGGCAGCGCGGCGGCCGGGAGCGCGGCGAGGGCCGCGACCGGGGCGAGCGCGGCGAGCGTGGTGACCGGGGCGAGCGTGGTGAGCGCGGCGAGCGCGGTGAGCAGGGCGGCGGACGCCAGCGCGGCCAGGGCGGCGGCGGTCAGGGCGGCGGCGGCCAGCACGACGACGACGACGGCAGCGGCCGGGGACGGCGCGGGCGCCGGTTCCGGGAGCGCAACCGCGGCCGCGGCCGCGAGCGCTACGAGGAGCCGGTGATCACCGAGGACGACGTCCTCATCCCCGTCGCGGGCATCCTCGACATCCTCGACAACTACGCCTTCGTCCGGACGACCGGCTACCTGCCCGGCCCGAACGACGTGTACGTGTCGCTGGCGCAGGTCCGCAAGAACGGGCTGCGCAAGGGCGACGTCATCACCGGCGCGGTCCGGCAGGCGCGCGAGGGCGAGCGGCGCGAGAAGTTCAACGCGCTGGTCCGCCTCGACACCGTCAACGGGATGGAGCCCGACCAGGCCAAGGGCCGCGTCGACTTCTCCAAGCTGACCCCGCTGTACCCGCAGGAGCGGCTGCGCCTGGAGTCCGACCCGGGCATCCTGACGACCCGGATCATCGACCTGGTGTCGCCGATCGGCAAGGGGCAGCGCGGCCTGATCGTGTCGCCGCCGAAGGCCGGCAAGACGATGGTGCTCCAGGCGATCGCCAACGCGATCACCAAGAACAACCCGGAGTGCCACCTGATGGTCGTCCTCGTGGACGAGCGTCCGGAAGAGGTCACCGACATGCAGCGGACGGTGAAGGGCGAGGTCATCCACTCGACCTTCGACCGTCCCGCCGAGGACCACACCACGGTCGCGGAGCTGGCCATCGAGCGCGCCAAGCGGCTCGTCGAGCTCGGCCACGACGTCGTCGTGCTGCTCGACTCGATCACCCGCCTGGGCCGGGCCTACAACCTGGCGGCGCCCGCGTCCGGCCGCATCCTGTCCGGTGGTGTCGACTCGACCGCGCTGTACCCGCCGAAGCGGTTCTTCGGCGCGGCCCGCAACATCGAGAACGGCGGCTCGCTGACGATCCTCGCCACCGCGCTGGTGGAGACCGGGTCCCGCATGGACGAGGTCATCTTCGAGGAGTTCAAGGGCACCGGCAACATGGAGCTGAAGCTCAACCGGTCGCTCGCGGACAAGCGGATCTTCCCGGCGGTGGACGTCGACCAGTCCTCCACCCGCAAGGAGGAGATCCTCATGGCTCCGGAGGAGCTGCGGGTCGTCTGGCAGCTGCGCCGGGTGCTGCACGCGCTCGACACGCAGCAGGCGCTGGAGCTCCTCATCGAGAAGATGAAGGAGACCAAGTCCAACGCCGAGTTCCTGCTCCAGGTGCAGAAGACGACCGTCTCCGACGACCGCTGACACGCGCCGCGCACGCCCCCGTCCGGACCGTTCCGGCGGGGGCGTCGCCGTCGGTGCCTCCGGCATGGTGGGGTTAGCCCCACCTCTGATCCGGCGGAGCGCGTCATGGTCGCCCCGTCCTCGGCCAGGCACGCTTGTCTTGTCAGTCGGAAACGGGCACACGCAGGCGAGCACGGGCCCACGTAGGTCGGAGCGAGCACGGAGGGACGACGTGGGCGAGTCGAGCAAGGACCCGGACGGGGCGGGCGGCGCCGTCCGGTGGGTCGCGGCGCGATGGGCGACGGCGACGCGCGCCGGCGGGGAGCCGGCGTCCGTCATGAACCGCCCCTGGCATCCGCTCGCGATGGTCACGTCGTCGCTGACCTGGCGCTCGGCGCTGTACCTGGCCGTCAGCCTGGCCTTCGGGCTGGGCTGGTTCGTCGTCCTGGCCGTCGGGCTGGCCCTGTCGGTCGGGCTGTTGATCATATGGGTGGGCGTCCCGCTGCTGGCGCTGCTGATGGTCGCGTGGCGGTTCGGCGCGATGCTGGAGCGGCGGCTCGTCCGGGCGGCGTTCGGCGTCCGGATACCGAGCCCGTACCGGCCCCTGCCCGCCGGGCGCAACCCGCTGGCCAAGCTCAGGAGGATGGCGGCGGACCCGGCGACCTGGAAGGACCTCCTCTACCTCGCGGTGCTGCTCCCGATCACGATGTTCGAGTTCGTCGTGTCGGCGGCGGTGTGGGCCGGGGCGGGCACGCTGCTGTTCCTCCCGGTGGTCGTGGCAGTGAGCGGCGGCGCCGAGGTCAACTTCGGGGTCTCGTACTGGGCGGGCAACCCGGTCGAGGCGCTGCCGGTGTCGGTCGTCGGCCTGGGGTTCCTCGTCCTCGCGATGTACGTGACGCGGGCGATGGCGATGGGGCACGCCGCGTTCGCCGCGCTGATGCTCGGCCCGAGCCCGTCCCAGACCGAGAACGCCGCGCTGCGCGAGCGGACCGAGCACCTGCGGGCCAGCCGCGCCCGCGGCGTGGACGCGGCCGAGTTCGAGCGGCGCCGCATCGAGCGGGACCTGCACGACGGGGCGCAGCAGCGGCTGCTGGCGGTGGCGATGGACATCGGCCGTGCCCGCGCCAAGCTCGACGAGGACCCCGAGGGCGCGCGGGCGCTGATCGAGCAGGCCCACGCGGGCACCAGGGAGGCGATCTCCGAGCTGCGCGACCTCGCCCGCGGGATCTACCCGGCGATCCTCACCGACCGCGGCCTGGACCCGGCGCTGTCCGGGCTCGCCGGGCGCGCCCCCGTGCCCGTCGAGGTGGAGGTCGACCTGCCCGAGCGCCCGCCCGCGGCGGTCGAGAGCATCGCCTACTTCATCGTCGCCGAGTCGCTGGCCAACATCGCCAAGTACGCCCGCGCGACCCGCGCGACCGTCCGCGTGACCCGCGAGGACCGCCTGGTGGTCGTCGAGGTGGCCGACGACGGGGTGGGCGGCGCGGTCGCGCGGCCGGACGGCGGCCTCGCCGGGCTGGCCGACCGGGCGGCGACGATCGACGGCACGCTGACCGTGGACAGCCCGCCCGGCGGCCCCACGACCGTGCGCGCCGAACTGCCCTGCACGTGGTGATCCCGGCGCGCGGCGGCGCCGCGGGCCCGATAATGGCCGGATGCGGGTAGTGATCGCCGAGGACTCGGTGCTGCTGCGGGAAGGGCTCGTCCGGCTGCTCGGCGACGCCGGGATCGAGACGGTGGCGACCGTGGGGGACGGGCCGGGGCTGCTCGGCATCGTCGAGGAGCACTCTCCGGACCTCGCCATCGTGGACGTCCGGATGCCGCCCTCGTTCACCGACGAGGGGCTGCGCGCGGCCCTCGCCGTCCGGGAGCGCCGTCCGGGCACGCCGATCCTCGTCCTGTCCCAGTACGTGGAGGAGCGCTATGCCACGGACCTCATCGGCGGCGGCGCGCAGGGCGTCGGCTACCTGCTGAAGGAGCGGGTGTCGGACGTCGAGGAGTTCATCGACGCGGTCCGCCGCATCGCCGCCGGCGGCACGGTCATCGACCCGGAGGTGATCGGCCAGCTGCTCGGCCGCCGCCGCACCGGCGACCCGCTGGAGGCGCTGACCCCGCGCGAGCGCGAGGTGCTCGGCCTGATGGCGCAGGGCCGCTCGAACGGCGCCATCGCCGCGGACCTCGTCGTCACCGAGGGCGCCGTGGAGAAGCACATCTCCAACATCTTCATGAAACTGAACCTGCAACCCGCCCAAGGCGGCCACCGCCGAGTAATGGCCGTACTCGCCTACCTCGGGCGGGGCTAGCCCAGCCCAGGACACGCGGGTCGGGCGGCCGGAAGGCGCTCTATCTGATGTGCCACGTGATGCTCTTGGACGTGCCACACCAGGACGCTCTTGGAGTGGACCTGAGCGACGGCGCGGGTCGGGCGGCCGGAAGGCGCTCTAGGCGCCTGGAGGTCGCCCGACCCGCCGAGCCGGGCGACCGCAGCGCCACGACGAAACCCGCACGGGCACAGAAATCCGCACCGTGGCGTGAGGATCGCCCGGCTCGCAACGGGGGGTTCCAGGGGGGTCGCTCCCCCTGGGCAAGCACTGATCGGGAATGACCGGTGACCTCGCCACGTTCGGGTATCTGGCACACTTGGTGTGCAACCGCTGCGGTACCGGTTCACGCCTCCCACATCTGCCCCTTGGCATCGCCATGCGGGCCGGGGGCGCCCGGCGACCGCCCGAAGCGAGGAGAACCCATGAAGCCCGACATCCACCCGGACTACGTCGTCACCACCGTGACGTGTACGTGCGGCAACACCTTCGAGACCCGCAGCACCGCCGCGAACGGCGTGATCCACGCGGACGTGTGCTCGAACTGCCACCCGTTCTACACGGGCAAGCAGAAGATCCTCGACACCGGCGGCCGGGTCGCGCGCTTCGAGCAGCGCTTCGGCAAGAAGAAGGCCGGCAAGTAGGACGATCCGCACCGCGGACATCAGGGACGGCCCGGGGACTCTCCAGGTCCCCGGGCCGTCCGAAATCGGCGATCGGGGGCGGCCGCCCCCGTGCCGCGACGGGCCAGGACTGAGCGTGAATCTCGACGATCTGATCAGCGAATACGCGGGCATCGAGGAACGCCTCGCCGACCCGTCCGTCCATGCCGACCAGGCCCTGGCGCGCAAGCTCGGCAAGCGCTACGCGGAGCTGCGGCCGATCGTCGAGACGCACCGCGAGCTGGCCGCGACCGAGGACGACCTCGCCGCCGCCCGCGAGCTGGGCGGCGAGGACGCCGCGTTCGCGGCCGAGGCCGAGGAGCTCGGCAAGCGCCGCGAGGAGCTGGAGGAGCGGCTGCGGCGGCTGCTCGTCCCGCGCGACCCGAACGACGCCAAGGACGTCATCCTGGAGGTCAAGGCCGGTGAGGGCGGCGAGGAGTCGGCGCTGTTCGCCGGCGACCTGCTGCGGATGTACCTCCGCTACGCCGAGCGCGTCGGCTGGAAGACCGAGATCCTCGACTCCCACCCCTCCGACCTCGGCGGCTACAAGGACGTCACGGTCGCGGTGAAGGCCAAGGGGGCCCAGGAGGAGGGCGTCTGGACGCGGCTCAAGTTCGAGGGCGGCGTCCACCGGGTGCAGCGGGTGCCCGCGACCGAGTCGCAGGGCCGCATCCACACCAGCGCCGTCGGCGTCCTGGTGACGCCCGAGGCCGAGGACGTCGACGTCCAGGTCGACCCCAACGACCTGCGCATCGACGTCTACCGCTCGTCCGGGCCCGGCGGGCAGAGCGTCAACACGACGGACTCCGCCGTGCGCATCACGCACCTGCCGACCGGCGTCGTCGTCTCCTGCCAGAACGAGAAGAGCCAGCTCCAGAACAAGGAGCAGGCGCTGCGCATCCTGCGGTCCCGGCTGCTGGCGATGGCGCAGGAGGAGGCCGACGCCGCCGCCGCGGCCGAGCGCAAGAGCCAGGTCCGCACCGTGGACCGCTCCGAGCGGGTGCGCACCTACAACTACCCGGAGAACCGGATCTCCGACCACCGGGTCGGCTACAAGGCCTACAACCTCGACCAGGTGCTGGACGGCGACCTCCACAACGTCACCCAGGCGCTTGTCGACGCCGAGATGGAACGTCGACTGGCCGAAGCCCAGAAGTCATGAGCGCAGCGAATCGGGGGGCGTGGGGGGTCGTCCCCCCTCGGGGGGCAAGAGTCATGAGCGCAGCGAATCGGGGGGCGTGGGGGGTCGTCCCCCTTCGAAAGACAGGATCATGAACCTGCTGCTCGACGAGATCGCCAGGGCCACCGCCCGGCTCGCCGACGCGGGCGCCGCCTCGCCCCGCGCCGACGCCGAGGAGCTCGCCGCGGCCGTGCACCGGGTGCGGCGCTCGGAGCTGCACGGCGTCCCCGACAGCGCCTTCGACGCCCGGTTCTGGGAGTTCGTCGCGCGGCGCGAGGCGGGGGAGCCGCTGCAGCACATCACCGGCCGCGCGTTCTTCCGCTACCTGGAGCTGAAGGTCGGGCCCGGTGTGTTCGTGCCGCGCCCGGAGACCGAGGTGATGGTCGGCTGGGCGCTGGAGACGCTGCGCGACATGGACGTCCGCGACCCTCTCGTGGTCGACCTCGGCACCGGGTCCGCCGCGATCGCGCTGTCCATCGCGCTGGAGGCCCCGCGCGCCCGCGTCCACGCCGTGGAGAAGGACCCGACGGCCTTCGTCCACGCCACCCGCAACGTGGAGGAGCTGGACGAGCGCGGCCGCGTCCGGCTGCATCTGGACGACTTCGCCACCGCCCTCACCGAGCTGGACGGCACCGTCGACCTCGTCGTCAGCAACCCGCCGTACATCCCGATGAGCGAGTGGGAGTACGTCCCCCGCGACGTCCGCGACCACGACCCCGCCGACGCCCTGTGGGGCGGCGGCGACGACGGCCTGGACGCGATCCGCATCGTGGAGCGCACCGCCCGCCGCCTCCTGCGCCCCGGCGGCTACGTGGCCGTCGAGCACAGCGACCTGCAGGGCAACGGCGTCTACTGGATCTTCGCGGAGGAGAACGGCTGGCGGGACGTGCGCAACCGCCGCGACCTGGCCAACCGGGACCGCTTCGTCACCGCCCGCCTGGCCGCCGACTAGCACCGCTATCCTGGGCGGTGCCATACCGGCGAACGCTGTGGCGTACCGGCTGTGAAGTGCCGGAAGAGCGCTGCGCGGGACCGGACGAGCGCGTGCAGATGGGAAGACGGGCGACCGTGAGCCGACGTTACGACTGCTCTCAGCCGATGGAGCGCACCCGGGGGATCGCCGAGGCCTTCTCGGCCGTCCGGCGCGGCGAGCTGATCGTCATGCCGACCGACACCGTGTACGGCGTCGGCGTGGACGCGTTCATGCCGCCCGCCGTGACCGCCCTCCTGGACGCCAAGGGCCGGGGCCGCGAGATGCCGCCGCCGGTGCTGGTCGGCTCCGTCCGCGCCGCGACGGCCCTGGTGGAGGACCTCGGCACCTACGGGCAGGACCTCATCGACGAGTTCTGGCCTGGCGCGCTGACCCTGGTGTGCCGCGCCAACCCCAGCCTCATGTGGGACCTCGGCGAGACCAAGGGCACCGTCGCCATCCGGATGCCGATGCACGAGCTGGCCGTCGAGCTGCTCAAGGAGACGGGCCCTCTCGCGGTGAGCAGCGCGAACCTGTCGGGCCGCCCCGCCGCCCGCACGGTCGACGAGGCCGAGAAGATGCTCGGCGACTCGGTCGCGGTGTACCTGGACGGAGGCCAGTCCGGCCACGCCGACCCGTCCACGATCATCGACCTGACCGGCCCCGTCCCGCGCCTCCTGCGCGCCGGCGCCGTCCCGGAGGACAAGATCCGCGCCGTGGTGGGCGTGCTCCTCACCGAAGAGGACGAGCCCGACGAGCCCGCAGAGGTCCCCTCCGCCGCCGAGGAAACCAAGCCTTCCCTAACCAAGGACGAGCCCCCGAAGGCCTCCCACGAGCCTTCTGAGACTTCCCAAGAGGCGTCTGAGGCTACGACCAAGCCGTCCCTGCGCAAGGACGACTCCGGCACCGAGTAGCGCAGGGGCGGCGGCCCGCTACTTCACGACCCGGAACCGCAGGTGCGTGACCTCCTCGGAGGCGATCACGTCCGTGCGCTCCAGTTCGATGTGCCCCAGGTCGTCGAAGAGCCGGGTTCCCGCGCCCAGCACGACCGGCACCAGGTTGATCTGCAACTCGTCCAGCAGCCCGTCGCGCAGGAACCGCCGTCCCGTCCGGGCTCCCATCACGACCACGTCCTTGTCGCCGGCCGCCTCTTGGGCGGCCTTGAGCGCGGCGTCGATGCCATCGGTGACGAAGGTGAACGAGGCGCTCTTCATGACGAGCTCGTCGCGGGCCTCGCGGGTGGGGACGAAGGTCGGCACCGGGTACGGGGTGTCCTCCCAGTGGGGCAGGCCGACGTCGAACGTGCGCTTGCCGAGGACGACCGCGCCCACCGAGGCGTTCATCGCGGCGACGACCTCCTTGTCGCGCGGGTCGGGCCGGTCGGTGAACATCCACTCGTGCAGCCGCATGCCGCCCCTGCCCATGGCATGCTCCGCGCTGACGTCCGGGCCGGCGACGACGCCGTCCAACGACATGCTCTTGTACAGGACCACGGTGCCCATCGAGACCTCCTGAACGTTGCCGATCGGGAGGTGGACCGCCCGGCGCCCCAGAACTCATCGCGCGGCACTATCTTGCAACGCAAGAGTATGGCCTACTAGCATGCTGTGCATGACAGTGGATGTCGACCGGCGCAGGAGCCAGTGGCTGCGCGGCGTCCTCGACCTGTGCCTGCTCGCCGTGCTCGCCGACGAGCCGGCGTACGGCTACGAGATGGTGCAGCGGCTCGCCGCGGCCGGGCTGGACGCGGTGGCCGAGGGGTCGATCTACCCGGCCCTCGGCCGGCTGCAGCGCGAGGGCCTCGTGGAGTCGTACCTGGTGGAGAGCGCCGGCGGGCCCGCCCGCAAGTACTACCGGCCGACGGAGGACGGAGCCGGCGCGCTGGCCGTCTGGTCCAGGGAGTGGGGACTGCTCGCCGAGGGCGTCTCCGCCGTCCTCGCCGGTTCGCCGAGCAGGGAGAAGGGGGTCGTGCGATGACCGAGAGGGTCGTCAGGGAGTGCACGCGCACATGGCGCCGCATCGGCGTGTCGCGGGAGGACGGCGCGGACATGGCGGCCGAACTCGAAGCGGACCTGTCGGCCGCCCGGGCGGACGGCCGCGACCCCCAGTCCTATGTCGGCGGCGACCCGGCCGGTTTCGCCCGCGCCTGGGCGTCCGAACGCGGTGCCGTTCCGCTCCGCCACCGCGCGGGACGCCTCATGGCCGCGACCACGGCCGGTCTGCTGCCGGGTGCGTTCGCCGAGCTGTTCATGGTGTTCGGCCTGTCCAGCGACGAGATGGCACACGTCCTCGGCAGGGAGAGCACCGTGGACGTGCCGACGTGGCTCGCCCTCGCCCTCTACGCGGTCACCGCGGTCTCCGCCTGGGCCGGCGCCCTCGCGGCGGCCTCGGCGGTGCTGAGGTTCCATGCCGACGCGGCGCGGCAGGCGACCGTCCGGGTGCTCGCCGTGCTGGTTCCGGCCGCCGGGCTCGCCGCGGCGGGCGGGACGGCGCTGCTCGCCCGCCTGGACGGCTACCCGTACGGCCCGATCGTGGTGGCCGAGATGACGGTTCCGCTGGCGATCGTGGTGGGAACCGTCGGCGTGGCCCGCGTGGTCATCGTGCGCCGGCTCCGCTCGCCGATGGAAGCGGCCGATTCCTCCCAGCGCATGCTGCCCGTCTGACCTGAGGTGGAGACGCCCCGGCCGGCCCGGCTTCCCGTCTGGTGAGGAGAAGAGTCGTGACCAGTCGCGCTCCGGCGCTGCGCATCGAAGGACTGCGGTATGCGCTCAAGGACCGGGTCCTCCTGGACGGCCTGGACGTCGAGGTTCCGGGCGGAACCTCGCTCGCGGTGACAGGGCCGAGCGGAAGCGGCAAGTCCACCCTGCTGATGTGTGCGCTGGGACTTGTCAAGCCGGACGCCGGGACGGTGTCGGTCGCAGGCGGCGACGTGACACGGATGTCGGCCCGGGCCCTGGCCGCCCATCGCCGGCACATCGGCGTCGTCTTCCAGTTCGGTGAGCTGCTCTCCGAGTTGTCGCCGCTGGAGAACGTCGCGATCGCCGCGCTCCTCGCAGGGGTCGACCGCCGAAAGGCCTACGGTTCGGCGCGGGAGCTGCTGCGGTGGCTCGGCGTGCCGCTCCAGGGGACGACGGGACTGCTGTCGGGTGGGGAGCGGCAGCGCACCGCGGTCGCCCGGGCCCTGGTCACCGAGCCGGCCGTCGTCCTCGCGGACGAGCCCACCGGCGCGCTGGACCACCGGTCGCGCGACACCGTCGCCGACATCCTCTTCGACGTGCCCCGCAGGCGCGGGTGCGCGCTCGTCGTCGCGACGCACGACCCGGTGATAGCGGGGCGGGCGGACGTGCGGGTGTCGCTGGACGCGGGCCGTCTGGTGGAGCGGCCGTGAGCGGGCGGGGCGGGCCCCGGCTGGCGGGGCGGCTGCTGAGGATCGGCTGGGCGGCGGGCCGGGCGGCCCGGGGCGGCCGGGTGCGGTTCGCCGCGCTGACCCTCGCCTCGCTGGTGCTGACGGTCGGCCTGCTGGCGCTGGCCTGCACGGCGGCCGTCTACGACGGGCGCGAAAGACGGGACCTCGCGCGCAGCCCGCTCCAGGCCGAATCCGGTACGCCTGCCGCCGCGCTGTGGGGGGAGGCGGGCGACACGCTCGGCGGCAGTCCGGTGACGATCGTCCGGGTCGTTCCGCTGGACGCGACCGCGCCGCCGCCGCCCGGCCTGACCCGCTGGCCCGCTCCGGGGGAGGTGTTCCTGTCGCCCGCCCTGGCCGACCGTCCGGCGGCCGAGCACATCAGGACGCGCTACGGCCGGTACGCCGGCCGGGTCGGTGCCACGGGGCTCGGCTCCCCGTCCGAACTGTTCGCCTACGTGCGACCCGCGAACGCCGACCCGGAGGGAGACGGCTGGCTCAGGATCGCCGGGTTCGGCGGGCGCACCTGGTCGCCGCTGGGCGAGCGCCTGAACGCGTGGCCGCCGGCGCAGGTGCTGGCGACCGTCGGCGGCCTGGCGGGGCTGCCGTGCCTGGCGCTGGTCGTGGTCGCGGCACGCTGCGGTTCGGCCGCCCGCGACCGCCGCGGCGCGCTGCTGGAGACGCTGGGAGCCGGGTGGCGGCATCGGGCGCTGGTGACGATCGGGGAGGCGTCGCCTCCGGCGCTGCTCGGGGTGCTGGCGGGCGGGGCGCTGCTCGCCCCGATGATGGCCTCGGACGTTGCGCTGCCGGTCACGGGCTACGTCGTGGGCGCGTCCGACATCCGGGCCTGGGCGTGGGCCGTCCCGCTCGTGCTCGTCACCGCGTTCCTCGCCGTCCTGCTGCTGGCCGTGGGGCTGCACAAGGCGGACCGCACCGGGCGTGCGACGCGCCCGCGAAGCTTCGCCTCGCGGGTGCCGACGTGGCGGCTCGCCGCCTTCGCCGCGTCGGTGGCCTGCATCGTCGTGAGCGGCGGCGTTCCGGGGACGACCGGCCTCATGCTCTACATCGCCGCCACGGTCGCGATGTGGGCCGCGCTGCCGTCCGTCGCGGCCGCGCTGAGCCGCCGGTCCGGCGGCCGGCTCGCCACGGCCGGCCTGCGTCGCGGGCGGGTGGAGCGGCTGATCGCCGGGCGGTGGCTCGCCGCGCACCCCGGCGTGATCGTCCGGCTGGCCACCGCGCTCGTGATCGGGCTGGGGCTGATCACCCAGGTCCAGGTGTGGACGAGCCGTCTCAACGAGCCCGCGCGTGCCGCCGTCGAGACCTCCCGGCGGGTAGGGGACCAGGTCCTCATCGTCGACCTCGACGGCACGAGCCGGGCCCAGGAGCAGCGGTTCCTGCGGGCCGTGCCGCGGGGCTTCCAGACGTTTCGGCTGACCGGCGGGGAAGGGCGGCCCCTCACGCTGACCGGAACGTGCGCGGCCTTGACGAGCATGCGGCTGGACTGCGGGGCCGGAGCCCGGCCGGCGTCCCTGACCAACGGTGACGCCCGGATCCGGGAACTCGTCCGCTGGCGGGCCGAGGACGACCGGGGGCTGCCGGTCGAGGCCGTGTCCGATGCCGACGATGCGAGGACGCACGGCGGCTCCCTGGTCCTGATCGGCTCCAAGCGGGGCGAGGGATGGCGCGTCCAGCAGCTCTCGTTCGCCGTCCTCGGCGTGCCCGCGGACGGGCTCGGCATCGAGTACGGCGGCGCGGCCGCGTCGCTCAGCCGGCTCGGCGACTGGGTGGTGCTGTTCGGCGGCGCGGGAATCCTCGTCCTGCTGCTGGCGGCGGCGACGAGCGCGGCGGCGGAGTTCCTGGGCTTCGGGACGGCGCTGAGCCCGCTCGCCGTGCAGACGGACCGGCGAGCGGTCTACCTGCGGGTGGCGTTCTGGAACCTCACCGTGCCGCTGTGGCTGGCGACGCTCGTCGGCGGCCTGGTCACCGCGTGGCACGGCATGTTCTTCATCGCCCAGGTGCAGGAGGGCCGGTTCTCGTGGGCGGCCCTCGGCGGAGCCATGGCGGCCGCCGCGGCGCTGGCCCTGGGGGTGGGCGTGGTCGGCGGCGTCGGTGCCGTCCGGGCCGCGCGTTCGTGGCGGCCGGTGAACGACTGAGAAACGAGTGGGATCCGCTGCCGGACGCGAGCAGCGGACGAGGCCCGTCACGCATCAACAGGGTATGCATGGTGATCAGAATGACGACGCCGGGCTCCGTCTGCTTCCGTCCTTCCGCTGCGTGCTGGGCGGACGGGAGGTCTCGCTGTCCCAGGCGCTGTGCCGCCTGCTCGTCACCGTGGCGCTGGAGCCGGGCGGTCTCGCCCGGGAGTCGCTGCACGGGAGGCTGTGGCCGGATACGCCGCCGGCCGAGGCGGGCAAGCGGCTGAGGCAGGCGCTGTGGCGGGTCCGGCGGGACACGGGGGCGCGGATCCTGGCCGTGACGTCCGCCCATGTCGCGCTCGTCTCGTCCGTGGACGTCGACCTGCACCGGGCCGAAGGCCTGGCCCGCCAGGTCGCGGGGGGAGGCTCGCCGGCCGTGGGTTCGGCGGACGTGCGGCTGCTGGGCAGCGAACTCCTCCCCTCCTGGCCGGACGAGGACGTGCGCTCGGCGCGGGACCGCTGGGACCGGCTGCGGCTGCTGGCCCTGGAACGGCTCGCCGAGCAGGCCCTGGCGCACGGGGACGTCGCGGTGGCGATCGAGCTGGCGGAGCTGGCCGCCCGGGTCGACCGGTTGGCCGAGGCCCCGCACCGGATCACGGCCGCCGCGCACCTGATGCGAGGCGACCACGTGGCCGCCTGGCGGGTCTACACGCGCTACCAGGGGCTCCTCGTCGAGGAGTTGGGGATCGAGCCCAGCCCCGGTTTCCGGAGCCTTGTGGAACGGCGAGCGTTCGTGTGACCGGTGCCCTTTACCGGCCGTCAGGTCCCGCGTGTCCGTGCCGGGATCGGCGCGAGGTCTTGGCTAGTATCGCGCCCCGTGGTCACCCCCCGGACCCGCGATCTCGTCGCGCTGTATGAGGAGCATCAGCTCCGTCTCGTGCGGATGGCGGTCCTGCTGGTCGGGGACGAGGCCACCGCCGAGGACGTGGTGCAGGACGTCTTCCTGCGCTTACAGGACAGGTCCCCTCGGCTGGACGACGAGGGGAAGCTGCTCGCCTACGTCCGCGCCGCGGTGCTGAACGGCTGCCGGATGGTCCTGCGCCGCCGCAGGATGATGTGGCGGCACACCGAGCCGTACGAGCCGCCGGTCTGGTCGGCCGAGTCCGCGGCGATGCTCGGCGAGGACCGCCGGGAGGTCATGCGGGCCCTCCAGCGCCTGCCGCGCCGCCAACGCGAGGCGGTCGTCCTGCGCTACTACCTCGACCTCGGCGACGACGAGGTCTCCGCGGCCATGGGCATCCGGCCCGCGACGGTACGGTCCACGATGGCCAGGGCGCTCGCCGCCCTGGCCAGGGAGCTGGGGGAGGAGGTGCCATGAGCGGCCTGGAGGACCGCCTGCGCGACGCGCTGAACGCCTCGGCCGGCATGGTCGACGCGGACACGCCGCGGCCCTTCCCCGAGCGCCGGGCTCAGGCGCCCCGCCCCGCCCCGCTGCGGCGGTGGGTGGTCCCGGTCTGCGCGGTGCTGGCCGTCCTCGCCCTGGCCGCCGGGATCGTCGGCGTCCGGAAGATGATGGAGCCCGACCGGCGCCTCCAGAAGGTCCCGACGATGCCCCGCTTCTACTTCGCCAGCTACCTGGCCGGAGGCGGGGACCCCTCCCGCGTCGAGGTCCGCGAGTCCCGCACCGGCCGCCTGCTGGACGCGAACGCCGCCCCCAAGGGAACGAACTTCCTCGACCTGGCGGCCGCCGGAGACGGCCGGACGCTTTTCGCGTTCGCGAAACGACGCGGACGCGGGCCGTGCGTGAGCACCATCCGCCGGCTCTCGCTCAACGACCGCGGGAAGATCGTCGAAAATCGTGTGATGCCGGGTCCGGCCATCGCCGGCGCTCCCGTCGGGAGCGGTTCACTCGCCGTCAGCGCCGATGGCCGCCGACTGGCCTACAGCGTCGAGTCGTGCGCGCCGAAACCGAAGCCGGAGGGGGCGGGCGTGGGCGCACGCGTAGGGATCCTCGATGCGGCGACCGGAGCGCGGAAAGAGTGGCGGGAGTCGGATGATGCCGCCGACCAGCGGCTCGCCTGGTCGGGGCTGGGTGATCGCCTGTTCTTCGTTCGGCTGCGGTACACGGGTGTCGGCACGGCGATCCAAGAACTGCGCTCGTTGCAGGCCGGCGGCGAGGGCGGGCGCGTGACGTCGGGGCGCCTGCTCCGCAGGATCCCTTCGCCGCGAGCGTTCGACGGCGTGGCGGTCTCCGGGGACGGTCGCCGGGTCTTCGTGACCGAATCGTCTGTCGGATCCGCCGCCACCGGATCCGGCGAACCCGCCGACACGAATTCCGGGAGCGGTTCCACCGTGCTGGAACTCTCGGCCGACGACGGCAGGGTGCTGACGTCGATCAGGCGGAAGAGTTCCTTCTTCGCGGGGACCCCCATATTGAAGGGCGACCCTTCCGGACGATATCTGCTGACCGACATCGGACTGGTGGATCTCGGTAAGCCAGAAGGAGCGTCCAGGTTCGAAGTCGGAGAGGGCTTCTACGACCTGGACTGGTGAGCACGGAGTCGGCGGCGAGGCCGGCCCCGGAAAGCGCAAAGGCCCCGCCGGGCCGGGCGGGGCCTGTGTCGTCAGGCGGAAGAGGCCGCGGATCAGAAGATCTTCTTGCCCTTGCCGTAGTAGTACTTGCCGGTCTTCTTGTTCCGGCCGCACTCCTGGACCCACATGTGGCTGCCGTAGGTCGACTTCACGCTGATCTTGACCTTGGCGTTGCCGTCGAAGTTGTAGCGCGTGCCGTCGGGCGCCACACCAACGATCTTGAAGCGCGACCAGTACACCTTGGAGCCCTCGGTGAACTTGAAGCGCACGCAGGCGGTCCAGCCGTTCTTCTTGTCGTCGGCCAGGTAGCCGGTGACGTAGGTGTTGCCGCTGGCCCGCTTGTAGGAGCCCCAGGCGGCCACGTGGCTGTAGGAGTTGTACGGCTTCCAGCTGCCGGTGGCGGCGGCTTCGGCGGGGGCACCGACGGCGGCCATGCCGGCCATCAGCGTGCCGGCGGTCAGGGCTACTGCAGCGATTCGCCGCATAGGTCCCTCCAGGCTCGGTTTGGGGGTTAGCGAGCGATAACTTAGCAGCCCTCTACCAGTGATTTTCCGCAGGTGCGCGCAACTGACCAGGGCAGGACGAATCAGGCGCCGGGGCGAACCGATCCGGCGCTGGACGCGTCCAAGGGGCCGCTGATCACCGTGCCGGGAGACAAGGGTCACCCTGCGGGGCGGACCGGGGCCGTTACGGCGACACGATCACGGCAACGGTGGAAGCATGCCTGACGTGCGTGGCCGTGTCCGGGGCCCCGCGACCATCGCGGGGGTGCTGCCGTCCCTCGTGCTGCCCTGTCTCGTATCGCCCTGTCTCGTACTGCGCCGCCTCGCGCTGCGCTGCCTGGTGCCGGCGTCTCTCGTGCTGCTCTGCCTCGCACTCGTGCCGCCCGCCCACGCCGCGGGGCCGACGGGCGGCGACCCCGCACCCGGAGGCTCGGCGGGCGTACCGCCCCCCGAGCCGGCCTTCCGCGGCGAGAGCATCCCGGTCTTCGACGTCGTCCTCACGATCGGCGCCGACGGCGTGCTGTACGTGCGGGAGACGATCACCTACGACTTCGACCAGGCGGGGGAGCACGGGATCGTCCGGCACGTGCCGTTCCGCCGCGGCGACCGCCTCTACGAGGTGGGCGACGTCAGCAGCAGCTCGTCCACCGGCGCCCCGGCCCGCGTCCGCACGGCCCGCTTCCTGCACGACGTGCAGATCAGCGTCGGCGACCGCCACCGCGAGGTCCGCGGCCGCCAGGCCTACGTGATCGAGTACGAGGTGCGCCGCGCGTTCACCCCCCGCGCCGACCACGACGAGCTGATGTGGGACGCGATCGGGACGAGCTGGGACGTGCCGATCGGGAACGCGGCCGTCCGGGTGCAGGCGCCCGTGCCGCTGCGGCACGCGACCTGCCGGGCGGGCGCGCCCGGCATGACGACCCGGTGCCTGCGCGACCGCGACGGCCCCTACGCCATCGACTTCGTCCAGAACGCGCTCGCCCCGCACGAGGGGATGCGGATCCGGGTCCGGCTGCCCAAGCACGCGATCGCCGTCCCGCCGCCGCGGTACGTCCCGCCGCGCTGGACGGGCGGCTGGACGGGCACCGCCGTGCTGGCCCTCGCGGTCGCCGCCGTGCCCCTGCTGGGGCGCCGCCCGGCGCCCCAGCGGCGGATCGGCGCCGGCCTGCTCGCCGCCGGGGCGCTGCTCGTCGTCGCGGACGCCGGGGACGACGTCGCGGCGCTCGGCCCGTGGGCGTTCTCGCTGGGCGACCGGTGCCTCGCCGGGCTGGCGCTCATGATCGTCGGCGCCGGGATCGTGTGCGTCCACGACACCCGTACCGCCCGATATGCCGCGGACCACCGCCCGGGAGGACTACAGTTGGTCGGTCTCGACGTGAACCGATCGTCCCGGCGGGTCGTCTACCCAGGTGAACTCCGCCCAGGACGGGGCACGTAGGCATGGTCGACCGGCGAAGGGAGGCGCAGGGGAGTGCGGGAGTACCTGCTGACGATCCTTGTCGCCGCTCTCGTCGCCTACCTGCTGACCCCCTCGGTGCGCAGGTTCGCCGTGTGGTTCGGCGCCCAGGCCGTCCCCCGCGACCGCGACGTGCACGTGATCCCGACGCCTCGGCTGGGCGGCCTCGCGATGTTCGGCGGGATGGTGGCCGCGCTGGTGGTCGCGACGGGGCTGCCGGAGATGCGCAAGGTCCTCGGCGACGGCGGGATCAGCGTCAGCAAGGCGCTGCTGCTGTCGGGCGGGCTGATCGTGCTGATCGGCATCGTCGACGACCGCTGGGAGGTCGACCCGCTCACCAAGTTCGCCGGGCAGGTCGCGGCCGCCGGGATCTTCATCATGCAGGGCATCCAGATCTACGTGATCCCGCTGCCGACCGGCGACTCGCTGTCGCTGCCGCCCGCCTACGGGGTGCCGCTGACCGTCTTCGTCGTGGTCGCCACGATCAACGCGGTCAACTTCATCGACGGCCTTGACGGCCTCGCCGCCGGCGTCGTCGGGATCGCCGCGCTGGCGCTGTTCTCGTACGCCTACCTGCTGTCGCGGACGAACGGGCTGACCACGCTGACCGCCGCGACCCTCATCGCCGCGGTGCTGTTCGGCATGTGCGCGGGTTTCCTGCCGCACAACTTCAGCCCGGCGAAGATCTTCATGGGGGACACCGGCTCGATGCTGATCGGGCTGCTGCTCAGCGCCTCCACCATCATGCTGACCGGGCAGTTCGACCCGGCCATCCTCGCCAACGGGCTGTTCCCGTTCTTCGTCCCGGTGCTGCTGATCCCGGCGGTCGCGGCGGTGCCGTTCATGGACATGCTGCTCGCGGTGTGGCGGCGCACCAACCAGGGCCGGTCGCCTTTCTCGCCGGACAAGCAACACCTGCACCACCGGTTGCTGCAGCTCGGCCACTCCACCCGCCGCGCCGTGCTGATCATGTACTTCTGGGTCGGGCTGCTGGCCTCCGGGCTGGTCGGCCTCGCGTTGTTCGACGCCGCCTGGATCACCCTCGGCGTCACCCTGCTGGTGGCGGTCGCGGGCGTGGTGCTGATGTTCCGCATCCCCGGCCGCCGCAAGGCCGCCCGGGCGAAGGCCGCCCCGGGCGCCGGCGAGCAGCCCGCCGAGCAGCCGTCGATGCCCGTCTGACCCCCGTACAGGTCCTGACCAGCGGCTTCGTCCGACGCCGCCGCCCCCGCGAGCCGGGTCCGGACGGCATCGGTCGAGGGCGAGATCGTCTTCCGCGCGGGGCGTGAACGTGCCTGGGCACGGTGCGGGCTCGGCTACAGTCCCTCGTGCGGGTGTTGCGCCGAGTAGCGCCGCGAGCGCCGGATCGCATTACCTCTAGGGTAATTGTGGACATTCCGGACGCTTGTGATACCTTTCACGAACAAGAGACGAACACTTACCGTGACCAGCCGGAGCCCTCATGCATACCTCCGACGCCCGGATGCTCCGCGGCGCCGCGATCCCGACGTCGGTCGTCGGGGTGGGCGCCGTGGTGATCGGCCTGCTGACCGCCGGCGCCAAGGGCGCCCTCGCGGCGGCACTGGCCTCCGTCGTGGTGGTCGCCTTCTTCTCGGTCAGCGCCCTGGTGCTCTCCTGGGCCTCCCGGCTGTCGGCGCAGACCATGATGCTGGCCGCCCTCGCCAGCTACGCGGTGAAGATCCTCGCGGTGATGGTGCTGGTCACGGCCATCGACGGCGTGTCGATCTTCGACACGCAGGTCTTCGGCTGGACGGTCATCGGGCTCGCGCTGCTCTGGATCGGAGCCGAGTTCCGAGTCGTCCTGCAGCGGAGGCCCTACATTGACGACCCCGAGAACGTCCTGGACCGGAGTCCGTGATGATGCGCCCGCGGACGGTGCCGGCCCTCATGACGGACTACTCCAATATGACCACCGCAGGCATGGCCTGCTATCGTCCGGAGCGCGATGAGCGAGCAGAAACGCCGGCCGGAGGACGGCCAGCGGGAATTCGCCGACGCCGCTTGGTCCGTGCCCAGCTACCTCCTCTCCGGGATGCTCATCTGGGGCGGTCTCGGGTGGCTGCTGTCCAAGTGGACGCACCAGACCTGGCTGGTCCCGATCGGCCTGGTCATCGGCGTAGTGCTCGCCGTCTACCTGGTCTACGTGAAGTTCGGTCGCGACTCCTCCTGAGCGGCCCCGCCGCCGAGGAAGCCTTCGTGAAACATCACCACATTGATGAAGGGAACGCCGCGTGAACGCGCTGACGGTCCTCGCCTCCGGCGGAGATGAGTTCCGGGCCCCCGGGCCGGAGCTGTTCGACTTCCCGCCCCTGTTCGCCGGCGGCCCCGCTTGGCTCACCAAGCCCGTCGTCTTCGCGGTCGTCGGGTCGCTGGTGGTCGTCGTCTTCTTCTGGAGCGCCTTCGCCAAGCCGAAGCTCGTGCCGCGGGGCGTGCAGAACCTCGGCGAGCTCGGCTACATGTTCGTGCGGGACGAGATCGCCCGCCCGTTCCTCGGCAAGAAGACCGACCAGTGGATGCCGCTGCTGATGTCGATGTTCTTCCTGATCTGGATCTGGAACATCTTCGCGGTCGTCCCGATCATCCAGTTCCCGATCGCCTCGCACATCGCGTTCCCGATCGTGCTGGCGCTCTTCGTCTACATCCTCAAGGTCTACCTCGGCCTGCGGCACCAGGGGATCCGGTACTTCACCAACATGATCCCCAGCGGCCTGCCGCTGCCCGTCTACTTCCTGCTGGTGCCGATCGAGTACCTCTCGACCTTCGTCCTGGCCCCGTTCACCCACGCGGTCCGGCTCTTCGCCAACATGTTCGCGGGCCACACGATCCTGGCGTTCTTCAGCCTGGTCGGCTTCTGGTTCCTCTTCGAGAAGCCCACGGTCGCGGGGTTCGGCGTCGGTGTCATCGGCGTGATCGTCACCATCGCCATGACGGCGCTGGAGCTGCTGATCCAGTTCCTGCAGGCGTTCCTGTTCACGATGCTGGCCGCCATGTACATCCAGAGCGGCCTGGAAGCCGACCACTAGAACCGCATGGTGCGCGGCGCCCCGGCTCCGCGCCTTCACCGACAACTCCGTAAGCCCAGACCGGCGGAGCCTCCGCCGGCCGACAGAAAAGGAATGAACCCATGACGGGAGTTCTCGCCGCCCTCGAAGGTAACGTCACCTCGATCGGGTACGGCCTCGCGGCGATCGGCCCGGGCATCGGCGTCGGCATCATCTTCGGCCAGGGCGTGAACGCCATCGCCCGCCAGCCCGAGCTGACCGGTGTCATCCGCACCAACATGCTGCTGGGCTTCGTCCTTACCGAGGCGCTCGCCCTGATCGGCCTGGTCGCGCCGTTCATCTTCCAGAGCATCTAAGGCCGTCCGAACCTGAGGAAGGGCTGCAGACATGATCACAGCAGCTTCCGTCCTGGCGGCGGAGAGCAACAACCCTCTCATTCCGCACCCGTTCGAGCTGGTCGTCGGCATCTTCTCGTTCCTGGTCGTCCTGATCTTCCTCGGCAAGATCCTTACGCCGCGCATCCAGAAGACGCTGGAGGAGCGGACCGAGGCGATCGAGGGCGGTCTCCTACGGGCCGAGGAGGCGCAGAAGGAGGCCCAGCAGGTCCTCGAGCAGTACAAGGCCCAGCAGAAGGCGGCCGCGCTCGAGGCGTCCAACGAGCGACGCAAGGCCGAGGAGCAGGGCGCGCAGATCATCGCCCAGGCCAAGGAGCAGGCCCAGGTCGAGGCGCGCCGCATCGTCGAGAACGCCAAGGCCCAGATCGAGGCCGAGCGGCAGCAGGCGCTGCAGTCGCTCCGCGCCGAGATCGGCGCCATGTCGGTCGAGCTCGCCGGACGCGTCGTGGGCGAGTCCCTTGAGGACAGCGCGCGGCAGAGCCGGGTCGTCGACCGGTTCCTCGAGGAGCTCGAGGAACGCGCTCGCACCCAGGAGCAGATCACATCATGACCATCACGGGAGCGGTGAGCAGGGCGTCGCTGGCCGAGGCCAAGGAGCGGCTGGAGGCCGTGATCCCCTCCGCCGACCTGGCGCGGCTCGGCGGCGACCTGTTCGCGGTGCTGCACCTGATCGACCGCGAGCACGGCCTGCGGCGGGCGGTCTCCGACCCGTCGCGGGACGGTGCCGAGAAGGCGCAGCTCGTCCAGATCCTGCTGGAGGGCAAGGTGTCGCCGGCCGCTCTCGGGCTGGTCGCCGACGTCGTCCGGCTGCGCTGGTCGACGCCGTCGGAGCTGACGGACGCGGTGGAGATCCTCGCGGTCACCGCCGAGTCCGCCCGCGCCGAGGCGGACGGGAGGATCGACGACCTGGAGGACGAGCTGTTCCGCTTCTCCCGGGTCGTCGAGGGGGAGCCGGACCTGCGCGGCGCCCTCGCCAACCCGGGCCTGCCGGGCGAGAACAAGCTCGGCCTGGTCAACGCGCTGGTGGAGGGCAAGGTCACCGACGCGACGCTGACGCTCGTCACCGAGCTCGTGCTGCGCCCGCGAGGACGTAGCCTGGAAGGTGGGCTCGCCGAGTACGGCAGGCTCGTCGCCCAGCGTCGGCAGCGGCTGGTGGCCCTGGTCCGCACGCCGGTGCCGCTGTCGGCGGAGCAGCGGACGCGGCTCGCCGCGGTGCTCGCCGCCGCCTACGGGCACGAAGTACACCTGAACATCGAGCTCGACCCCACCGCGATCGGCGGCCTGTCGGTCCAGATCGGGGACGAGATCATCGACGGCACGATCGCCGGACGGCTGGACGACGTCCGCCGGCGGCTCGGCACCGGCTGACCCGCCGGTTGGCTGACCCCATAGGGAGCAAGAGAGGAATCATGGCGGAGCTGACGATCCGTCCGGATGAGATCCGGAACGCGCTGGAGCGCTTCGTCCAGTCGTACGAGCCCGAGGCCGCCGCGCGCGAAGAGGTCGGCACCGTCGTCGATTCCGGCGACGGTATCGCCCACGTCGAGGGCCTGCCCTCCGCGATGGCGAACGAACTCCTTGAGTTCGAGGACGGTACCCGTGGCCTGGCTCTGAACCTGGACGTGCGTGAGATCGGCGCCGTTGTCCTTGGCGACTTCAGCAAGATCGAAGAGGGCCAGAAGGTCCGCCGGACCGGCGAGGTCCTCTCGGTCCCCGTCGGCGACGGCTTCCTTGGCCGCGTCGTGGACGCGCTGGGCAACCCCCTGGACGGCAAGGGCCCGATCGAGACGACCGAGCGCCGCGCGCTCGAGCTGCAGGCCCCCACGGTCGTGCAGCGGCAGTCGGTGAGCGAGCCGCTGCAGACCGGCATCAAGGCCATCGACGCGATGACGCCGATCGGCCGCGGCCAGCGGCAGCTCATCATCGGTGACCGGCAGACCGGCAAGACGACGGTCGCCGTGGACACCATCATCAACCAGAAGGAGAACTGGGACTCCGGCGACGAGAAGAAGCAGGTCCGCTGCGTCTACGTCGCCATCGGCCAGAAGGGCTCCACGATCGCCAACGTGCGGCGCTCTCTGGACGAGGCCGGCGCGCTGGAGTACACCACGATCGTGGCGGCTCCCGCCTCCGAGCCCGCGGGCTACAAGTACATCGCCCCCTACACCGGGTCCGCGATCGGCCAGCACTGGATGTACCAGGGCAAGCACGTCCTGATCATCTTCGACGACCTGTCGAAGCAGGCCGAGGCCTACCGCGCGGTGTCGCTGCTGCTGCGCCGCCCGCCGGGCCGCGAGGCGTACCCCGGTGACGTCTTCTACCTGCACTCGCGCCTGCTGGAGCGCTGCGCGAAGCTGTCGGACGACATGGGCGGCGGTTCGATGACGGGTCTGCCGATCATCGAGACCAAGGGCAACGACGTGTCGGCCTACATCCCGACGAACGTCATCTCGATCACCGACGGGCAGTGCTTCCTGGAGACGGACCTGTTCAACCAGGGCGTCCGGCCGGCGATCAACGTCGGCATCTCGGTCTCCCGGGTCGGCGGCGACGCGCAGATCAAGGCGATGAAGACGGTCGCCGGCACCCTGCGCCTCGCGCTGTCGCAGTTCCGCGACCTGGAGGCGTTCGCCGCGTTCGCGTCCGACCTGGACGCCGCGTCGCGCGCGCAGCTGGAGCGCGGCGCCCGGCTGGTCGAGCTGCTGAAGCAGCCGCAGGGCAGCCCGTTCCCGGTCGAGCAGGAGGTCGTGTCCGTGTGGGCGGGCACCTCCGGCGAGCTGGACGACGTCCCGGTGGCCGACATCCGCCGCTTCGAGCGCGAGTTCCTCGACTACATGGAGCGCGAGGAGAGCGGCCTGCTGACCTCCATCCGGGAGACCGGCAAGCTGTCCGACGACGGCCTCACCGCCCTCAAGAACGCCATCACGGAGTTCAAGAGGGGCTTCCAGACGAGCGAGGGCGAGCTGCTCGCCGAGGAGCACGTCGAGGCGCTCGACGAAGAGGACGTCAAGCAGGAGACGATCACCCGCGTCAAGAAGGACTGACGGCCATGGCCGCACAGCTTCGTCAACTCCGGCAGAAGATCAAGACGGTCAAGTCGACCGCCAAGATCACTCGTGCCCAGGAGATGATCGCCACGTCGCGGATCGTCAAGGCCCAGCAGGCGGTGGCGGCCTCCAAGCCGTACGCCGACCAGATCACGCAGGCCCTGACCGCGCTGGTGAGCCACAACGTGGGGATCGACCATCCGCTGCTGAACGAGCAGCCGGCCGACAACCGCAGCGCCGTGCTGGTCATCACCAGTGACCGCGGGTTCTGCGGCGCCTACAACGCCAACGTCATCCGCGAGGCGGAGTCGTTGATCAAGGCGCTGCGGGACCAGGGCCGCGAGCCGGTCCCCTACGTCGTCGGCAACAAGGGCATCACCTGGTACCGGTTCCGGGACCGGGACGTCGCCGAGACCTGGAGCGGGTTCAGCGACCGCCCCCACTTCGGCAACGCCGAGGAGATCGGGCGGCGGCTGGCGGCGGACTTCCTCAAGACCGACGCCGAGGGCGGGGTCGGGGAGATCCACGTGGTCTACACCGAGTTCGTCTCGATGCTGACCCAGGCCGTCCGGGTCACCCGGCTGATGCCGCTGGAGATCGAGGAGGCCGAGTCCTCCAAGGTCCCGCCGGCGTACGAGTTCGAGCCGTCCGCCAAGGCCGCGCTCGACCTGCTCCTGCCGAACTACATCGAGAGCCGCATCTTCCACATGCTGCTGCAGTCGGCGGCGTCCTTCCAGGCGTCCGTCCGGCGGGCCATGAAGTCGGCGACCGACAATGCCAACGAACTGCTCGGGGTCTACACGCGCCAGATGAACCAGGCGCGGCAGGCCGCGATCACCCAGGAAATCAGCGAGATCGTCGGTGGCGCTGACGCGCTCGCCGAGTCTGGCGGGGAGTGAGAATGACTGCTCAGGTAGAGACGGCGACCGCGACCGGGCGCGTCGCCCGGGTCATCGGCCCGGTCGTCGACGTGGAGTTCCCCGCCGACGCCATCCCGGACATCTACAACGCCCTCAACGCGCAGGTCACCCTGGGCGGCGAGAGCAAGACCCTGACGTTCGAGGTCGCCCAGCACCTCGGCGACAACATGGTCAGGGCCATCTCCATGCAGCCGACGGACGGCCTCGTCCGCGGCGCTCCGGTGACCGACTCCGGCAAGTCGATCGCGGTGCCGGTCGGCGACATCACCAAGGGCCACGTGTGGAACGCCCTCGGCGACGCGCTGGACGTCCCGACCGCCTCGCTGGAGATCAACGAGCGGTGGGGCATCCACCGCCGCGCTCCGGCATTCGACCAGCTCGAGTCGAAGACGGAGATGCTGGAGACCGGCATCAAGGTCATCGACCTGCTGTGCCCGTACGTCAAGGGCGGCAAGATCGGCCTGTTCGGCGGCGCGGGTGTGGGCAAGACCGTCCTCATCCAGGAGATGATCCGCCGTGTCGCCCGCAACTTCGGCGGCACCTCGGTGTTCGCCGGCGTCGGCGAGCGCACCCGTGAGGGCAACGACCTCTGGGTTGAGATGGCCGAGGCGGACGTCCTCAAGGACACCGCGATGGTGTTCGGCCAGATGGACGAGCCGCCGGGCACCCGGCTGCGGGTGGCGCTGTCCGCGCTGACGATGGCGGAGTACTTCCGCGACGTCCAGAACCAGGACGTGCTGCTGTTCATCGACAACATCTTCCGGTTCACGCAGGCCGGCTCGGAGGTCTCCACGCTGCTCGGGCGCATGCCCTCCGCGGTGGGGTACCAGCCGACGCTGGCCGACGAGATGGGCGTGCTCCAGGAGCGGATCACCTCGACGCGCGGTAACTCGATCACCTCGATGCAGGCGATCTACGTGCCCGCCGACGACATCACCGACCCGGCGCCGCACACCACGTTCGCGCACCTGGACGCCACCACGACGCTGTCGCGGAGCATCTCCGAGAAGGGGATCTTCCCGGCGGTGGACCCGCTCGACTCCACTTCGCGGATCATGGACCCGCAGATCCTGGGGAACGAGCACTACGAGGTCGCCCAGGAAGTGATCCGGATCCTGCAGAAGTACAAGGAGCTGCAGGACATCATCGCGATCCTCGGTATCGACGAGCTGTCCGAGGAGGACAAGGTCACCGTCCAGCGGGCGCGGCGCATCGAGCGCTTCCTGTCGCACCCGATGTACGTGGCCGAGCAGTTCACCGGCCAGCCCGGTGAGACGGTGCCGAAGGACGAGACGATCGCCTCGTTCAAGGCGCTCGCCGAGGGCAAGTACGACCACCTCCCCGAGCAGGCGTTCTTCATGTGCGGCGGCATCGAGGATGTCGAGAAGAAGGCCAAGGAGCTGGAGAAGTAGTCCGCTCCGGCGGGCCGCCCACGGGCCTCGCGCCCGGGGCGGCCCGCCGGAACCGCTCCAGTAGTCGGAGGGAATGACGTGGCAACCCTGAAGGTCGGGCTGGTCTCGCCGGAGCGCGAGATCTGGTCCGGCGAGGCCAAGATGGTGGTCGCGCAGACCATCGAGGGCTCGCTCGGCATCCTGCCGGGGCACGCCCCGGTGCTGGGCGTCCTCCTCGACGGCAGCGTTGTGAAGATCGAGCCCGCGGACGGCGGTGCGCCGGTTCTCGCTGCGGTCAGCAGCGGGTTCTTCTCCGTCGCCGCCAACGAGGTCTCGGTGCTGGCCGAGCAGGTCGAGCGGGACGAAGAGATCGACGTGGACGACGCCAAGCGGGCGCTGGACGCGGCTCTGGCCGCCGAGGGCGAGGACGCGACGCCGGAGCGGCGGGCCAGGGCGCGGCTGCGCGCGGCGGGCGTCGAGGCCTAGGTTTCGGGCGGACGGCGGGGGATTTGGGCGAGCACCTGGCACTGGACGTCGGCGGGGTGCTCGCCGCGCTCGTCCTGGTGGCGGCGCTGCTGTTCGTCTCCATGGCGGTGCGCCGCTGGCTCTTCACGCGCGGCGGCGGCACCGTGGAGTGCAGCCTGCGCGAACTGCCCCAGGAGGGCGGAGCCCCCGGAGTGTGGAGGCTCGGCATCGGCCGCTACAAGGGCGATGTCCTGCACTGGCACCGCGTGTTCGGTTTCCGCAGACGGCCCCGGCAGGTGATCCACCGCCGGGGCCTCGTCGTGTCCAACCGGCGCGTCCCCGATCCGGAGGAGGCCGAGGGCCTGCTGCCGGACGTGAGCGTCATCGAGGTCAGGAACGGCGACCAGGCGGTCGAGCTGGCCATGGGCGCGGCGGCGCTGACCGGCTTCCTGGCGTGGCTGGAGGCGGCCCCGCCCGGCTTCCCGGTGGACCTGCACTCCCCGGAGTGAGCGGTTCGGGTCCGGAGCGAGCGGCCCGGACGGCGTGTCTGGCATGAGCCGGTAAGACCCCGGTATCGAAATGATCTTCCTGTGCCGCCGCTGCTCGGAGCCGCCGGGACGCGGGGCGAGGATCGTGCACGTGCGCAAGCTCCTCATCGGCCGCAGGCTCTTCGTGGGGACGGCCGTGGCGCTGCCCGCCGTCCTCCTGCCCGCCGCCCTGCCCATGGCCGGGGCCGCGCCGGCCCGTCCGCACCTCGCCGCGCTGGTCACGGTGAAGGACATCCGGCGGCACCTGGCCGCGCTCCAGGAGATCGCCGACTACAACGGCGGCAACCGCGCGGCGGGGCGCGCCGGCTACACGATGTCGGTGCGGTACGTGACCGGACGCCTGAGGAAGGCCGGGCTTGTGCCGCTGGTGCAGAAGTTCACCTTCCCGTACTGGCGGGAGCGGTCGCATGCGGTGTTCGCGCGGATGGCGCCGTCGAAGGCGTCCTACAAGCGGGAGACCGACTTCGTCACGCTGGCGTTCTCCGGCTCCGGGGACGTGACGGCGCCGGTGACCGCGGTGGACATCCCCGCCAAGGGCGAGGGGACGAGCGGCTGCCAGGCCGGCGACTTCAGGGGCTTCAAGCGGGGCTCGATCGCGCTCATCCAGCGGGGGACCTGCTCGTTCGTGGTCAAGGCGACGAGGGCGAGGGCGGCCGGCGCGTCCGCCGTCGTGATCTTCAACAAGCCGGGGGAGAAGGGGCCGTTGCACGGCACGCTGTCCAAGCCGTACGCGTTCCCGGTCATCGGGCCGTCCCACAAGGTGGGCGCGGACCTGGTGAAGGCCGCGCGGAAGGGCGGCCTCAGGCTGCGGGTGAAGACCGACACCGCGCACGGGAAGCGGTCGTCGGAGAACGTCATCGCGGAGACCCGGGTCGGGCGGGCCGACAACGTCGTGGTCGTCGGCGCCCACCTGGACAGCGTCCCGGCGGGTCCGGGGATCAACGACAACGGCACCGGCGCGGCCACCCTGCTCGCCATCGCCGGGCAGATCGGCAAGCTCGGCAGGAGCGGGCTGCGCAACCGGGTGCGGTTCGCCTGGTGGGGCGCCGAGGAGGAGGGGCTGCAGGGCTCCGAGCACTACGTGCGCTCCCTGTCCGCGGCCCAGCGCCGGCGGATCGCCCTGAACCTGAACTTCGACATGCTCGGTTCGCCGAACGGCAGGCGGGGCGTCTACGACGGGGACCACTCGACCGGCACCGGCACGCGGGCGCCCGCCGGTTCCGGGGCGATCGAGCGGATGTTCCACCAGTACTTCAAGAGCCGCCGCCTGCCGGTGGCCGAGAGCCAGTTCGACGGGCGGTCCGACTACGGCCCGTTCATCGAGCGGGGCATCCCGGCGGGCGGGATCGACACCGGCGCGGAGGGGTTGAAGACCGCCGCCGAGGCCAAGGCGTTCGGCGGCAGGGCGGGCAAGGAGTACGACCCGTGCTACCACGCCAAGTGCGACCGCCTGAAGAACGTCGACTTGAAGCTGCTCGACGGCAACGCCGACGGTGTCGCGTACGTCCTGGAGCACCTGGCGCGGACGACGGCCGCGGTGAACGGGGGCAGCGGCCTCGACCGGGTCCGGGTCCCGACCTACGAGCCGCTGCGGCTGGGCCCTTACCTGCTCCGCTAAGCCGCCGCCCACTCGGCGCCCGCGGCATCGTGTTAGTGCGGCGTCACCGTGATGCGGCCGTCGCGGGTGGTGAGACTGGCGCGCCGTGAGGACCGCGAGTCCTGGTGGACGCCCGGATCGATCCGCTTCTCGCCGTTGGCGGACAGGTCGAGGGCGTAGGCCTGCCCGGCCGGGAGGCGCAGCAGGATCGAGCCGCTGCCGGTGACGGCCCGGACGTTCGCGGGCGGCGCGTCCAGCCGCATCGTGATGGTGCCGTCGCGCGATCCGGCGGTGACCCGGTCGGAGACGAGCCCGTCCAGGGTGATCGAGCCGCTGCCGGTGCCGAGGTCGGCGACGGTGGCGCGCCCGCTCACCACGATGCGCCCGTCGGCGGCGCGGGCCTTCAGCCGGTCGGCGGTGAGTCCCCTGGCGGTGATCGAGCCGCTGCCGCTGTGCAGGTCGGCGGTGGCCGCGCGACCGGTCACGTGCAGCGAGCCGTCGCGGGAGCTGATCGACACCGTCGAGGCGCGCAGGTCCGCCGCCCGGACCGAGCCGCTGCCGCTGCGCAGCCGCACCGTCCCGGCGACCCCGGACACCTCGGTCGCCCCGTCCCGGTTGTCGATCTCCACGGACGTGCTGCGCGGGACCTGGACGCGGTAGGAGACCCCGCACGAGCCGAACCCGATCGCGTTCGTGCCGCACGAGGACGACAGCGCGAGCGTGGAGCCCTCGGCGACGTGCCGGGACTTCGGCTTGTTCTTGTCGTTGCTCCAGCGCAGCCGCTCGGTGACCCGGATGCCGGGGGAGTCCGACGCGGTGACCTCGACCCGTCCGCCCTTCGCGGTGATCTTCAGGCCGGTGATGCCGGCGGGCGCGGCGTAGGAGCGGTCCTCGTGATGCCGGCCGACGCTCACGTTGCCGCAGCCGGCCAGCGCCGTCGCCGCCGTCGCCGCGGCGGCGGCCGCGGCTGTCAGGGTCCTCACGTGCTCTCTCTCCCCGCTGTCGGCGTGCGTCCGTAGAGGGCAAGCCTCCTCCAGGCGCAGCGGGCGCCGCCAGGAGGGGAGCCGGTCAACCGGGGGTGGGGCTAGCCCCACCCCCGCCGCCTCAGCGCTCCCCGCCGGGCTTCCACAGGACGTCGCCGTGCTCGGCGTTGGCGACGCGGCAGAGGATGAACAGCAGGTCCGACAGCCGGTTGAGGTACTTGGCCGTCAGCGGGTTCACGCCGCCCTCGGCTCCGGCGTCGGCGCTGCCGTGGGCCTCGATCGCCGCCCATGCGGACCTCTCGGCGCGGCGGGTCACCGTGCGGGCGACGTGCAGGAGCGCGGCGCCGGGCGTCCCGCCGGGGAGGATGAAGCTGCGCAGCGCCGGAAGCTCGGCGTTGTGCTCGTCGCAGGCCTCCTCCAGCCGCTCGATGTAGGACGGCTCGATGCGCAGCGGCGGGTACTCCGGGTCGGGGACGACGGGCGCGCACAGGTCGGCGCCCACGTCGAACAGGTCGTTCTGGACGCGGGTCAGCAGCGCGACGAGGGGCTCGGGCAGGGCGCCGAGCGCGAGCGCCGTGCCGATCGCGGCGTTGGCCTCCTCCACGTCGGCGTACGCGGCGAGGCGCGGGTCGGTCTTGGACGTGCGGGACGCGTCGCCGAGCGCGGTGGTGCCGTCGTCCCCGGTGCGGGTGTAGATCCGGGAGAGCACGACGGGATTGTCCCTGTTCTTCGCCATGAGCAGCAGCCTAGCCCTGCCGCAGGCAGAAGCCCGTTCGGTAGGGTTTCGGAAAGACCTCGGAGGCCGCCGTGTACGACTACATCATCGTGGGAGCGGGCAGCGCGGGCTGCGTCCTCGCCGCCCGACTGACCGAGGACCCCTCCGTGAAGGTCCTCCTCCTGGAGGCGGGTCCGCCCGACGACGCCCCCGAGATCCACATCCCGGCCGCCGTGGCCGCGCTGATCAAGGGGCCGTACGACTGGGACTACGCGACCGTCCCGCAGGAGCACGCGGCGGGGCGCAGCGTGTACTGGCCGCGCGGGCGCACGCTCGGCGGCAGCTCGTCCACCAACGCGATGATCTACATCCGCGGGGCCCGCCACGACTACGACACCTGGCGCGACTCCTACGGCTGCGAAGGCTGGGGCTACGAGGACCTGCTGCCCTACTTCCGCCGCGCCGAGGACCAGCAGCGCGGCGAGCTGCCCTACCACGGCGTCGGCGGCCCGCTGCGCGTCGAGGACCTGCGCTACAAGCACCCGCTGACCCGGGCCTGGGTGCAGTCGGCCAAGGCGTACGGCCTCGCCGCGAACAACGACTTCAACGGCGCCGACCAGGACGGCGTCGGCTTCTACCAGGTCACCCACAAGCGCGGGCGCCGCTGGTCGACCGCCGCCGGCTACCTGCACCCGATCGAGTACCGCCCGAACCTGACGGTCGTCACCGACGCCCTCGCCACCCGCGTCGTGATCGAGGACGGCCGCGCCACCGGCGTCCGCTACGAGGCGCGCGGCGAGACGATGTCGGCCCGCGCCGAGGCCGAGGTGATCCTGTCCGGCGGCGCGGTGAACAGCCCGCAGCTCCTCATGCTCTCGGGCGTCGGCCCCGCCGACCACCTGCGGTCCCTCGGCATCGACGTCCTGGTCGACTCCCCGGTGGGGCAGCGCCTCCAGGACCACCCCTTCGTGAACGTCATGTTCGCCACCCCCCGCACCAAGCCCCTCTGGGAGCTGGCGAACGCCCGATCCTTCGCCCTCTACCAGGCCCTCGCGCGCGGCCCCTACGCCTCGAACGTCGCCGAGGCCGGCGGGTTCACCCGCACGGTGGAGGGGCTGCCCGCCCCCGACCTGCAGTACCACGTGCTGCCGACGCCCTTCGTCAACCAGGGCCTCACCGAGTCGTCCGAGCGCCTGCTGTCGGTCATGGTCACCGCGGTGGCGATCGCGAGCCGCGGCGAGCTCACCCTGCGCTCGGCCAGCCCGCACGCCAAGCCGCTGATCGATCCCGCCTACCTCGCCGACAAGGCCGACCTGGACATCCTCGTCGCCGGCGTCCGGCAGGCCCGCGAGATCGCCGCGACCGGGCCGCTGGCGTCGCTGATCGGCGGCGAGTGGGCCCCCGGCGAGCAGGTCGACTCCGACGAGGCCATCGCCGACTTCGTCCGCCGCGAGGCCGCGACGCTGTTCCACCCCACCAGCACGTGCGCGATGGGCGGCGACGACGCCGTCTGCGACACCGAGCTGCGCGTCCGCGGCGTCGAGGGCCTCCGCGTGGTGGACGCCTCCGTCATGCCGACCGTCCCGCGCGGCAACACCAACGCCCCGACGATCGCGATAGCCGAGCGCGCCGCCGACCTGATCCGGGGCCGGACGCCCCTGACCCCCGCCGGCGCCCCGAAATGAGGAACGCCCCCGCCGGAGACGGCGGGGGCGTTGCCGCGTGGGCACAGGCTGCGGGGCTCACCGCTTGCGCGCCTTCGCGATGCGGGCGCGACGGCTGTTCTTCGCCTCCGTCCGCAGCGCGCGTACCCGGTCCTCGATGACGACCTTCATGAACTCCTGGCTGAACATCCGCTTCTCCTTGTTCCCGCCGGGCCCTCTTGGCCCGACATGTACAAGGTTCGCCCTAAGGCCCCACCCCCTACATCGGGACGAAGCCCTATCTAGGCATGCCTAGGACGCCTTAGACCGCTCCGTCCCGACGGCGGCATCTGAGGCGAGCGCGGACGGAGTAGGACGACGGCTCAGCCGTCCTTCTTCCACTCGATGATCTGGAGGTAGTTCCCGTCGGGGTCGGCGAACGTGCCGAACCTGCCCTTCGCCCGATCCTCGACGGCGATCCACTCCGCCCCGGCCGCGTTCAGCTGCGCCTCCACGGCGTCGAAGTCGTCGACGTGGAAGTTGATGATCGTCCGCCCGGGGTCGTCGTTCTTCGGCCGGACGTCGTCGCGCCCGTCGATGACGAGCAGGAACCCGCCCAGGTCGATCGCGCCCTCGCCGGCGGACTCCGGCGCCAGCGCCTTGACGTACCAGGCCCGCAACTCGGCGGGACGGGTCGTGCCGAGCAGCATGCTTCCGGGCTTCAGCGTCGTCATGTCGAATCTCCTCACTGTTGGTGTCCTGCCGACCGCGCGCGCCTGGGGAGTCAGTCCACCAGGGCGCCGCCGGACAGGTTGGCGACCGTGCCGGTGATGGCTCCGGCCCGGTCCGAGGCCAGGAACGCGGCCGTCTCCGCGATCTCGGAGAGCGTGGGCAGCCTCTTCAGGAGCGTCCCCTGCACCATCCCCCCGCTTTCGAGGAAGTCCTGGACCGACTGGCCGGCCGCTGCCGCGGACCGTTCGAAGAGGTCCGCGGTGTAGGAACCCGCGGCGGGCCCGTCGACCACGGCGTGCGGGCGGATGGCGACCACCCGGACGCCGGCGGGCGCCAGCTCCGCGGCCAGGAGCCGCGAGAACGCCTCCTTGCCGGCCGAGCTCACCCCGTGCCCCAAGATGCCGGGCACGGCGAGTCTGGCGCCCGGCTCGGACAGGGTCAGGACCACGCCGGGACGCCCGCGGCCCATGTGCCGCGCCACGGCCTTGCTCGTGATGAACAGGGTCCGCAGAAAGCCGTCGATCGGCCGCATGAACTCCTCCAGGGAGAGATCCGCCAGCGGAGTCCCCTGGTCGTGCATGACGCTCACGGCGTTGAGGGCGACATCGATGCCGCCGGACGCCGCCGCGACCGCATCGGCGTGCTTGCCGACCGCCTGGGGATCGAGGACGTCGACCTGGGCGGTCTCGACCGTTCCGCCCGCGGCGGCGATGTCGCGCGCCACGGCGTCGAGCCTCGCCTGCGTCCGGCCTGCGATGAAGACCCTCGCGCCTTCCCGGGCGAACACCCGTGCGACGGCGCCGCCGATGGCGCCCCCGCCCCCGTAGATCACGGCGTTCCTGTTCTCGAGCAGCAGTCCGCCCATGCGTCCTCCAGGTGATCGGTTCTCCGTGCCCAACGGTAGACACAGTTGCTTGTTAAAAACAACTAGTAGTAGTTGTAAGAAACAACTAGACCTTGTGCTAGTTTCGGGCGCGAAGGACGAGGAGAGGGAGGCCATGCCGACCAGCCGTAGCTACCGGGACTCCTGCGGCATCGCCCGGGCCCTCGACGTCGTCGGGGAGCGATGGGCTCTCCTGGTCGTCCGCGAGCTGCTCCTGGCGCCGCAGCGCTTCTCGGAGCTGCGGCATGCGCTGCCCCACGTCAGCTCCAACGTGCTCGCGGACCGGCTCCGAGAACTCGAGCACAACGGGGTGATCCGCCGCGCGCCGGCAGCGGCGGAAGGCCCGAGGGTCTACGAACTGTCCGAGAGGGGCCGGCAACTGGAGCCCGTCCTGATGGCTCTGAGCGACTGGGGCGTCTCCGTCCCGGAACCCGCCGCGCCGTCCTCGCTCAGCGCCACCTCCGTGCTGATCTTCCTGCGCCGCGCCGCCCGCCCCGACCCCGCGGCGCCCCCGACGACGTGCCGCCTCGAACTCGGCGGCCGGGTCTGGACGATCCGTCTGGCGTCCGGACGGGTTCAGGTGGAGCCCGGCGAACCCGCGAAGGCGGACGTCTCGCTCCGTACCGACCCCAAGACGCTCAGCGCCCTGCTGACCGACCCGGACGCGCTCGCGACCGCGTGCGCCGACGGCAGCGCCGCCGTCGTGGGAGATCTGCCGGCCATCGGTCGGCTGCTCCACGCGGTCGCCGACCCGTGGCCCTCCGGCGGCTAGCCGAGTCGCCGCCGCCCCGGCCCCGAGGGGTGGACGGCGGAAAGCCGCTGTGCGAAGATCCGAGCCATGATCGATGAAAGGGGCGACGCCGCCCTCATCCGGTGAGCGTCGACGTGCAGCGGGAAGCTGCCGCCGTCCGCGCGGAGTGGCTCGGGCATCTGCTCTCCACCGCGCCCGCCGACCGTCCGGCCGCCGAGGCCGCCATCTCCGAGCTCTACCTGCTGATCGGGCTCGCTCCACCCCGCTTCCACTGGGTGCCGTCGCCGCTGGCGGCCCTGGAGACCGTCCCGCCCGGCATCCGGCCGAGCCCGTACGAGAGCGCGGACCGCCTGTCCGACTGGCCGCTGCCGAAGCGTTTCCGCCGGTTGGTCAGTGGATTGTCGGTGCAGTTGGACACCCAGGTCATGCAGCGCTCGCGGACGCTGGACCCGATGATCCGGCAACTGATCCGGATGCCGGTCGCGGACTCCGTCCGGAGCACGGTGCGCCTGGCGCTCTGGTCGGAGTACGAGAGGTTCGAGCGGAGCGACTCCTGGCACGCGGCCCTGTGCCCGTCCTGGAGCGCCCACTATGACGCGGTTCGCCGGATGTCCGGCGTGGTCTTCACGCCCGAGCAGGATCGTCTGCTCGGCCTGTGGGCGACGCAGGCCCGGTCCTGCGCCTGGTGGTTGCCGCGCGAGGACGTCTGCGTGGTGTCCGAGCGGCCCGTGGAACTCCACACCGAGGTCTGGGGCGACGAGCGGCAGGTGCGCCTGCACCGCCCGGACGGCCCCGCGCTCCGGTACGCCGACGGGTGGGACGCGTACGCCTGGCACGGCACGAAGGTGCCGGCCTGGGTGGTGGAGGACCCGAGCGTCGAGCGGATCGAGCGGGAGGCCAACGTCGAGGTCCGGCGGTGCGCGATCGAGCACATCGGCTGGGGCGGCTACATCGACCGGGCCGGGCTGCGGCTCGTGGCCGCCGCCCCGGACCCCGGCAACCCCGGCTCGGAACTGCGCCTCTACGACCTGCGCGAGCAGACCAGGGTGCTGCTCGCCGTCAACGGCTCCGTCGAGCGCGACGGGCACCGCCGCCGGTACGGGCTGGCGGTCCCGGGCGTCTTCACCGACCCGGTCGCCGCCGCCGGATGGACCTACGGGCTGTCCGCCGAGCAGTACTCCCGACTCGTCCGCCGAACCTGAAGGTGATCCCTATGACCGTGAACCATGCTCCGCCCGTGACCCTCGCGTCCCTCTCCCGGCAGACCGGGCTCGCCGTGCTCGACCATCTCGAGCGGTCGGTCCGCATCCCCGTCGTCGACGGCATCCAGGCCCAGGGCGATCTGATCGTCATCCCCATGTCCGAGATCTCGGATCTGTCGTTCTGGCAGCACGGCACGTGGACGGACGTGCCGTCCGAGGGCGTGGAACTGCTGCGCGGCGCGGCGGGCGGCAACCCGCACACCCTCGTCGCCGACCCCGGCACCTGCCGCTGGACGACGAACGTGTCCGAGCCCGGCGGCCTGGTCATCGGCGTCTTCGAGGCGTCCGCCCCCGTCTACCTGCTGCACCCGGAGCACGGCGCGTCCGGCTGCACGCCGGGCCGCTACGCCGTCCGCCGCCAGCGCGAGTACACCCCCGGCGGCTGGGGCTCCCGCCTCGTCGCCGACTGAGCCCCGGCCGGGCCGCCGCGGGGGAGCGGCGGCCCGGCGTATGCGGGTCGTGTCAGTAGTCGCGGATCTGGAAGCCGTCGATGATGTCCGGGGTTTCGTACCGGGGCGCTTCGGCGCTCGGGGCCGCCATGGCGTCCTCCGAGAAGTCGGGATGCCGGGCCCGCATCTGGGCGATGTTGGTCAGGGCGAGTTCCTGGTTGGCGGCCACGTACGCGCGCAGGCGGTCTCCGTAGGCGGTGAAGGCCGTGCGGTGGTCGCCTTCCGCGGTTCCCAGTTCGCCGGCCAGCACGTACGCACCGACCAGGGCCATGGTGGTGCCCTGGCCGGACGCGGGGGATCCGCAGTAGCCCGCATCTCCGAGCAACGCGACCCGGCCCTGCGTCCAGGAGTCCATGTGGATCTGTGCCATCGCGTCGAAGTGGAAGTCCGGGGCGTCCCACATGTGCTCGAGCAAGCGCGGCATCTGCCAGCCGGCCTTTGCGAACCGGTCGGCCACCAGTTGCTTCTGCTCCCTGGCGGATGGCGGGAGGAACCCCGCGGGCGGCTCGGGGGACTCGATGCCGACATAGACGCGGGCCTCGGTGTCATCGCGGACACTCATGATCATCGCGCCCCACGGGTTGCCGGGCATCTGGTAGACCACCTGCCAGCGGTGCAGTCCCAGCTCGTTCGGCACCGTCCACACGCCCAGATAGCCGCCCAGGTGACGCAGGAACTTCTCCTCCGGCCCGAAGACGAGCCGCCGCGTGTCCGAGTGGACGCCGTCGGCGCCCACGACCAGATCGAAGGTCCGTGCCGCTCCGCTGCGGAACACCACCCGCACCTCTTCGGCGTCCTGTTCCAGCGCGGCGACCGCGTCGTCGAAGACGTAGTCGATCTGCTCCTCGCCCGCGGTGTACAGGATCGCCGCGAGATCATCGCGGAGGATCTCGACGTCGGGGCTTTCGAGATCCCCGCCGCTGGCGGTGCGTTCGGTCGTGCTGAACAGCTCCCGGCCCTCGTCGTCGACCATCGACATCCCGCGCAGGCCGGTGCCGTGGCGGCGGACCTCCTCCAGCACTCCCATCCGCTCGAGCACGTCCAGCGCCGGTCCCCGAACGTCGATCGCCTGCCCGCCCGGACGCGGCCCCGGCGCCCGCTCCACCACCGTCACCTCGAACCCGTACCGGTGCAGCCAGTAGGCCAGTGCAGGTCCACCGATGCTCGCACCGCAGATGAGCACCTTTGCTTTACGCATGCCCAGCTCCTTTCAAGGCCGCCTGAATCCCGATGGCTCAAGACTCATCGGCAGCGCTGACACGGAGCTGACATCGGCTCTCGCCCATCCACGAAGCATCTACAGCACGCTGACACCACGCTGACGCCGGAGTCGAGGTCAAGCGATCTCGATGAAGCGGGGATGGCCATGGGGGGTTATTTTTCCCTTTTGCCCGATTATGCCGTGATTCGGGTGGCAGTAACCGGTAGGAGGGGGACTCCCGCCGGGAGAGGCTCGGCGGGGTCATCGAGACCATGGGCGCGGAGGTGCGGGACGCGTCGCGGCGCCGGACGGGGGAGGCCTGATGACGGCCACGGTACTGGAATCCATGCGCACCACACTGCGGGGTCCGGTGATCGGCCCGCAGGACCCGGACTACGGCCGGGCCCGCTCGATCTACAACGCGATGATCGACAAGAGCCCCGCGGCCATCGTGCGGTGCTCCGACGCCGCGGACGTGATGGCGGCGCTCGGTCTGGTCCATGAGGCCGGCGCGGAGGTCGCCGTCCTGGGCGGTGGACACAGCGGCCCCGGCCTGGGCCTGGTGGAGGGCGGCGTGACCGTGGACCTGTCGCCCATGCGCTGGGTGCGGGTCGACCCGGAGGAGCGCACGGCCGAGGTCGGCGGGGGAAGCCTGCTGAGCGACCTGGACCACGCCACCCACCCCTTCGGGCTCGCGGTGCCCACGGGGATCGTCTCGACGACCGGGGTCGGCGGCCTCACGCTCGGCGGCGGCCACGGCCATCTCACCCGCAAGTACGGCCTCACTGTGGACAGCCTGCTCTCCGCCGACGTGGTGCTGGCAGGCGGCTCACTGGTCACCGCTTCCGAGTCGCGGAACCCCGACCTGTTCTGGGCGCTCCGCGGTGGGGGCGGCAACTTCGGCGTCGTCACCTCGTTCACCTTCCGGCTGCACCCCGTCGACACGGTCGGGGTGGGCCTCACGGCCTGGCCGGTCGACGCCACGCGCGACGTGCTGCGGTGGTACCGCGACTTCCTGCCGCAGGCGCCCGAGGACCTGAGCGGCTTCGCCGCCCTCATGGTCATCCCGCCCGCGCCGCCGTTCCCCGAGGAGCTCCACGGCCGCAAGATGTGCGTCGTCGTCTGGTGCTACACCGGCGAGCCCGCGGACCTGGAGAGCGTCCTCGCGCCGGTGAACGAGCCCGGCCGGCCGGCTTTCACGTTCACCAGCCCGATGCCCTATCCGATGCTCCAGTCCATGTTCGACGACCTCGTCCCGCCCGGCCTGCAGTGGTACTGGCGGGGTGACTTCTTCGACCGCATCCCCGACGAGGCCGCCGAGATCCACCAGAGGTTCGGAGCGGAGATCCCCACCGACCTGTCCATCATGCACCTCTACCCCATTGACGGCGCGGCCCAGCGGGTGGGGAGGGACGACACCGCCTGGGGCTATCGGGACGCCACCTGGTCCGCCGTCTTCGCCGGCGTCGACCCGGACCCCGCGAAGGCCGCGACGATCCGGCGGTGGTGCGTGGACTACTGGGAGGAGCTCCACCCGTACTCGATGGGCGGTTCCTACGTGAACTTCCTCGGCACGGACGAGAGCGAGGACAGGGTCCAGGCCACCTACCGCGACCACTACGACAGGCTGGCGGAGATCAAGGCGAAGTACGATCCCGCCAACTTCTTCCGGGCGAACCAGAACATCAGCCCGGCGGCGCGCCATTAGGCGACTTCCACGAAGCCCAGGCGGTCGTAGAGGCGGCGGGCGCGGCGGTTGCGGCGGGTCACGGCCAGGGTGAGGGTGTCGTGGCCATCCGCGGCCAGGGCGTGCATGACGGCCTGGACGAGCCCCTGGCCCAGGCCGCGGCCCGCGTGGGCCGGGGCGGTGAACAGGAAGGCGAGCAGGGGGAGCTCGCGGTAGAGGGTGACGAGGGCGGCGCCCACAGGGCGGCCCTCGTGGTCGGCCACGAACGACCCGTCCGGGAGGAACGTGCCGTACTCGCCGGCCATGGTGAGGTGGATCTCGCGGACGGCGCCCTGGACGTCCCCCACGTCGGCCTCGTCGGGGGTGCCGCGGTAGGCGTCCCACATCAGGGCGGCCAAGGCGGGGACGTCGCCGTCGGTGAACGGCCGGAAACCGGGCGGGGGAGGAGGCGCCGCGCCCAGGCGCACCTCAAGGCGGCTCCGCACGGGGGCGTTCATGGTGTCGAGTGTAGGCGGGGCCCCCGCCGGAGACCGGCGGGGGCGTTCCCCGGTCAGCGCTTGTAGCGGCGGCCGTGGATCATGTTGATCATGCCGAGGACGCGCGCCATCTCCTTCTCGCTGCGGGCGAAGGTGGTGAGGTTCATGGTCGCGAACCGCTGGCGGGTGATGGCCTTCGGGCGGGCGAACTCGCGCAGGCCGTCCGCGCCGTGGATGCGGCCGAAGCCGGACTCTCCGACGCCGCCGAACGGCAGGGCCGCGACCTGGGCGAACGCGGCGAACGCGTTGATGGACGTCATGCCCGACCGCATCCGGCGGGCGACGTCCATGGCGCGCGACTTGTCGCCGGAGAAGATCGTCCCGGCGAGGCCGTAGCTGGTCCTGTTGGCCTTCTCGACCGCCTCGTCCATGTCCTTCACGCGGTGGACGGTGATGGTGGGGCCGAACGTCTCCTCGCACACGGCGGACGAGTCGTCCGGGACGTCGGTCAGCACGACCGGCTCCACGTAGGGCTTGCGGACGGACTCGGCGCCGCCGACGACCGCCTTGCCGCCCTTGTCGATGGCGTCCTTGATGTGGCGTTCGATGACGTCGAGCTGCGAGGGCATCGTGATGGGGCCGTAGGCGGCCTCGCGGTCGAAGCCGGGACGCAGGTCGCGGGCCTTCTCGGTCAGCTTGCCGAGGAACTTGTCGTAGGCCTCGTCCACGACGTAGATCCGCTCGACGCCGATGCAGGTCTGGCCCGCGTTCGACATGGCGCCCCACAGCGCGGCGTCGGCGGCGGCGTCGAGGTTCGCGTCGGCGTCGACGATGCAGGCGTCCTTGCCGCCGCACTCGGCGACGATCGGGGTGAGGTTCTCGGCGCACGCCGCCATGACGCGCTTGGCGGTGCGGGTCGAGCCGGTGAAGGCGATCTTGTCGACGTGCGGGGACGAGGCGAGCGCCGCGCCCGTCTCGCCGAGCCCGGTGACCGTCTGCAGGACGGGGTGCTCGGGGATCACCGCGGCGAACAGCTCGGCGAGGAACACGCCGACGCCCGGGGTGTACTCGGACGGCTTGAACACCACGGCGTTGCCGGCGGCGAGCGCGTAGGCGATCGAGCCCATCGGGGTGAAGATCGGGTAGTTCCACGGGCCGATGACGCCGACGACGCCGAGCGCCTGGTACTCCAGGACGCAGCGCTGGTTGACGGCCATGAGCCCGGGGTAGACGTTGCGCGGCCCGAGGACCTTCCGCGCGTTGCGCGCCGCCCAGTCCAGGTGCGTGATCGCCATGATCGTCTCAAGCTGGGCGTCCTGGACCGGCTTGCCGGTCTCCTGGTGGATGAGCTCGGCCATCCGGTTCAGGTTGCGGGCGAGCGAGCCCTTGACGTTCAGCAGCCGGAGCCTGCGCTCCTTCCAGCCGAGGGCGCGCCACCAGTCGGCCGCCTCGCGGGCGCGCTCGACCGCCGCCGCCACGGCGGCGGCGTCCTGGACGGGGTGCTCGGCGACGACCTCGCCGGTGGCCGGGTTCAGCGACGCGAACGTCTCGGTGTTCTCCGTGGCCACGGACATGGGGACCTCCCGGGAGGGGCCTGGTAAGTGACTGCTTGCACGGCGGTACCGGCTAGTAAACCACCCTAGGCGCCGGATCGGGCGTCGGGGATCCAGCTTCCGTGGAATCCGGCCGGGACGCGGCGCGGCAGCCGGACGGTGGCGGTGTGCGAGAGGTCGGCCGCGTCCAGCACCAGCAGGTCGGACGCCGCGTCGCGGGTGACGATCGACAGCAGCCAGCCCTCGTCCTCGGCGCGGGCCCCCTCGGCCGGGACGAAGACCGCCTCGCCGACGTGCGCGTCCTCGCCGAAGTCGTGCGCGGACGTCCCCTGCCCGCGCAGGTCGTACTTCACGATCGAGCCGCCGCCCACCGTGTAGAGGTAGCGGTGCTCCCTGCCGGTTCGGGTGTCGTCGTGGGTGGGGAACTCGACGCCGCGGTCGTCGATGGACTCCTCGGCCGCGCGGCCGGTCGCGGGGTCGAGGACCCAGCGGTGCAGGCTCGCGCTCTGCGAGCGCGCCGCCCCGGTGGCGGGGTCGACGGTCCCGCCGATGTCCCCCCACAGGGCGCCGAAGTTCTCGGGACGGTAGCGCGCGCCGTCCACCACGACCCGTCCGGCGGCGTCCTCGTGGGCGTTGCCGACATGGAAGACGTAGCAGGGGTCGATCTCGTACCAGGCGACCTCGGCGGTGCCGTCCCGCCGCATCACGCCGAGCCGGGCGCCGTAGGCGTCGTCCCAGACGTACGGCATGCCGGTCGTTCCGGACAGCGCCAGGTCGAGGTCGAACACCACCGGCAGGTCGAGCCAGACCACGTGGTTCTCGGTGATCGCGAAGTCGTGCATCATCGTCGGGCCCGGCACCTCGACCTCGCGGCTCTCGACCAGCGTCCCGTCCGCCGCGAGCCGGTGGAAGGTGAGGTAGGGCTCGAACACCCCGTACCCGAAGAACAGGAGCTCGCCGGTGGCCGGGTCCTCCTTCGGGTGCGCGGTCATGGCGGTGGTGAGGCGCCCGCCGAAGTCGCACGCGCCGACGGTCTCCAGCTCGGGCGTCACCTCGTAGGGGAACCCGGCCTCCACCAGCGCCCAGATCTTGCCCGCGTGCGGGATCACATGGGTGTTGGCCTGCACCGCGCGGCGGTCGAAGGTGAGGTCGTCGCGGACGAAGGACGTCCCGTGGACGAAGGCCTCGGTCCGGACCCAGCGGTTGCGGTACCACTCGGCCCGGCCGTCCCGCAGCCGCACGCCGTGGATCATCCCGTGGCCGCTGAACCAGTGCCTGCTCGGCTCGCCGGGCCTGGGGTTCGGCCCGTTGCGGAAGTACCGGCCGGTCAGCTCGGGGGGCAGCGCGCCGGTGACCTCCAGGTCGCGGGCGCCGGTCTCGTCGGGGACGGGTGCCAGGGGTCCGTCCAGCCAGGTGGCGGGGCGCTCGGTGGTGTTCTCGCCCATCTCGGTGCTCCTTTCCGAGCCGGTCTTCGGCGGGGGTCAGCGAACGGACGGCTCGGGCTGCGACGTGGCGGGCGCCTCTGTCAACGGTAGTCCGAGCCGGGTCAGATGGCGCCTGCGCGCGTACTCCGGGTACCGCGCGGTGCAGACGGCGGGGACCATGAACCCGGCGACCTTCACCGCGACCAGCAGCGCCGTGGCGTCCGGTGTCCAGTGCTGGACGCAGCCGAGGGCGGCCGCCAGCACGGTGAAGCTCGCCGCCCACACGGCGGTGAGCACGCGGTTGATGCTCCGGAACAGGTCCGTCGCGGCGATCTCCGCGGTGACCTGGCGGCGCGCGATGCCCGCGGTGAAGGGGCGTCCGAGCAGGAGCGTCCCCCAGGCGGTGAGGGCCAGCCAGCCGATCGCGAGCGAGGCGCCGTAGTCCAGCACCGCCGAGCCGGGGACGGTGAACGCGAGCGCGGTCAGCGCGGCCATGAACACCGAGGTGGAGGCCTCCAGGATCAGCGAGTCGGCGCGGTGGCCCCGCCGCAGGTCCAGCGCCGGCAGGACCAGCGCGGCGACGAGCCCGGCTGCGGCGCCGGCCCGGTCGTCGAAGCCGCTGACCACGGCGAGCAGGATCCAGGGGAGGAAGGTGCGGGCGTAGTACTTCGGCATGCCGGGGGCTCCTGGCTTCACGTTCCAACTTTGACACGTCGAAGATAGACGTTCCAATTTTGACATGTCAACAGTGAACGTTAGAGTACCGGCATGAGTTTGCGACACGCGGTGCTCGGGCTCATCGCCGAGATGGACGGCGCCAGCGGCTACGACCTGCTGAAGATGTTCGAGATCTCGCTGGGGAACGTCTGGCCGGCCCGGCAGAGCCAGATCTACGGCGAGCTGGGCAAGCTCCTCGACGCCGGGCTGATCGAGGTCGCCGAGGAGGGGCCGCGGGGCCGCAAGGCGTACGGGATCACCGAGCCCGGCCGCGCGGAGCTGCGCCACTGGCTGGTGGACGTCCGCTCGAAGGGAAGCCGGAAGGACGAGCCGCTGCTGCGGGTCTTCTTCCTGGGCCTGGTCGAGCCGGAGGAGGCCCAGCGCTACCTGCGGGGGCACGCGGCGGGGCTCGAGAAATACCTCGACGAGCTGGCCGCGCTCGAGAAGGGCATCGACTGGGGCGAGGACGACCTGTCCGTCTACGGCCGCCTGGTCATCGAGTACGGCAAGCGCTACGCCGCGATGCGCCGCGACTGGTTCGAATGGGCCTCCCACGAAATCGAGTCCCTCAACGAGCGCGGCCACCGGAAGAAGCAGCCCGGCACGCGTGAGGACTCCAGCGCGGGCGAGTAGTCGGGCGCGGCTAGGCGATCGAGTCTTCGCCCGTCGAAGCGTGCCTTCCGGCCGCCTCCACGAGCCTGAAGCGTTCGGTCACGACCAGTGTGTCGTCGTCGAAACGAGGAGTGCGGCCGAGGTACTCGCTCACCGGATCGCTCTGGAAGAGGGCCCTGTGATCCGCGATCCACTCCGAGACGTCGGCATAGCCGCGCCCTTCGGCCCGCACGTACTCCTCGTCGATCTCCTTGACCGGCACGACCCGCACCTCGACGAGCTCGATCGTCGCCGCCGGATCCCCCTGCGAGTCGACCACGCAGAACCGCTGTCCGGGCTCGGGGACCGCTTCGCCGGCCCGCTCGTAGAGCTCCGGCAACCCCGTGAGCGCCGTCTTCTCTCCGGACAGGATCGCTTTCACTCCGCGATCCCGCTCGGGTCCCGGTAGAGCCAACTCCAGCTCCGGATACTCCATCCCGCGAGAGTACAGACGGGCGCGCCGGCGAGGGCGGGGAGGGCCGCGAGCTGGGTGGCTCGCGGCCCGGTGGCGGGGTGGGTCAGCGGAAGTCGTGAGCGTGGTCGGCGGCCCACTCCTTGAACGTCCGGCCGGGGCGGCCGGTGATGCGCTCGACCTCCCCGGACGGCTCGACCGGGGCGTCGACGGCCTGCGCGCGCAGGCGGAGCAGGATGTCGACCAGGCCCTCGCGCATGTAGGGGCGGCCGAGCATCTCCTCCCGGGCCCGCTCGGGAGGGATCTCCTCGAAGCGCGCCGGGAGCCCGGCCGCCTCGCCGATCAGCTCGACCATCTCCGGATGGGTGACCACCTCGGGGCCGGTCAGCACCGGCTTGGCGTCGACCAGGTCGTCGGTGAGCAGGGCCTTCGCCGCGACGGCCGCGATGTCGCGCTCGTGGATCGGCGTGCTGCGCGCCGCCGCGTACGGCTCGCGGACGGGCTCGCCGGCGCTGATCGCCTCGCGCCACGCCAGCGCGTTGGTGGCGAACTCGCCGGGCCGCGTGAACGTCCACTCCATGCCGGTGGCCTCGATCGCCCGCTCGATGGCGAGGTGGTGCGAGGCCAGCTCGTTGGACGGGTCGTCGTCCAGCGCGGCGGCGGACGACAGCATCACGACGCGCCGGACACCGTGGTCGGCGGCGCGGGGGAGCAGGTCGCCGAGGCCGCCCCAGAACGCGGCCGGGTTGAGGAAGAGCGACGTGACGCCGTCCAGCGGCATCTCGTCGGTGCGGGCGACCTGCGCCTCGCTGGGCAGGTTCGCGGTGGCGGGGTCCCGGGACAGGGCGCGGACGGCGGCGCCCGCGGTCAGCAGCTCGCCGACGAGATGGCGTCCGACGTTCCCGGTCGCTCCGGTTACGAGAATCATGCGGCCAGCTTCAACCAGTTGGATGAAGTTGTCAAACAGCCGGATGGTTGAACCGATCAAACATCCGGCTACCATGGGGGTCGTGACGGACACGACGAAGCGCCCCGCGGCGAGGCAGGCGAGGCGCGCCCCCGCCCCGGACGAGCGCACGCTCGACGCCGAGCGGTCGCGGCGCCTGCTGCTGGACGCCGCGCTGGACGAGTTCTCCGCCAAGGGCTACGCGGGCGCCCGCGTCCAGGACATCGCCGACCGCGCCGGCGTCAACAAGCAGCTGATCAACTACTACTTCGGCGGCAAGGAGGGGCTGTACCGCGAGCTCCACCGCCGCTGGACGGAGCGGGAGGCCGAGTTCAACGACCCGGCCGTCCCGTTCGACGAGATCGTGGCCCGGTATCTGCGGCACGTCCTGGACGACCCGCGCGGCGTGCGGCTGAACGCCTGGCGCGGCCTCACCGAGGACCTCGACGACATCCCGCCCTGTGACCGCGAGGACCTCTCCGACATCGAGCGCCGCCAGGCCGCCGGGGAACTGCCCGGCGAACTGGACCCGGCCGCGATCATGTTCGCCGTCATGGCGCTGGTGTCGGCGCCGGCCGCCAAGCCCCTCGCCGTCCGCCACGTCTTCGGCATGGACCCCGGGTCACCCGAGTTCCAGGAGCACTACACCGACCAGCTCCGCCGCATCGTCCGCCGCCTGATGACCGGTTCCGCCGACGACTAGTTCTGCCACCACATGAACAGCGAGTGGCCGAGCTGGATCGGGTGGTTGATCCGCTCGTCGAAGACGTCGAAGGGGAACTCGCCGAGGCCGATGGCGTCGGTGATGTAGTAGATGACGTTGAAGAAGCCCTCGTTGATCGGGCCCAGCCACAGCAGCGCGATCAGGACGAGGAAGACGTAGCCGCCGTAGGCGTTGGCCTGGTTCGCCCAGTGGCGCGGCAGGTACGGCTCGATGATCCCGAAGCCGTCCAGGCCGGGGATCGGCAGCAGGTTCAGGATCGCCGCCGTGACCTGGAGGAAGGCCAGGAACGCCAGCCCCGACCAGAACAGCGCGTGCTCGGCGTCGGCGAAGTTCTTGAAGATCACCGCGAGCATGACGGCGTACAGCGCGTTCGACAGCGGGCCCGCCGCCGAGATCAGGCTGTGCCGCAGCCGGCCCGGGATCACGTGCCGGTCGATCCACACCGCGCCGCCCGGCAGGCCGATGCCGCCCAGGATGATGAACACGACGGGGATGAGGAAGCTCAGCGTGACGTCGGAGTACTTCAGCGGGTTCAGCGTGAGGTAGCCCTTGGCGACGACGCTGCGGTCGCCCGACCGGTAGGCCATGTACGCGTGCCCGAACTCGTGCAGGGACAGCGACAGCACCCACGCCGCGATCACGAACCCGAACAGCGCGATACGGCCGGGCTTGTCCAGGATCGTCCCGTAGCGCCAGGCGATCAGGCCGCACAGGATCGTCGCCCCCACGACCGCGAGGAACACCGGGCTCGGCCGGACGGCCGCGTTGCCCCGCATCCCGCGCGCAGTGCCATTCATCGTTCCCGGCCCCTCTCGCCGCGCCGTCTCCGCGGCGTCCCGTCCCAGATCCTCATGCCGAGGCCGTCCGCCCGGACGCCGGCGCCGCGATGACCGGGACGACGTAGGTGCGCAGGAATCGGCGCAGCCCGTCGGCGTCCCGGTCGCGGTCCATCACGATCAGCGAGGTGATGATGCGGAAGAGGAACTCGACCGTCCCCTCCACCTCGATGTCGGCGCGCAGCGTCCGCTGCCGCTGCGCCTGCTCGAAATAGGGCCGCACGTACTCGCAGCACAGCGCGAGCACGTGCTCGGCCGCCCCCGCCACCGCCGCCTGCATGTGGCCCGCCGCCTCGGGGACGAGGAAGTGCGCGATCGCGGGCTCGTTGCGGACGTAGTCCACCGCGTCCAGCGTGCCCTCGACGATCGCCTCCGAGACCGACCGCTCCCGGCGCAGCCGGTCGGCGAGCCGGTCGAGGAACCGGTGCAGGTCGCGCACCACCACGGCGAGGATCAGCTCGTCCCGCCCGCCGGTGACGCTGCGGTACACGGTCGCCCGCGAGAGCCGCGCGGCGGCGGCGATGTCCTCGACCGTGGTCTTGGCGACACCGAAGCGGCCGAAGCACGCTTCGGCCGCGTCGATGATGCGCTCGCGCGTGGCGTCGCCGGTGACCGGGGGCATGAACCGAACATTACCGGCCGGAGATCGGCGCTCAGTCCAGCGTGTACTCCAGCGCCCAGGTGTGCCCGCCGTCCTCCGCGACGGAGATCTGGCCGACGCCGCGGATGCCGGCGAGCTCGCCCGTCCCGGAGGTGGGGACGATGAGCCACCGCAGCCACTGGGTGTCGGACGTCCCGTCCTCGCTGCCCGCGCTGTGCTGCAGGACGAACGTCCCCTCGCGGCCGTGCAGGATGCCCTGGACGTGCTCGATCCCCACGTAGGCGACCGGCCCCGCCGGCGACTCAACCGTGATCAGCTCGGTGGAGCTCGTCCCCACGAGATCCCCGTGGAACGTCTTGCCGACGTGGACGCGGGTCAACCGGTTGCCCGCCTGCTCGTCGTAGGGCTTGTCGGCGTCCCACGCCTCGATGTCGAAGCTGCCGCTGGCTTGAAACGTCATGCCCGCCATGATGCCCGTCCCGTCCGACGCCGGGGAGCCCGCAGACAAGATCACCTGTCCTTCCGCGCCCCCGGGATTCAGGCGATGCGGAGGACGCTCTTGCCGTGGACGGCGCCGTCGGCGAGGCGCTGCACGGCGGTGTCGAGGTCGGCTGCTTCGTATTCGGCGGTGATGTCGATGCTGACCTGGCCGTCGACGACGAGCCGGAGGGCTTGGCGCGCGCTGTCGGCGAGCCGCTCCGGGTGGGTCTGGCTGAGCAGGTTGCTGTTGTAGGTGAGCAGGGACTTGCCGTCCATGAGCAGGTCGTTGGCGGAGACCTGGACGGGCTCGAAGGTGGCGATGTTGCCGTAGACGGCCAGCCGGCCGTGCGGGGCGAGGCGTTCCAGGTTGGCGAGGCGGGCGGGTCCGCCGATGGGGTCGAGGATCACGTCGAACCGCTGGTCGTCCAGGGCGTCGGGGAATTCCTCGCTCACCAGGACCCGGTCGAACCCGAACCCGGCGGCGTAGCCGGTCTGCCCGGCGTTCCCGACCACGCCGACCGTCGTCCCCGCCCCGGCGGCCTTGGCGAACTGGACGGCCAGGGAGCCGACGCCGCCGGCCGCGGCGTGGATCAGCACGCTCTCGCCGGAGCGCACGCGGGCGACGGTGTTGACCAGGTCGTAGGCGGTGGGGGTGATCCAGCCGAACCCGGCGGCGGTCCGCGGGTCGAGGCCGGCGGCCTCGAAGGCGAGCACATCCGGCGCGAGGACCACTTCGGCGTACGCGCCGCCGCTGGTCAGCGCCGTGACCTGCTGCCCTATGCGGCCGGGGTCCACGCCGTCGCCGACCGCGATGACGCGCCCGGCCGCCTCGAAGCCGGGGACGAACGGGCGCGGCAGCGGGAAGTGGCCGCCGCGGACCAGCACGTCGCCGTACTGGATCCCGGCAAAGGCGACGGCGATGGCGACCTCGCCGGGACCGGGGACGGGCTCGGGCAGATCGGCGAGGTGGAACTGGTCGTCGGTGTCGAGCACGACGGCTTTCACGATTGCAGCCTCCTGAGCTGAATCAGTAACCTGACACTCGGGAACCTAGCGATTCTCAGCATGCTTAGTCAACACAGCAATCTGTGAAAGTGGTGGGACGGTGACCGAGATCCCGGTCGAGGAGTACCTGTGCACCCGCATCCGGCGCACCGAGCAGGCGCTGATGGGCCACCACGAGGCGGTGCTGCGCGGCTACGGGCTCACGATGACGCAGTACACGGTGCTGCTCACCCTCTCCCGGGAGGGCGGCATGTCCGGTGCCCAGCTCGCGCGCGCCTTGGGCGTCACCCAGCAGACCATGGCCACCGTCCTGACCGGCCTGCAGAACAAGGGCCTCGTCGTCCGCGAGCCGTCCCCGGTGCACGCCAAGGTCATGATCGCCACACCGACCGAGGAGGGCCGCCGGCTGCTGGAGCGCGCCTACGGGGAAGTGATCGTGCTGGAGCGCGCGCTGACCGACGCGTTCACCCCCGCCGAACACGCGGCCCTCTGCGAACTGCTCGACCGCGCGGCGGCCATCCTGGTCCAGCAGACGCCGTGACGCGCGAGCCCCGCCGGCGGGCACCCGGCTTCGCGCCTTGACCTCAACTTAACTTCAGGTTCTACGGTTGCCGCATCAATGATCATTCGATGGGAGCACCGCACATGGCGACCCAGCAGGTTTCCGACGCCGAACTGGCCGCCCAGCCGGTCGGCTACTGGACCGGACTGGCCTACGAGTCCATCATCGCGTTCATCCGGGCCCGGCAGGCCGAGCTCGGCCTCACCCAGCCCCAGTTCTGGCTGCTGCGCCACCTGTCGAAGAACGATCTCTCGTCCGACGGCCGGGGCATGACCGTCCCCGAACTCGAGCAGGCCATGAAGTCCTACCTGAGGCGCGAGGACGACCTGGAGGCCGAGGCGAAGGTCCTGCTGGAGCGCGGCTGCCTCACCCGCGACGGCGAGGGCCGGTGGTGGATCACCGAAGCGGGGGAGCAGGCCCGCCTCGACCTCAAGCGGCACACCCCGGAGATCCGCGCCCGCATCCACGAGGGCATCGACGACGCCGACTACGCCACCACCGTGAGAGTCCTCCAAAAAATGATCGACAACACCGGCGGCCCCGCGGCCTAGCGCGCCGGCCGCACGGCGGGAGGAGTGTCAGCCCCGGTCCGTAGAGTCCTCATCCGATCAAGGGCGCATGCCCGAACACCGGTGAGGAGCGGCATGGGAGCGAAGACGGCGTTGCTGGCATTCGCGGACGGGGACGTCCGTTCGGCGCTGGCCGGGGCGTCGGACCCCGACCGCGCCGCGACCGAACGCCTGGTCCGGCGGGTGCATCCGGGCTTCGCGGTCGAGGGGATCGCGGACGGCCGGCTCGATGACGCCTATCCGCCCGACGACGTCACCTTCGCCCTCGCGGCGGCCGGGGTGGACCTGGTCATCGACCGCAGGCTCGTGCTCGACCGCCCGTCGGAACTGCCCGAGCATCTCCGACGGCTGGGCGCGGGACGCCGGGTCGTCATGCACGGGATGCACTCGGTCGTCGACTGGCTCGCGTTCGCGATCTGGGAGGACGGGACGCTGGTGCGCTCGCTGAGCCTTTCCCCCGACAGCGGCATCATGGAGAACATCGGCGAACCGCTGGAGTTCGAGCGGCCGTACTGGGCGGGCGAACGCGCCGTGGAGCCGGATCCGACCTGGGACGACGAGGAGCCGTATGCGCTCCCGTTCCATCCGCTGGAGATGGGCGAGGACGCCCTGCGGTTCCTGTTCGGTTTCGTCATCGAAGGCCGTTGGGAGGACACCGACATCGACGCCGGGGCGGTCCCCGTGCACGGGTTCCGGGTGACCGATCCGACAGGACGCGAGCAGGCCGAACGTGAAGCCGCCTACGCCGATGCGGTCGCGAACATGGGCCCGCCCCGGTTCTTCCAGCTGGGCCCGAACGGACGCATGGAAGAGATCGGCATCGATGGCCTCTGAGCGGTCTCTTGTCAGGGTTGGAGGTCGGTCGCTCCCTTGCCGGTCGGGATGTCGAGGGGGACGGAGACCTGGTCGTGGGCGATCAGCCAGGTGTCGCCGGTCTTGCGGAAGCAGAAGGTGGCCCGGACCCACATGCCGCTCGTCGCCGTTCCGTTCCCCAGCGTGCCGCTGAGCCGGCCGAAGCCGTGGCCGAAGGCCACCTCGTCGCCCACGGTGAGCGTCAGGTCGCGGATCTCGTAGGACACGTCCTGGAAGAACGTGAACACGTTCGTCCAGTTCTTCAGCTTCGCCGCGATCCCCACGTGCTGGAGCGGCGGCTCGACGTCGAAGGACACGACGTCAGGCGTGTACACCTGCTCCAGGGCCTTCAGGTCCTTGGCGCGGATCCCTTCGACGATCTTGTCGATCTGCTCGCGGATCCTGGCTTCCTCGACCTCGTGCTGCGTAGGCATGACCACCCATCCCCGTTCGTCGTGGAGTTCGGCTTCTCATTGGTACGACGGAATGGAGGCCGGAAATGTGAGGTCGTGCGGCCCGGGAGGGGCGTCAGAAGAGGGTGCCCTCGTGCTCGATGCCGCGGAGGGCGTCGTAGTCGAGGGTGACGCAGGTGATGCCGCGGTCGGTGGCGAGGACGCGGGCCTGGGGCTTGATCTCCTGGGCCGCGAAGACGCCCCGGACGGGGGCCAGGTGCGGGTCGCGGTTCAGCAGCTCCAGGTAGCGGGTGAGCTGCTCGACGCCGTCGATCTCGCCTCGGCGTTTGATCTCGATCGCGACGGTGGCGCTGGCGGCGTCGCGGCAGAGGATGTCGACCGGGCCGATCGCGGTGGGGAACTCGCGGCGGATCAGGGTGTAGCCCTCGCCGAGGGTGGTGATGTGCTCGGCGAGCAGTTCCTGCAGGTGCGCCTCGACACCGTCCTTCTGGAGGCCGGGGTCGATGCCCAGTTCGTGGCTGGTGTCGTGCAGGAACTCCTCGATGGTGAGGATGAGCCGCTCGCCCGACTTGCCGTGCGTGACCGTCCAGCGCGCGACGGCGCCGTTCTCCTCGTAGACCTCCTCGCGCAGCGAGCAGGGCGGGTTCATCCAGTTGAGGGGCTTGTAGGCGCGGTCGTCGGCGTGCACGCTCACGCTCCCGTCCGCCTTGATCAGGATCAGGCGGAGGGCCATCGGCAGGTGGGCGGTGAGCTTGCCGGCGTAGTCGACGCTGCAGCGGGCGATAACGAGACGCACGGTGCATCACCTTAGTGCGGCGTCCGGCCTGCTTTAGGCGAGACGGGCGTACCGGCGGCAGTCGTCGTGGTCGGTGGGCAGGCCCCACGCGTGGAGGATCTCCATGAGGTTGCCCCACCGCCAGCTCTCGGGCGGCAGTTCGGCGATCGTGCGGACGGTCCGCTGCTGCGCGGGGGTGAGGTCGGCGAACCGGGGGAGCGGGAGGGCCGGTGTGCGGAACGTCAGCCTCAGCGCCGCCTCCGCCATCGGGAACGACGCGTCGTCGGACGTTCGGGACAGGCCGTCGAGGACGGCGTCGACCGCATCGGGCGGCACCTCGTCCAGCGCGGCCAGCGTCAGAGCCGAGTAGAGGCGCAGGTCGCCTTCCAGGAAGGCCATGTGGCCCTCGGGCGGGGACGCGCTGGAGGCCGCGAGTTCGGCGATGACGGGTGCGTCGGCGTCGCCCAGCCGGGCGAGCGCGGTCGCGGCGGCCCAGCGCGGCAGCGGCTCGGCGCCGGCCAGGTGCTCGCGGAACCGGGGGAGCAGCGCCCGGCCGTCCAGCAGTCCGGCGGCGACGAGCGCGTGCGCGATGACGTTCGCGTCCTGCTCGGATTGGAGCAGCGCCTCCAGATCGGGGAGCGTGGCCGTCGCCTCCTCGGGGAACCAGCCCGCCGTGTACGCGGCGGTGGCTCGCACCCCGGGGTCGTCGTCGCTGAGCAGTTTCCGGACGGTGGGCAGCCCGGCGCGAACGGCGTCGTAGGCGGCGAGTTCCGCCTCCGCGGAGCGCAATGCCCGCGCGAAGTCGAAGCGGTCCCGGTCTTCGGTCGCGCGCAGCCGCGCCGCCTCCTCGCGCCAGGCCCTGATGTCGACGCCGGACGGCAGGTGCGCCGCGTCGTACCCGATGGCCAGCGCGGCCGTCAGGTAGAGCGGCCCGGTGCGGTCGGGAGTGCCGGGATGGGACGCCAGGGCGAGCAGGAACGGGACCGCTGCGGCGGCCGCGCCGTATCGCCTTCCCTGATGGAAGATGTTGGTGAACAGCTCGCCCAACGCGGCGTCCCGTTCATCCTCGTCGGGAGAGGAAAGGGCGCGGAGAAGGTCGGGCACGTCCTCCGCCGAGCCGTAGGCGTGGTCGAGGCCCGCCCAGTCGATGCCGTCCAGCCCCGCCAGCGGTTCTGCCATGCCGCGATCATGCCAGCGGTACCGGGCTGTGGGCCCCTGAGCCCGCCTAAGGCCACTGACCGGGCGATATAAGGCGTCGTGCCGATGTGGGGGCGGGGACCTTAGCGCGAGTCTCTTGGATGTCGGGTCGTGCCGAGCGGCCCGGACCATTACGGAGGGGCCGTGTACCACCACGAGATCATGCAGTCGGTCATGAGCGAGCGGGCTCGCGCCCTGCGCGCGGAGGCCGGGGCCGCACGGGACGCCCGGCTGGCGCGGGTGGCCCGCGAGTACTGGGCCGAGTGCGCCGAGCGGCTCGCCGCCCGGTCGGCCGGACGGCGGCGCCACCACAACGCCGCCGCCGCGGGATGACGGAGGCCTCGGTCGGCCGGGGGCCGGCCGGGGCCGCGTTCATAGCGGAATGAAAACCTTTGTCAAGCCTGGAATTATCCCGGGGCCGTGTCTACCGTCGGCGTGTGGGTGTTCATCCTCCGTCTGCGAAAGGACCCCGCATGTCTCTCGACGTGACCCCGGAACTGCTGGAGACGGCGCAGAAGGGCGAGGTCGGCGACGCGGACTTCGTCGAGTGCATCAAGACCTCCCTCCCCTACGCATGGGACATGATCAGCGGCCTCGTCGCCCGGCTGCAGGTGGACGGCGGCGACTTCGCCGACAACCTCACGCCGCCCCCGGACGAGAAGGCGCGCGGCCAGCTCCTGCGCGTCCTCGCGAGCGACGCCATGCGCGGCGCGCTGGAGCGTTACTTCGGAGTGAGACTCGCGTTCCAGAACTGCCACCGCGTCGCGGTCTTCCCCACCGGCGACTCCAGCGCGTACCGGACGTTCGTCACGGCCCGCGAGCAGATCCTCAACCAGTCGCCCGAACTCCGCGACTGCTGACCCGCCCGACCGCCGCGGCGTGCCGACCCGTTCGGCACGCCGCGCGTTCATGTGGTGGCGCGAAGCTCGGGGAGGACGTCGCGCCCCAGGCGGGTGATGTTCTCCAGGGTCGCGGCGCGTGACCCGGCGCCCTCCACCAGCAGGGTCAGGTGCCTGATGCCGGTCCGCGCCACGGTGGCGGCGAGAGAATTGACGCAGTCGTCTGGTGAGCCGACCGGATGGAGGTCGCACATCAGGCGCGTGTAGGCGACGGGGTCGCGGGACGGACGCGGACGGTCGTCCACGGCGACGTATCCCTCCAAGCCGGGGCCGAGCCAGCGCGGCATCCCGTCCATGAGGGCGGCGACGGCCTCGTCCCGCGTGTCGGCGACCTGGGCCACGTGGGTCGAGATGTGCGGGAGCGACGGGTCGCCGTGGCGGGCGACGGCGGCGGCCTTCTCCTCCGGCCCGACGTGCATGCCGAGGAGCATCGGCAGGCCGCGTTCCGCTGCCAGCGCCTCGGTCGCGGGCGACGTGCAGGCGACCGTCACCGGCGGCGGGACGGGCGCCCGCGGGACGACCGGCACCTCGCGGAAGGCGAAGTGCTCGCCCGCCCACGCGAGGCGGTCGGAGCGCAGCCACGCCAGCAGCAGGTCCAGGGATTCGGCGAAACCGTGCTCGTAGCGGGGGAGGCCCGTGCCGAACACCTCCAGGTCGCGCCACGGCCCGCCGCGCCCGACGCCCAGCCGGAAACGCCCGCCGGACAGCAGCGCCAGCATCGCGGCCTGCTCCGCCAGCGCGACCGGATGCTGGGTGGACAGCACGCTCACCGCCGTCCCGACTCCGATCCGGGTGGTGGCGGCCAGCAGATGACCCGCCAGCAGGACCGCGGACGGCACCACCCCGTACGACATGAAGTGGTGCTCGGCGAGCCACACGTCGTCGAACCCGGCGCGCTCGGCGGCGACGGCGGCCTCGACGGTGCGGGACAGGGCGGCGGCGTCGTCCTCGCCGGGGAAACGGGCGGACAGGAGGAAGATTCCGAGGCGCACGTCCCCGTCGTACCCGGGAGCGGCTTCGGGCGACCGCTCTGCAAGACTGCCGTGCATGACTGGTGGTTCGTTCAACAGGGTCGGGGTCGTCGGACTGGGCACGATGGGCGCGGGGATCGCCGAGGTGCTGGCGCGCGGCGGCCTCGCGGTCGTCGGCATCGAGGTGAACCGGGAGGCGCTGGAGCGCGGGCGCGGCAACCTGGAGTCCTCCACCGGACGGGCCGTCAAGCGCGGCAAGCTCACCGAGGACGCCCAGCACGAGATCCTCGGCCGGATCACGCTGTCGACCGACTTCGCCGACCTCGGCGACTGCGACCTCGTCATCGAGGCCGTCCCCGAGCGGCTCGACCTGAAGCGCACGGTGTTCGCCGAGCTCGACCGCGTGTGCCGGGACGACGCCGTCCTCGCCACGAACACCTCCTCGCTGTCGGTCACGGACATCGCGGTCACCACCGGCCGTCCCACCAAGATCGTCGGGGTGCACTTCTTCAACCCGGCGCCGGTCATGAAGCTGGTGGAGGTCATCGGGACCGTCCTCACCGAGCCGGAGTCCGTCGCCCGGGTCGCCGACCTGGTCAAGGGCCTCGGCAAGACGCCGGTGACGATCGGGGACCGGGCCGGGTTCGTCGCCAACCGCCTGCTGTTCGGCTACCTGAACCAGGCCGCGGCCATGCTGGAGACCGGCCACGCCACCCGCGACGACATCGACGCGGCGATGAAGGCGGGCGCCGGCCTGCCGATGGGCCCGTTCACCCTGATGGACCTGATCGGCCTCGACACCTGCCTGGAGGTGCTGGAGGCGATCTTCGCCGAGTCCCGCGACCGCCGGCACGCCGCCTCGCCGCTGCTCCGCGAACTCGTCACCGCCGGGCTGCTCGGCCGCAAGACGGGCCGCGGCTTCTACACCTACGACAAGTCGGCACCGGCCGCGGAGGCGGCGCGGGAGCCGGGCGGCGCGGCGCCGACCGTGGGCGTCGTCGGCGTCGGCCCGCTCGCGGACGCGGTCGCCGCGCTGTGCGACCGGGCGGGCGCCCGGGTCGGCGACTCCGCCGCCGACCTTGCCGGGTGCGACCTGATCATCGAGGCGGCGGAGGACCCCGAGGCCGCGCGGGCGCTGCTGTCGGCCGCCGTCCAGGCCGCCAAGCCCGGCACGGTCATCGCCGTCACGTCGGTGGACGGTTCCGCGATCCGGCAGGCCATGGCCACCGGACGCCCGTCCGACGTCGTCGGGCTGCACCTACCCGACCCGGCCGGCGCCCTGGCGGAGATGTCGGCCACGGTCGCGACGGACCCCGACGTCGCCGACCGCGCCGCCGCCCTTCTCGGGCGCCTCGGTCTCACCGTCGCGCGCTGCCGCGACCGCGCCGGGTTCATCGTGGACGCCCTGCGCCTGCCCTACCTGAACGACGCCGCCGCCATGCTCGGCGCCGGATACGCCGACGCCGACTCGATCGACGCCGCGATGACCCTGGGCTGCGGCTACCCGACCGGCCCCGTCGCCGACCTCGACCGCATCGGCCCGGACCGCGCCGTCGCCGTCCTGCGCGCCCTGCACGCCGAGATCCGCGACCCGGCCCTCGCCCCGGCGCCGCTCCTCGTGGAGCACGCCACCGCGGGCAAGCCGCTGCGCTGACCCGACGGAGGGCTCCGTGGCGCCCCTCACGATCCGGGCGGCCCGTGCGGGGTGGCCGGGGTTCATATGCTTTAGGACATGAGCCCCCGGAAGAACCGCCGTGCCGAATCCGGACGCCCCGCGAGGGGCGGGGGCACGTCGTGGGCTCAGGAGACCGAGGAGGGACCGGACGGCGAGTGGATCGTCCGGTCCGTCTCCGGGGCCGGCGCGGTGAAGCCGTACCGCTGCCCGGGATGCGACCAGGAGATCCCGCCGGGCGTCGGCCACGTCGTCGCCTGGCGGGCGGGGGACGGCGGCGACGACCGGCGGCACTGGCACCGGCCCTGCTGGCAGGCCCGGACCCGCCGCTCGCCCCGCGTCCTGCGGTCGCGCAACGCCCCGCGCTACTGACGACCCGGCGTCCGGAGCGCGGCGGACACCACCCGGCCGAACGAGAGACGGAGAGAAGCGATGGCGGAGATCAGGGCGGCGACGGTGCTGCCGGCGCGGCGCGAGGAGATCACGCTGCACACGTCCGACGGCCTGGAGCTGGTCGGGGAGCTGGCGCTGCCGCCGGATCGGCCGCCGGTGGCGACACTGGTCTGCCTGCATCCGCTTCCCACGGCCGAGGGCATGATGGACAGCCACGTCCTGCGCAAGGCGTCCTTCCGGCTGCCCGCGCTCGCCGGCATCGCGGTCCTGCGGTTCAACACCCGGGGGACGACGTCGGCGCGCGGCACGAGCCAGGGCGAGTTCGGCGACGGCGAGACCGAGCGGTTCGACGTCGCGGCGGCGCTGGAGTACACCGAGTACCACGACCTGCCGCGGCCGTGGCTGCTCGGCTGGTCGTTCGGCACGGAGCTGGCGCTCAAGTGGGGGCGCGACCCGCTGGTCGAGGGCGCGATCCTGCTGTCGCCGCCGCTGAAGAGGGCCGGCGACGCCGACCTGGACGCGTGGGGCGCCGACGGGCGGCCCGTGGTGGCGCTGGTGCCGGAGTTCGACGACTACCTGCGCCCGGCGGAGGCGCGGGAGCGGTTCAAGCGCGTCCCGCAGGCCGAGGTGGTCGGGGTGGACAACGCCAAGCACCTCTGGGTGGGCGAGCCCTACGTCCGGATCGTGCTGAACGAGATCGTCAAGCGGGTGGCGCCGGCCGCCTGTCCGCTCCCCACCGAATGGACTGACCCGAATGGGAATGACTGAAAGGGATAAAAGGGACAGATAAACACATGCGGCCGATCGCGGCCACTCCGTCCCACGGGACGCGCCGGCGGGCGACCATTGCCCAATGACGGTGCGGCTGTACGCAAGGGACGTAGGGACCGGCACGCCGCTCGTGTTGCTGCACGCCTTCCCCCTGTCCTCGGCGATGTGGCTGGCCCAGCGCGAGGGACTCGCCGGCCGGTTCCGGGTCATCACCCCCGACCTGCGCGGCTTCGGCGGCTCCCTGCTGGGCGACGAGGAGCCGTCCGTGGACGCGATGGCCGACGACGTCGCCCGCATGTGCCGCTCGCTCGGCGTCCGCCGGGCCGTCTTCGGCGGGCTGTCCATGGGCGGGTACGTGGCGATGGCGCTGTGCCGGCGGCACCCCGACCTCGTCCTCGGCCTCGTGCTGGCGGCCACCCGCGCCACCGCGGACACCGGTCCCGTCCGGGAGAACCGGCTCCGGCAGGCCGACGCCCTGGAAGAGGAGCGCAGCACCCGGGTCCTTGTGGACGAGGTGCTGCCCGGCCTCGTCGGCCCCACCACCTACCGGCAGCGGGCGCTGGTCTACGGGCGGGTCCGCGGCCTCGTCCAGGCGACGCCGCCGCAGGCCGCCGCATGGGCGCAGCGCGCCATGGCGGGACGCGCGGACTCCTTCGAGACGCTCCGCGCCCTGCGCGTCCCCGCCCTCGTGATGATCGGGGACGAGGACGCGCTGGCCACCGAGGACGAGGCCCGCGCCATGGCCGACGCGATGCCGAACGCCGAACTGCTGGTCGTCCCGCGCGCGGGGCACCTGTGCTCGGTGGAGCAGCCCGACCTTTTCAACCAGGCGGTGGCGGAGTTCGCCGCCGCCCTCGCCCGCACCGCGCGCTGAGCCCGGCCGGGCGCAGCGCGCGAGCAGCCGCCAGCCCGGTCCAGCGAGGACCGGCCGTCCGAGCCGCCCGCCAAGAG